>NZ_JADYVY010000079.1:0-1029 GCF_020194215.1 Bradyrhizobium sp. BRP20 | reverse complement strand
CACCCACCGCGCCGAACGGCACGGGCGCGCCATGGCCATCCAGCAAGTACACACGCGTGTTGGCGATTGGGCGCCCGATCGGGACCAATGACCCATTAAAATCAGCCGGGCAAGTCCAGATCGTCGCGAATGTCGTCGTCTCGGTGGGCCCGTAGCAGTTAATGAGACGTACGGGGCCCTTTTCCTTTAACAATCTCAGAAACGAGGCAAGATCACCGCACTCACCCCCACAGAGGAGGTGCTTCAGTTGCGCCAACGTCGGAGCAATCGTTGATGTATGTTGGTTGAATAATGCTGTTGTTAGAAACAGTGTCGTCACCCGGTGCTGTTCAAGCGCGCGGGCAAAACTAAGAGTATCCCTGACGGTGGCGGCATGCATGGCAACAATGCAACCACCGTTAAGCAGCGGTGCCCATACTTCGAACGTGCTTGCGTCGAAGGCGGGATTGCCAGCCCATGCCACCCGATCTCCTGCATCGATCTTCACATACCCACTGTTGATCACGAGCCGGTTGACGGCACGATGAGGAACAACAACTCCTTTGGGAAGGCCAGTTGAGCCAGAGGTGTACATGACGTAAGCGGCAGTTTCAGCGCTCAACGCCAGCCCAGGATCGGAACTACATCCCGTTCCAGCTATGAGCGGCCCAATAGTACGAACAGGTATCGTCGCCTCAACCAGATCATCAGCGCAAAGCACCAAGCGTGCAGCACAATCGGCCCTCAGCAATTCTTGTCGTGCCGGCGGGAGGGCGCGATCGATCGGTACATACACGCCGCCGGCCTTCAGAATTGCCAGCTGCGCCACCAGAAGAGCGACGGAGCGGTCCAGCACTGTGGCAATGCGATCCCCAGGTTTGACCCCGAGGGCGATCAGGTGATGCGCCAGGCGGTTGGCCCGCGCATTGAGCTCGCCGTAGCTCAGCCGCTCATCTTTGCAGACCACCGCCACCGCATCCGGCGCCTTGTGCACCTGCGCCTCGAACAGCTCGTGGATGCACCGCTCCGCAGGATACGGCGCCGCCGTCC
>NZ_JADYVY010000078.1:0-1075 GCF_020194215.1 Bradyrhizobium sp. BRP20 | reverse complement strand
CGATGGCCCAGCGATGGCCTTCCACCGACACCAGCTTCTGCATGGACGTGCCTTTGGGGCACCATGTGGAGAAGAAGGCCAAGCTGCCGTCGGCGATGTTGCGGCGGATCAGAAGACCCCGCGTCCATTCCCCGGCAAGGTCGTCGTTGTATTCACCGGCGTCGAGATCGGCCAGCTCGAGATAGGCCCAGTCGTGCCAGCGCGGCCCTTTGATCCCCTCGCCGGACGCCAGGCGGCGCCAGGCCTTCTTGGGAAGGCTCTGCGCAATCGCGGAGGCGGTGCCGGCGACAGGCTGCGGCTTGCCCCAGGAACGGAACACATGATTGGACGCAACACCCAGAACATAGCCCTTGCCCTCCTTGCGCAGCAGGGTTTCGATCTCACCGGTGCCATACACGCTGTCCGCGGCCACGAACGCGAACGGCACCTGTGCGGCGATCGCGCCAGCGATCATGTGACGCGCGATCTTGGGCTTTGTCGCAAAGCCCGCATCGCTCGGGACATGCGCAGCCTTCAGGCGAGCGGGGTCGTCCGTCCAGTCCTTTGGCAGGTAGAGTGCCCGGTCGATGAAGGCATGGCCATGCCGCGACACGTAGGCGGCGAACACTCCGATCTGGCAATTGGTGATCTTGCCGGCCGAGCCGGTGTACTGGCGCGCGACGCCGCATGAGGCCTTGCCCTGTTTCAAAAAGCCGGTCTCATCGATGACCAGAACCGCGTCCTCATCGGGCAGCGTTTCCAGCACGTATTCACGGACAATATCGCGCAGCGCATCGGCGTCCCACTGCCCCCGACCCAGGATCGCTTGCTGGCGCCACGGGCCTGGATCGCCGGCCGCTTCCGCCCGCATCCAACCCGTCTTGCGCGGCTCGTTGCCCAACAGTCCGTCGAGAAACTGCCCCGCCGCGGCCGCGACCCGCTCCTGCGTAAACAGCGGACGGATGCGTTGCTTGATATCTCGCAACGCCGAAGCCCACAGCGTCAGCGTATCTTCAACTGACGCGCCACCAATCATCAGATCCCGAATCATGGTCGCCCATGGATTCAGAACCTTCAGGAAGATGCAACTGTAATG
>NZ_JADYVY010000077.1:0-1130 GCF_020194215.1 Bradyrhizobium sp. BRP20 | reverse complement strand
GCGCGTATTGCACTTCGATTGGCGCAGTTCTGCCACGAGGGACCTCATTGCTCTCTTCGGTGGCGTCGTTCTCACTTCACTTTTAGCGCATCTCTATGGGCTTGGCCCTCGTTTAGCGCAGCTGGGACAGCGCTATGTGGAGTCGGTACTCGACGACATTATCTTCATCGTGTTCGTTGCATTCTTGCTGAGCATTGGGCTCACGATCTTTAGTGTTCGGCGCTACCGAGAACTCGCCCGCGGAACTGAAGCACGAACCATCACAGAAGGAGAAGTCCGCGATTTGGCGCGACACGATCCATTGACTGGCTTGCCAAACCGCCGCCTGTTTGATGACAAACTTGATCTGTGCGTTGGCCTCGCCACCGACACGCATCAAGTCGCTGTTCTGATGCTCGGCCTCGACGGCTTAAAGCGAATCAAGGATACGCACGGCCATGCAGCGGTGGACAAGGCACTCTGCGAACTTGCCACTAGGCTTGCCGACATCTTGTGCAAGGACGGCTTCCTGGCGAGGATCGGAGGCGACGAATTCGGGATCGTCCTGCCCAACATTAGCTCCCTCGAGGATCCCGCCAATCTGGCGCGCCGTATCGTGGCGTCTGCCGCCGACAGTTTCGCGATTGAGGCTGGCGCAGCCGAGCTTAGTCTTGGAATTGGCATCGCCATCGCTCCGCTTGATGGCGTCACTCCCCACGAATTGGTTAGGCGCGCAGAACGCGCACTTTATCGCGCGCAAGGCGACGGCAGGTCGCGTGTTCGCTTTTTTGAACCTGACATGGACGTGCATGTCGAGCGGCGCATCAATATTGAGCGTGAGCTTCGGAGCGCTATCGCAACGGATATTATCGAGCCCCATTACCAGCCGGTGGTTTCACTTGTAAGTAATCGCATCGTCGGGTTCGAGGCGTTGGCGCGTTGGGAGAGCAAGACATCGGGCCATATCCCGCCTGACGTGTTTATTCCGATTGCAGAAGAAACAGGCCTCATCAACGCTCTTGGAGATCAGCTGTTTCGCCGCGCGTGTCTTGATGCCACTGCGTGGCCAAAGACGTTTTCGCTTGCCTTCAACATTTCGCCTGTTCAGTTGCGGGATTCCGCGCTTGGAGAGCGCATTATATCGCTCCTAG
>NZ_JADYVY010000076.1:0-1191 GCF_020194215.1 Bradyrhizobium sp. BRP20 | reverse complement strand
AAGCGGGACAATGTTGCTAGTATCGTTCATGGCGTATCGCTCTCCTCGAGAGGTTCTGGCAGGCTCGACACCCGCCTCGATACGCCGCCTATCTCATTCCGTCAGCACCCACTTTCCCGCATAGCTCCTTGCTCGGAGCTGAAGACCGCTCTCCACCCTTTAAGGCTTTGCGTCGATGCGGGTGCGGTCCGCCGGACGTCCTTCAGATAGCAGAACGTGGCCTCGCCGCCAGCACTCGCGGTAAGACCGCCGGTCATGCCGGTCCCGCGCGGGCGGGTGCCGGGCATCACCCAAGTGATGCCCATGCGCCGAAGATCGGCACGAAATAGCAGCGGCGGAGCCCACGGGAAATTCAAGAATTGTCTTAAGCGGGGGCACGCTTCTTTGTCCAAGGCTTCGAGCCGATCGTAAGCGTAGCGCCGAGCCCTTCAGATTGTCTGTGCGCCGGCCGTGATTTCGCTTCGGCAGGTCGAAGAGAGGACAACGGCGACCGACGGGGCGTTACTCTCCATAGGCGCGACGACCGCACCAATGTCCACGAATTTCGTGGGATCGGATCTGATCGGGAGCACGTTGCGCATTGTCCGGTTCGCCAGATGCTCACGTCCACGGTCGAGGGATGCGGATCTCGACGATCTGGAACGGGTTGATGTGAAAATGGAACGGACGGTCCGAGCACCTAGGCCGTGCGGGTCCATCCATCCGCCGATCCGAGAAGCTGCAGGCCAGGCACCTCTTGCCTTCGAAACGTCAGACTACGACCTAGCGCCCTCCCTTGGCGCTCGCGCTCCAGAGTGTTCAAAGTCGTGAAGCGGCATATTCAGGATATAGCTCGTTGCTTCCGCCGCACTAACGATGCGCGAGCCTGCCGGTCGCTCGAACACAACTGTTGCGGGAAGCAACTATCTCGACCCGAGGGCTCATTGCTGCTTGCGAAGCCGTTACTGAAGTTCGGCAATCGGCGCAACATCTGGTTCTCAACAATCATGCTGCGGGCAAGAACCTCACTGGGCCACCCTGCGTTGCGACGGTTTGACTGAGATGAGAATGTCAACTCCACGATGGCGCGTATTGCACTTCGATTGGCGCAGTTCTGCCACGAGGGACCTCATTGCTCTCTTCGGTGGCGTCGTTCTCACTTCACTTTTAGCGCATCTCTATGGGCTTGGCCCTCGTTTAGCGCAGCTGGGA
>NZ_JADYVY010000075.1:0-1251 GCF_020194215.1 Bradyrhizobium sp. BRP20 | reverse complement strand
TGAAGCTTTCGATGAAGGCATTCTGCGTCGGCTTGCCGGGCGCGATGTAATGCCAGGCGACGCGGCTCTGATCGGCCCATGTCAGGATGGCGTTGCTGGTCAATTCGGTGCCGTTGTCGCTGACCACCATTTTGGGCTTGCCGCGCTCGATGATCAGCCGGTCCAGCTCCCGCGCCACCCGGGAGCCCGACAGCGAGGTGTCGGCCACCAACGCCAGGCATTCGCGCGTGCACTCGTCGACCACGGTCAGGATGCGGAAGCGGCGGCCATCGGTGAGCTGGTCCGAGACGAAGTCGAGCGACCAGCGGTCATTCGGCACTATCGGCACCACCATCGGCGCCCTGGTCCCGAGCGCCCGCTTGCGGCCACCACGGCGACGGACCGCGAGCCTCTCTTCCCGGTAGAGCCGGAACAGTTTCTTGTGGTTGACCAGATAGCCCTCCCGCCTGAGCAGAACATGCAGGCGCCGATAGCCGAAGCGACGGCGCACCTCGGCAATCGCTCTCATGCGTTGGCGTAGGGCCGCGTCATCCGCCCGGGTCGTCCGATATCTGATGGTCATGCGGCAACAGCCGATGGCTTTACACGCCCGCCGTTCGCTCATCTCGTGGGCCTCCATGAGATGGGCGACAGCTTTCCGCTTCCCCGCGGGCGTCACCACTTCTTTCCCAGGAGGTCCTTTAACGCAGCATTGTCCAGCATGGCGTCGGCCAAAAGCCGCTTCAGACGCGTGTTCTCATCCTCCAGCGTCCTCAGCCGCTTGGCCTCCGATACCTCCATCCCGCCAAACTTGGCTTTCCATTTGTAGATGCTGGCATCGCTGACGCCGTGCTTCCGGCACAGATCGGCAACCGACACGCCAGCTTCGTGCTCCTTCAAAATCCCGATGATCTGCTTCTGTATTCGGTCTGCTTCTGTCAATCCCTTAAGAGCGCGTGCCGCGGGTACCTTGCTTCTGTTCGTGGTCGGCAAAGCCGCCACACGATGGGATTCGGTTGAATGGTCGGTTCAAGCTCTTCGGCGTAGTCACCCGACCTGGAGGGCGGACGCCACGACAGATCATACGAACTCGACCATCCCCACGCCCCGCGACGGGCGTCTCTCGGGATGACGATGGCGTCCTTACGCCACCGCCGTCCATCGGAATTCGGTTCCATCAACCCACATTCGGTGAAGGACGACAGCCATCTTTCTGGCCAGCGCGACCTTCGCACGCTTGCTTCCTTGCCGGTGGGCAACACGCACCGCCCA
>NZ_JADYVY010000074.1:0-1265 GCF_020194215.1 Bradyrhizobium sp. BRP20 | reverse complement strand
TGATCTTCCCCCGAAAAAATGGACAGGGTTAAGCTGCTTTTAGCTCCATCTCGATCGGGCTGATATAGCCGATGGCGGAGTGACGACGCTTTCGATTGTAGAAGCCCTCGATGTAAGCAAAGATATCACGTCTGGCTTCCTCACGTGTTTCATAATGCTGCTGATGGACGAGTTCTGTTTTGAGCGTGTGGAAGAAACTCTCCATCGGTGCGTTATCGTAACAATCGGCCTTGCGGCTCATCGAGGCCCGAAAACCGGCGGACTGCATCATCTTGCGATACTCCGCCGAAGCATATTGAACGCCACGATCTGAATGGTGGATCAAGCCGGCGCCAGGCCGCTGTGTCGCAATGGCCATCGCTAGGGCCGCCATCGGCAGTTCGGCGCGCAAATGATCTGCCATCGCCCAGCCGACGATTTTGCGGCTGTAGAGATCCATCAGCGTGGCCAGATAGAGCCAACCCTGCTCGGTCTCGACGTAAGTGATGTCGGCGAGCCAGATCTGGTTCGGAGCAGTGGCGATGAAGTTGCGCTCGAGAAGATTCGGGGCGATCGGGAAATCGTGACGGCTGTCGGTGGTCCGCACCCGTCGTGGCTTCGCCATGATGGCCCTGATGCCATGTCGGCGCATCAATCGCTCGATGCGACCGCGGCTGGCCCCGCGGCCATGAGCCCTCAACTCGGCATGGACGCGCGGGCTGCCATAGCGGCCATTGGTGTCGCGGTGAACCCGCCTGATGTCGTCGACGAGTTCACGATTGGCTGCGGATCGCTGGCTCTCCGGGCGCGAGCGCCAGGCATAATAGCCGGCCGGCGAGACACCGAGCACACCGCACATGATCATCACCGGATAGTCGGCGCGGCGATCTTCGATGAAGCGGAATCTCATTTCGGAACTCCAGCAAAGATCGCAATGGACTTTTTTAAAATATCACGCTCCATACGCAGCCGCTCGTTCTCCCGCTGCAAACGCGCGATCTCCGCCGCGTGGTCCGCCGACGGCAGCGTCGCCTGCGTTGTGGGGCGCCGCGTCGCCGCCGTCGGCTCCAGCCGGGTCCCTCGCTGCTCCACCCACCGCCGCAGCACGGAATCGCGCAGGCCAAGCTCCCTGGCAACAGATCCGATCGAGCGCCCGCTCGACACTACGAGATCAACCGCTTGCCGCTTGTAGTCATCCGTAAACGACCGACGTTGACGTCCTTCCATCCGACACCTCCTGGCTCTTCGAGCCTACTACAGGTGTCCATCAATTCGGAGGAGGTTCA
>NZ_JADYVY010000073.1:0-1270 GCF_020194215.1 Bradyrhizobium sp. BRP20 | reverse complement strand
GTGACGATGCGCCAGGCGCACGCGGCCGGCGACAAGCTGTTCGTCGACTACGCGGGCGACGGCGTGCCGGTGGTAGTCGACCGCCTCACCGGCGAGCGGAGGACGGCGCAGATCTTCGTCGCCGTGCTCGGCGCCTCGAGCTTCACCTCCGCGCAGGCGACGTGGACGCAGGGACTCGCCGACTGGATCAGCGCCCATGTTGGCGCCTTCGCGGCGATCGGCGGCGTCCCGGCGCTCTTGGTGCCTGACAACACCAAAGTCGCAGTCATCAAGGCGAGCCTCTACGACCCGCAGATCAATCGCACCTATGCGGAGATGGCCGCGCATTACGGCACGGCCGTCTTGCCGGCGCGACCTCGCAAGCCGCGCGACAAGGCCAAGGTCGAGCAGGCCGTCCTCATCATCGAGCGCTGGCTGCTCGGCCGCCTGCGCCACCGCGTCTTCTACAGCCTCGCCGAGGTCAACGCAGCGATCGGCGAGTTGCTCACCAGGCTCAACGAGGAGCGGCCGATCCGGCGGCTCGGCGTGACGCGCCGCCGGCTGCTCGAGGAGATCGACCGGCCGGCGCTCAAGCCGTTGCCGGCGAGCCCCTACGTGCTCGCCGAGTGGCGGATCCGCCGCGTCAGCCTCGACTACCACGTCGAGGTGGAGAAGCATTATTACAGCGTTCCGCATCGCTTCGCGCGTGCCGAGGTCGAGGTGCGGTTCACCGCCCGCACCGTCGAGATCTTCCACAAGGGCGAGCGGATTGCCGCGCATCAGCGCATGAGTGGCAATCACAAGCACACCACCGTGCCGGAGCACATGGCCTCCAGCCATCGGCGCTACGCCGGCTGGACTATCGGGCGTATCCGTCAGGACGCCGCCGCGATCGGGCCGGCAACCAGCGCATTGTGCGACCTCATTCTCGACGAGCGCTCGCACCCCGAACAAGGCTTCCGCGCCTGCCTCGGCATCCTCAGGCTCGCCGCCTCCTATGGGCGCGAACGGCTGGACGCGGCGGCTGCGCGGGCGATCGACATCGGCGCGCGCACCTATGGCTCGGTCAAGTCGATCCTCGCCAACAATCTCGATCGGCGTCCCGCTCACCAGCGCTCCGCGGACGATGCGCCGATCCTGCATGCCAACATCCGCGGACCGCGCTACTACAATTAGGAGACCGTCCCTTGCTCACCCATCCGACCCTCGACCGCCTCAACGCCCTCGGCCTCCACGGCATGGCCAAGGCCTTCGCCGACATTGAAGCCGCCGGTGAGGCTGGCAGCCTCGG
>NZ_JADYVY010000072.1:0-1421 GCF_020194215.1 Bradyrhizobium sp. BRP20 | reverse complement strand
TGGATAAAACTTGATGTGGTGGAACGGCCCGCTCCAACAGCATCAAAGTGCTAGAACGTGGTCGTTGTTCGAACGCCACAAAGGAGGGACCGTTCCGTGAAACAGGTTATCACCATCGGGCTCGATCTGGCCAAGCACGTTTTCCAGGTTCACGGGGCGGATGCCGAGGGCTCACCCGTGTTCAACCGGAAGCTACGGCGCAGCGAAGTTCTGCGTTTCTTTGAGAAGCTGCCACCATGCCTGGTGGGAATGGAAGCATGCGGTAGCGCCCACTATTGGGCACGCGAGATCGCAGCTCTCGGTCATGAGGTCCGGCTCATTCCGCCGGCTTATGTCAAACCCTTCGTCAAGCGTGGTAAGACGGATGCGGCGGACGCGGAGGCCATCAGCGAAGCGGTGACCCGAAAGACCATGCGCTTCGTGCCGATTAAGACGGCTGAGCAACAGGCTGCCGCGATGGTGCTGAAGACCCGCGCTCTTCTAGTGCGGCAGCGAACGCAGGCGGTCAACGCGTTGCGCGCGCATCTGGCAGAATTGGGCATCATCGCCACCGCCGGCCTGGCAAAGGTTGAGGCGCTGGTCGCAATCATACGGGATGAGACAGATGCTCGCCTGCCCGCAGCAGCGCGCTTCGCGCTGATGGCTATTGCCGACGAGATTGAAGCTTCAGCCGACCAGATCGAGAGGCTCGAGCGCGCAATCGTCGTGGAGGCCAAGCGCGACGAGGACATGCGTCGGTTGACCACAATCCCTGGCGTCGGCGCCATTACGGCGGCGACCATCAAGGCGCTTGTGCCGGATCCCGGCGGGTTCAAGTCGGCTCGCCACTTTGCCGCCTGGCTGGGATTGACGCCGCGGTCTCATTCAAGCGGAGGCAAAGAGCGGTTGGGACGAATATCGAAGATGGGAAATCCGGAACTCCGCTCTCTCCTCGTTGTCGGGGCAACGGCCGTCTTGCGGGTCGTCCGAAACGACGCTCGGGCGCGGCCGTGGCTGAAGGCCCTTCTTGCCAGACGGCCCTTCAAGGTTGCCGCCGTCGCGCAGGCCAATAAGACAGCGCGGATCATCTGGGCGCTCCTGAACAAGGGCGGAAGTTATCGGCGTCCCGACCCATTGGCGGTTACCGCGGTGACGCAGTGACCACCAAAATGATCTGACCGGCGCAGGCCGGCAGAGGGCAAGGTGCAACAACAGGCGATGAACCCTTGGGACGAAATCCCGAAACGAGTGAAGCTACTGCCCCCAATGCGCTCAAGCGCGTAAACTTGATTTGGCTCCTCGTTCCGCGGATCTCATCGAGGCCAGCGGCCATATTGTGCCGCGCGCAAAGGCCGGACATATGACCGCACCGTCCCAATGTGTGAAATCGACTGAAAAAGCTCTTGCCTCGCGGGCCGTTCCACATATGGGGGCAAGGTCAG
>NZ_JADYVY010000071.1:0-1487 GCF_020194215.1 Bradyrhizobium sp. BRP20 | reverse complement strand
CATTGCAGGGCGGCTAACGATGTCGGCCACGACCGGCGCGGCGACGGGTAGCCTCGGAGGCACGTACTGGGTCACCCAATTGAGCAAGATGGCAACATCGCCGGCCATGCCCTGCGATGCAGGAAAAGCCTTCGGATCGGCAGCGGGCCACTTGTCGATTACGAGCAGCCTCGTGTCCGTCTGAGTGCCGTGCTTGGCATAGACGGCGCCGTCGATCGCGGCAGAGAACACGACCCGTCCGCGCTCCTGGAGGCGAACAAAGGCCTCTAGCCACGCCGGGTTATCCGGCGCAAGGCCTGCGCCAACGATGGCGACGAGGCGTCCACCATCGCAAAGGCGCGCGAGCGCCGAAGCGATATGCCGGAAAGCGGCGTCTGCCATCCGTCGATCGACATTCGCCACCGCGGAGAACGGCGGGTTCATCAGAACCACGCTCGGCACAACGTTCGCGTCGAGGTGATCATCGATCTGCGCGGCGTCGAACCGCGTGACCTCAACGTTGACAAACAAATGATCGAGCAGCGCCGCGCGACCTTCAGCCAATTCGTTCAACATCAGAGAGCCGCCGGCGAGCTCGGCGAAGATCGCGAGCAATCCGGTCCCCGCGGATGGCTCCAGAACGCGGTCGGCAGGCGTAATGCCGGCTGCGACGCATGCGGCCAGCCCAAGCGGGATCGGCGTCGAGAATTGCTGGAACGCCTGACTGTCTTCGGAACGCCGCGTATGGGTCGGCAGACAGCTCGCGATTCTCGCGAGCATTGGCAGCATGGCAGCCGTCGAGCCAGCCTTGGCGCGCATGGCCGGACCGAACTTGCGAAGAAATAGAACTGTTGCCGCCTCGCAGACGTCATAGGCGGTCTTCCAGCTCCAGACGCCGGCCGCGTCTGAGGCGCCGAAGGCTGCCTCCATGGCGCTACGCAGGACGGCGGCATCGATGCGACGGCCGCGTTCGAGCTCGGTCAGGAGCTGTCGCGCGGCCCTGATGGCGGCGGAGGTGAGATTTGCGGCGGCACGCATCGAGAGCGGCGCGGCGGCAGCGCCGCCGGCGAGAGATTCGGTCATGGCAGGATTTCTCGGGAGAGCAGGAACAGGTCGAACCGCGCGGCGCTCCCCTTAAGACCACGGCAATTCAAACCTTCCCGGCCCTGCTCTCCCTCTCAGCGCTCGCCCATAAAATGGGGACCGGCGTTACACACCGGCTCCAGGCAACTGCGGGATGGCCCGAGCCATCCCGCTCTGTGTCACTCAGCCGCGTCGAGCTGTTGCGGGTCATCGTCGCCGGCGTTCTCCCGATGCTCATCGTCGGCGAGAAATTCGGGTAGCGGGCCTGCTTCAACCTCCGGCTCCACTGACGCCGCATGAGGATCGACGAGACGCAGCGGTTCCGGCAACCAGCCCGAACCATCGAGAAGACGTTCGGCCTCTTTGGCCATGTCGGCCTTCTTCAAGTGGGCGATCAGCTGCGCGGAAGATTCTCCCCTTGCTTC
>NZ_JADYVY010000070.1:0-1584 GCF_020194215.1 Bradyrhizobium sp. BRP20 | reverse complement strand
TAGCGCCGAGCGTCGTGGTGCCGCTCGCGGCCGTCGTACCGCCGGCGGTGCCGTTGTAGAGCACGTTGCTGCTCGCGGTCGCGCTGGCATAGGACGTCGTGCCGCGCAGGTCGGCCGCCGTCGCACCTGCGATCGTGGTGGAGACGTTGGATTTGGTGGAGTAGCCGACCGTGGTCTGCAGCGCCTGGTTGGCGATCGACTTGGCAGAGTCGATCAGCTTCTGCAGCGAGGTCAGGCCGGTGTTGGCGGCCTGCAGCACCTGCACGCCGTTGGCGATGCCGTCGAGCAGATTGTTGATGTCGCTGGCGCGGTTGTCGAGCGACTGTGCGGTGAAGAAGTTGGTGGGATTGTCCAGGGCCGAGTTGACGCTCTTGCCGGTCGACAGACGGCTCTGGGTGGTGGCGAGGAGGTCAGCGGTGGACTGGAGAGAGAGCAGGTTCTGACGAACCGACGCAGAGAGAACAATACCGGACATGACTCTTACCCTTCTGGCTTACGCGTCTTCGTTCGATCGCTTCCGGATCGAGTGACGGGGCCAGCGTGCCGTGACATGGCTAACAAAGGGTGAAGTGAAGCGCGCTCGTCTAAGCGCTGGTTCACCATAAACCGTTCGACAGCCCGAACGAGACCCTCAATCGGACTGAAATCATTGGCATTTCTGCGCGCTTACGCCCTATTAACCATAACCGCTGGTTACTTTTCTGAAGCGTCGTCAGCGCCCTCGCCTCAAGAGAAAACGGCGGGGCCGAAGCCCCGCCGTCATTGTCTTGGCTGACGACGTCGTCCGCGATTAGCGGAGCAGCTGCAGCACGCTCTGCTGCGACTGGTTGGCCAGCGACAGCGCGGAGACCGCGATCGACTGGCGGGTCGACAGCGCCTGGCTGTTGGCCGCCTCGACGTTGGTGTCGGCCAGGGTCAGGTTGGACGAGCCGGTCTGCAGCACGTTGATCAGGTTCTTGTTGAAGTCCTGACGAACCTGCACGATCGTCAGGTTCGAACCCAGGCTCGAGGCCTGCGAACGCAGCGTGCTTGAGGCGGCGTTGAGGTTGGTCAGCACCCGGTTGGTCGCGGCGTTGTCGATGAAGTCGACGCCGTTGGTCAGCGCCGCGAGGCCGAGACCCTTGGAGTTGTAGGTCACGCCCGTGATGTTGAGGCTCGACTTTGCAGTCTCGTCGAACACCAGCTTGAGCTGGTCGCCGTTCAAGAGGTTGACGCCGTTGAACGAGGAGTCCTGCGCAGTCGAGTCGATCTGCTGCAGAATGTTGTTGTACTGGTTGACCAGGTTCGCACGGGACGTCTGCGCAACGGTGTCCTGGACGGGGCTGGAAGCCGTCGAGAACGTCAGCGCGGTGGTCAGCGTGCCGCCGATCGAGCCACCCGCGGCGCTCGAACCGATGGTCGAGGACGCGTAGTCGTTGGTGGTCGAGATCGTCAGCAGGCCGTTGGCGTCGATCGTGGCCGACAGGTTGTTGGCCTGCAGCTTGGTGTTGAGCTGATCGAGCGTCTTGACCGTGCCGTTGGTGCCGTCGCCGAAGGTGACGTCAACCGCCGTGCCGCCGTTGAAGGAGGTGAAGGTCAAGGTCT
>NZ_JADYVY010000007.1:0-401262 GCF_020194215.1 Bradyrhizobium sp. BRP20 | reverse complement strand
GCCAGGGCGCGGGTCCTACGTCGGTGCTCTAGGCACAGGTGGGCAAGGCGGCTCCCGGCGGATCGGCCCGGCCGACCAGCCTACACCAACTGACTGGCCTCCGAACGCCAGAAGGGTACAGGGTGGGTTAGCCGTAGGCGTAACCCACCTCTTTGCAATCCACGCGGATGGCGCTGGTGGGTTACGCCCTGCGATCGCGCTTCGCGCAATCGCAGCGCTAACCCACCCTACGATAGCAGTGCGAGCGTCTAATGCTTCCCCGGCCCCATATACCCGAACAGGAATCCCGCCACTTTCCGCATCTGGATCTCCTCGCTGCCTTCGGTGATCCGATAACGGCGATGGTGGCGATAGATGTGCTCGAACGGCTTGTGGCGTGAATAGCCCATGCCGCCATGGACCTGCATGGCGCGGTCGGCGGCCTCGCAGCAGAGGCGGTTTGCCCAATAATTGCACATCGAGACCCGGTCGGACAGGGTGCGCTCGATTTGCTCCTCATTGAGCTGGTCCATCTCCCAGGCGGTCTTGCGGATCAAGAGGCGCAGCATCTCGGCTTGGGTCGCAAGCTCGACCAACGGGAACTGGATCGCCTGGTTCTCGGCCAGCGCCTTGCCGAACGGTTTGCGCTCACGCGCGTATTTCACACTCTCGTTGATGCAGTAGACCGCGGCGCCGAGCGAGCTTGCCGCCTGGCGAATGCGGTTCTGGTGCACGAAGCATTGCGCCAGCGACAGGCCGCGGCCGACCTCGCCAAACAGCGCATCCTCCGGCACGAACACGTCGGTGAAGCTGACGCGCGGATGATCGGTCGGCATGTTGAAGGTCCACATGTACTCCTCGACCCTGACGCCGGGACTCTTGGCCGGCACTAGGAAGCAGGTGATGCCGCGGGCGTCGCCATCGTTGCCGCTGGTGCGCGCGAACAGCGCGCAGTGCGTGGCGACGTGCATGCCTGTCGTCCACATCTTCTCGCCGTTGATGATCCAGCCCTTGACGTTGTCGCGGGTAGCTGCCACCGCGCGCGTCTCCATATGGGTGGCGTCCGAGCCGTGATGCGGCTCGGTCAATCCAAACGTGATGCGGTACTTGCCTCTGATCGAGCCGTCGATCATCGCCTTCTGGTCGTCGCGGCCGTAGCGGTCGAGCATCGTGACGACGGGGAAGTTGCCGACGATGGAATGCTCGTTCTGGAGGTCGTTATGCAGGCCGAGGCCCTTTGCGGCAAAATGCTCGCGGATCACGGCCATCCAGAGGTTGGAGCCGTCCTTGCCGCCATATTGCTTCGGCACAGGAAAGCGCAAATGCCCGGCGGCATCCGCAAGATCCTTGGCCTTGCGCAGCAGCGCCTCCCATTCGTGACGCGGCAGGCCGCCATTGTCGAAATCGGTGCGCGCCCATTCGCGGCGATGGTCGAAGAAGCGGATGTTGTCGTCGGCCTGTTCCAGCGGCTTGATCTCGCGTTCGATGAAACGGTCGAGCTCTCCGAGATAGGCGACGAGATCGGCAGGCAATGAGAAATCCACAGGTTCTCTCCCGGATTGATTTTATCGTTTTGCGTTAAGGCGCTGGGCGCATTCTTGCTTGGTGCGATTAAGGTGAGAAGAGCGCGTGCAAGTCAAGCAAGCCGAGATGTGAGGAGCGCAAGGCGCGCCCGCGCAATTCGATGGTGCTCTGGCGCACCCGCACGGTAGTATGGCGCCAATATTCCTCGAAAGAAAATCCGGGAGCGCGCGATGGAGCTGAAATTCTCAAAGGTGGAACGCAAGGGGCCAATCACGATCGTGACGCTGTCGCGGCCCGAGGTCTACAACGCGCTGCACACCGATGCGCATTTCGAGCTTCAGAAGGTGTTTGACGATTTCTCCGGAGATCCCGAGCAGTGGATCGCGATCGTCACGGGCAGCGGCGATAAGGCGTTCTGCGCCGGCAACGATCTGAAGTGGCAGGCAGCGGGGGGAAAACGCGGCTGGGACAAGGGCGGTTTTGCCGGCCTCACCTCGCGCTTCGACTGCGACAAGCCTATCATCGCCGCGGTGAACGGCGTCGCGATGGGCGGCGGCTTCGAGATTGCGCTCGCCTGCGACCTCATCATCGCCGCGGAGAACGCGACCTTCGCCCTGCCCGAGCCGCGCGTCGGCCTTGCCGCGCTCGCCGGCGGTCTGCACCGGCTGCCGCGGCAGATCGGGCTGAAGCGCGCCATGGGCATGATCCTCACCGCGCGCCATGTCAGCGCAAAGGAAGGTCGCGAGCTCGGTTTCGTCAACGAGGTGGTGCCGCAGGGCGAGGCGCTCAACGCCGCGCTGCGCTGGGCCGAGATGATCGCCAAGAATTCGCCGATGTCGATCCGGGCCTCCAAGCAGGCGATCCAGAAGGGGCTTGGCGTGTCGCTGGAGCAGGCGATCGCGGAGCAACGGGACTATCCGGCCGTGCAGGCGATGGTCGCCTCGCAGGATTACGTCGAGGGCCCGAAGGCGTTTTCCGAGAAGCGGCCGCCGAAATGGGTGGGGAAGTAGGAAACGGGTCTCCCCACTCGTCATTCCGGAGCGCGCCGACAGGCGCGAGCCCGGAATCCATTGAGCGACAGAACGTGCGGATGAATGGATTCCGGGTTCGTCGCTTCGCGACGCCCCGGAATGACGGCGGAGAGAGGAGCGCCCCCTCTCTCAACACTGTCATTGCGAGCGTAGCGAAGCAATCCAGGCTGCCCAGCAGAGACAGTCTGGATTGCTTCGTCGCAAGGGCTCCTCGCAATGAGGGGGAGAGACCTACCCGCTTCGTCCTAGTTCGCGCTTGTACGAGGCATAATTCGGCTGATCGACCGCCAGCTTGTCCATCGTGGTTGCCCACAGGTGCTCGGCGAGGCCTGGGGTCGCGAGATCCATCTCCCCGCTCGCGATGCGATGTGCGAGAACACGGTTGAGCTCCATGACCGAGCCGTCGATGCCGAGCAGCGCGCGCAGGCGCTCCACCTCCTTCGCATCGCTTCCCTCCTCCCGCGTCAGCTGCCGCGTGACGAGGTCGAGGATGTTGATGGCGACGCGCAGCTTGAAGGCTTGGTGGCCGGAGATCAGCGGCGTGATGTCGCTGCGGAGGAAATCGGCGACTGCCTTGGTCAGCTCGATCGGGGTCGGCTCGTCCTGCATGTGTCAGCTCCCGCGCGGCGCCAGAAGCCGCAACAGATCGATCTCGGTCTCGCTGGCGCGGCGGCCGATCATGGCGCGCTCCATGGAATGGTCGGGCCCCTCGCGAAAGCGCTGCATCATGCCGCCGCACATGATGCCCCAGCGCAGCGTGCCCATCACTTCCCAGAACTTGACGCGCTCAGGGTCGACCTTGCGGCCCGAAGCCTCGTAACCGGCGAACAATTCCTCGCGCGAGCCAAAGCCGCCGACGGGCTTGTCGATCTCGCCGAAGCGCCAGGAGTTCACGCAGACCCAGCCGAGGTCCTCCATGGGATCGCCGAGATGGGCGAGTTCCCAGTCGAGCACGGCGCGAACGCCATCCGCGCCGATGATGAGATTGCCGTTGCGGAAATCGCCGTGCACCAGCGTGGTCTCGACTGAGGGACCCGGATCGTGGTCGCGGAGCCAGCGCAGCGCCAGCTCGAACACGGGCTTGGGCCAGTTCAGGCTGCGATAGTCGCGCTCGAACTCGGCGATCTCCTGGGTCGCGCCCCTGCTGCGCAACGCAGGCAATTTGTCCTGCGGCAGCCGATGCAGACCTGCGAGAATGCCGCCGATCTGCCGCGCCAGACGCGGCCGCGCCGCCGCATACTCTTGATCGCGAAGAATCTTGCGCGCGATGGTCTCGCCCTCGACGCGCTGCATGATGAAGCCGGTGCCGAGATCGTCCTCCGGCACCAGCACATGCAGGACGCGGGGCGACGGCACGCCGGCCTCATAGGCGAGCTGCATCAGCTGCGCTTCCGCGGCAAGACCGGCCGCGCGGGTCGGCGCGGCGCCATAGCCCTTTGGTGAGCGCCGCAGGATCGCGCCGATCGGCCCGTCGGGATGGGAGATGTCGAAGCGCCAGGTTTCCTGGCTGGCGCCGCCGGAGAGCTTTGCCGCACAGGTCGCGCCGGTCGCCCCTTTGCACCAGCGCTGGACGCTGCGTGAAAGCGCCGCCTCGATCATTTGCCCTTGAACTGCGCGGGCCGCTTCTCGAGGAAGGCGCCGACGCCCTCGCGGAAATCCTCGGTGTCGCCGGCGCGGAGCTGGCACTGGAATTCCAGATTGAGCTGATCCTCGAAGGAATTTTCCGGGCTGTCCCAATAGAGCTTGCGGATCAGCGACAGCGCCACGGTCGGCCCGCTGGCGAGATCGCGCGCCAGCTTCATCGCTTCCTCCATCAAGACGCCGTCATCATAGACGCGGTTGACAAGGCCCCATTCCAGCGCCTTCTCGGCCGGCAGGCGCTCGCCCATCAACGACAATTCGATCGAGCGCGCGCGGCCGACGAGGCGCGGCAACAGCCAGGTCGAGCCGCAATCCGGCACGAGGCCGATGCGGCGGAAGGCCTGCAGGAAATAGGACGAGCGCGCGCATAGGATCATGTCGCCGAGCAGCGCGAAGCTCATGCCGGCGCCGGCGGCCGGGCCATTGACCGCGGTGACGATCGGGCAGTGCAGGTTGCGGATGCGGCGCAGGAAGGGATGAAAGCCGGTCTCCAGCGTAATGCCGGCCTTGGTCTTCTTCGCCTGGTTGTTGCGGCCTTGCAGATTGGCGCCCGTGCAGAACGCCCGCCCCGCACCGGTCAGCACCACGCAGCGCACCTCGTCCTTCTTCTCCTCGATCGCATCGAGCGCCTCGGAAAGACCGCCCAGCATGTCGACGGAGACCGCGTTCATCACCTCCTGATGGTCGAGCTTGAGGATCGCGACCGAGCCATCGAAGTCGAGCGTGACGTGTTTGAACTGCATGGTTTCCTCATCAGTTGCGGCCCGCACCAGTTTCGCAGGCCGGAATTCGTTTTGCCGGGGCGCATATTTGATTTTTGGCGCGGTCTTGTCCATGCTGATCGGAGCATAGCAAGCAATCTTGTGCGCAGCGGCTGATGCGCCGCAGTCAGAAAACAGGAAACGCGCCATGAACCTCTTCGACCTTTCCGGCCGCGTGGCCGTGATCACCGGTGGCAATGGCGGCATCGGGCTCGGTATCGCGCAGGCGCTCGCGGGCCAGGGCTGCAACGTCTCGATCTGGGGCCGCAATGCTGACAAGAACAAGGCCGCTGCCGCGAGCATGGAGGGCCTGTCCGGCAAGGTCGACAGCCGCGTCTGCGACGTCACCGATCCGGCCTCGGTCGCTTCAGCGATGAAGGCGACGCTCGACACCTTCGGCCGGGTCGATGGCTGCTTCGCCAATGCGGGCATCGGCGGCGGTGGCCGGCGCGCCTTCATCGAGCGCACCGAGGAGGAATGGCGCACGATGTTCGCGACCAATCTCGACGGCGTGTTCCACGCGTTCCAGGCCGCCGCCAAGCACATGACGGATCGCGCCAATGCCGGCGATCCCTTTGGCCGGCTGGTCGCGACCTCGAGCCTCGCCTCGATCTTCGGCACGGCGCGCAACGAGCATTATGCCGCGACCAAGGCCGCCATCAACGCGCTGGTGCGCGCGCTCGGCGTCGAGCTGGCACGTCACGGCGTCACCGCCAATGCGATCCTGCCGGGCTGGATCAAGAGCGACATGACCGCAGGGCTCATGGCGAACGACAAGTTCGTAGCCAACGTGATGCCGCGGATTCCGATGCGGCGCTTCGGCGAAGCCTCCGATTTCGGCGGCATCGCGGTGTATCTGATGAGCAAGGCGTCGTCGTATCACACCGCGGATACGTTCGTGATCGACGGCGGCTATACCGCGTTTTGATTCTCATAGCCCGGATGGAGCGCAGCGAATCCGGGACGGCCAAAAGCAAGCAGACCCGGATTTCGCTCTGCTCCATCCGGGCTACAACACTGAGGGAACGGGCAAATGTTTTCACACGTCATGATCGGTACCAACGACCTGGACAAGGCCAAGGCGTTCTACGACCAACTGCTCGGCACGCTCGAGGTGCGGCCGGCCAGGGTCGACGGCCACCGCATCTTCTACATCACCAAGACCGGAGTGTTCTCGGTATCGAAGCCGATCAACGGCGAGCCGGCGACCTGCGCCAACGGCGGCACGATCGGCTTTGCCGCCAATTCGCCGGAACAGGTCAATGCGTGGCACGCAGCGGGCGTTGCAGCCGGCGCAAAATCGATCGAGGATCCACCCGGCATTCGCCAGGGCCCGGGCGGCAAGCTCTATCTGGCCTACCTGCGCGATCTCGATGGCAACAAGATCTGCGCGATGCATCGGATGGCGAACTAGCCACATCCACTGCTGTCATTCCCCGCGACCCGGCTACGCCAAGGCTTCGCCGGGGTTGAGGTCCAGGGGCGCCGAAGCTTTAGCGTAGGCGGCAGGCGGGGAATCCAGTACGCCGCAGCTACTCTGTTCAATCACTGCCGTCTCGGAGTGCTGGATCGCCCGCCCCAGTGCGCAAGTGCGCACAAGGCGGGCGATGACGGCGGAGAGCGTGGCGCGGGCGTGCCCAGCGCGCCGCGCCCATTCAAACAACATTTCAAACGGCCTTGCGATATTCCATCGCATGGCATGGCCTCACGCGAGAAAATGCGCGCTCGCACTTTGACGGCGCTGCGACTATTCTTGCGCACAACACATTCCAACGATCCCGGGAGGACCAATGACAAAACACACCTACATTCCCCGCACCACCAACTACACGCTCAATCCCGGCGACGAGCTCAACGACTTGCGGATGTCGGACCAAGTCCGGCCGCTTTACGATCACGTCAAGAAGTTCATCCGCGATACCGTCGAGCCGATGTCGATCGAGTTCGCCAAGGCCGGCGAGGGCAAGGAAGATCGCTGGAGTTTTACGCCGAAGCAGCTCGAGGTGCTGGAGAAGGCCAAGAACAAGGCCAAGCAGGAAGGCCTTTGGAACTTCTTCCTGCCCGATGACGAGACCGGCCAGGGCCTGAAAAATCTCGACTACGCCTATATCGCCGCCGAGCTCGGCAAGAGCCCGCTGGCCTCGGAGACCATGAATTGCTCGGCGCCCGACACCGGCAACATGGAGGTGCTGGAACGCGTCGGCACCAAGGAGCAGAAGGAGAAATGGCTGAAGCCGCTGCTCAACGGCGAGATCCGATCGGCCTATGTCATGACCGAGCCGAACGTCGCCTCCTCCGACGCCAAGAACATCTCGACCACCGCAAAGCTGGTCGGCGACGAATGGGTGATCAACGGCGAGAAGTATTACATCTCGGGTCTCGGCGATCCCCGTTGCAAGATCCTCATCGTGATGGTGAAGACCAACCCGGACGCGCCGCCGAGCAAGCAGCAGTCGCAGATCCTGGTGCCGCGCGACACGCCCGGCGTCGAGGTGCTCGGTCCCATGTACGTGTTCGGCCAGGACCACGCCCCGCGCGGCCACATGCACATGCGCTTCAACAATGTGCGCGTGCCGAAGGAGAACATCCTGCTCGGCGAAGGCCGTGGCTTCGAGATCTCGCAGCTCCGCCTCGGCCCCGGCCGCATCCATCACTGCATGCGCACCATCGGCAAGGCCGAGAAGGCGCTCGACCTGATGGTGCAGCGTGGCCTCACCCGTGAGGCCTTTGGCAAGAAGATCGCCCATCTCGGCGGCAACATGCAGATCATCGCGCAGGCGCGCTGCGAGATCGAGGCGATGCGGCTGATGGTGCTGAAAGCGGCGAAGGCAATGGACGTGCTCGGCAACAAGGAGGCCCGCGTCTGGGTCTCCATGGTCAAGGCCATGGTGCCCGAGCGCGCCTGCAGGATCATCGATCAGGCCATCCAGATGCACGGCGCCACCGGCATCTCGCACTGGACCCCGCTCGCCGAGATGTACCAGGACGTGCGGCACCTGCGCTTCGCCGACGGTCCGGACGAGGTGCACTGGATGGTGGTGGGCCGCCACGAGCTGAGCATGGCGTGAGCCGCTCTCTTGGCGCGCGTCGGCCTCTCCCCGCCCACGGGGAGAGGCGCAGAAAGAAACGGAGCCACCATGGACTACGCCGCCAGCGAGCTGACGCCACGCGAGCGCTACAAGGTGCTGACGTCCTTCATTCTGCCGCGGCCGATCGCGTGGGTGACCACGCTCGGGCCGACCGGCGTGGTCAACGCCGCCCCGTTCAGCTTCTTCAACGCCTTCTGCGAGGATCCGCCGCTCTGCATGTTCGCGGCCAACCGCAAGCCGAACGGCGAGGACAAGGACACATTTCTCAACATCCAGCGCACCGGTGAATTCGTGGTCAACCTCACGGACGAGCCGCTGGCGCGGGCGATGCACGAGAGCAGCGGCGATTTTCCGCCTGAGATCAGCGAGCCCGATTATCTCGGGCTGAAGCTTGCGCCCTCGACGAAGATCGGGGTGCCACGGCTAGCTGACACGCCCTGGGCGATGGAGTGCAAGCTCTGGAAGCTGATCGACGTCAACGACGATCGCCGGCTGATCATGGGCGAAGGCCTCCACTTCCACATCCGCGACGAGCTCTGGGACGACAAGGCGATGCGGGTGCACATGGACCGCTATCACCCGATCGGCCGCATGTTCGCCGACCGTTACTGCCGCACCGATGACCGCGTGGTGTTTCCGGCGGCGGAGGGCATGAAGAAATAGGCCGCAGCAACGGTGCGCTCCCTCGCCCCATTCCTACGGGCCGCGACGAGCTTGGCTCGCGCTGAGAGGGTTGGGGTGAGGGGCTTTCTCCACGCGCGAGACTGTCGAGGGACCTGTACCCCCTCACCCGAATTCGATCTGCGATCGAATTCGACCTCTCCCCGCTTGCGGGGAGAGGTGATGAACCCGTCAGCTACGTTGCGGGCACGAGCTTGTCCTGGGTCTTGGTCTCGAAGTCGCTCGCGTCGTGGCGCTCGTGGAGCTGGCTGGCGGGATCGCCGGAGACCCGGTTGACCATGCGGCCGCGCTTCACGGCGGGGCGCTGCGCAATCTGGTCGGTCCAGCGCTGCACGTTCCTGTAGTCCTGCACCGACAGAAATTCGCCGGCGCCATAGACCAGCCCCTTGGCGAGCGCGCCATACCAGGGCCACACCGCCATGTCGGCGATGGTGTAGTCCTTGCCCGCGAGATATTCGTTGTCAGCGAGACGCCGGTCGAGCACGTCGAGCTGGCGCTTGGTCTCCATTGCGAAACGGTCGATGGCGTATTCGATCTTGGTCGGCGCATAGGCGTAGAAGTGGCCGAAGCCGCCGCCGAGATAGGGCGCACTGCCCATTTGCCAGAACAGCCAGGACATCGCCTCGGTGCGGGCCTTGACGTCCTTCGGCAGGAAGGCGCCAAACTTCTCGGCGAGGTAGAACAGGATCGAGCCTGACTCGAACACCCGGACAGGCTCGGGGCCGGAGCGATCCATCAGCGCCGGGATCTTGGAATTTGGATTGATGTCGACGAAGCCGCTGCCGAACTGATCGCCATGGCCAATCTTGATCAGCCAGGCGTCATATTCGGCGCCCTTGTGGCCGAGCGCCAGGAGCTCCTCCAGCATCACGGTGACCTTGACCCCGTTCGGCGTCGCCAGCGAGTAGAGCTGAAGCGGATGCTTGCCGACTGGCAGCTCCTTGTCGTGGGTAGGGCCGGCAATGGGTCGGTTGATGTTGGCGAATTGCCCGCCGTTCTCCTTGTTCCAGGTCCAGACTTTGGGCGGCACGTAAGGGGCGTCGGTCATGCGGGGCTCCGGGCAAAAAGGATGCGTCTGCATTAATTAGCCCGCAAACGGCCGATGACAAGGGCGCCGCAATGCATTGCCGGATGGGACAACTCTGCGTTTTGTCATGGCAGCCCCTCCCCTCCGTCATTCCCGGGTGCCCGCAGGGCCTGCGGCCCGCGGATAGAGCGCGACGTCTGCACACAAGATGCCTCGCCAGATCCGGCATGTCATCGATCGGCTAGCGTCACTTTGCTTTGCCAGCGAAAGCAACGAGAATGCGAAGCCTGCCGCCGGGAGAGAGCCATGAAATCGCCGATCTGCGACATGCTGGGGATCGAATTCCCGCTGCTCGCCTTCAGCCATTGTCGCGACGTCGTTGCCGCCGTCAGCCGCGCCGGCGGCTTCGGCGTGCTGGGCGCGACCGTGCATACGCCGGACACGCTCGAGCGTGAGCTGACGTGGATCGATGATCACGTCGACGGCAAGCCTTACGGCATCGACGTGCTCATCCCGGAAAACATCTCGACAGCCGGCGAGAAGGACGTCACCTGGAAGAGCCTGGAAGCGCGCGTGCCGCAGGAGCACCGCAACTACACGCGCGATCTCCTGAAGAAGTACGACATCGAGCTGACCACCACCGAGGTCGCGGACAACCAGCCGCAGCCGTTCGACGGCAAGACCGCGCTTCAGCTGCTCGAGGTCTCCTTCAATCATCCGATCCGCCTGATCGCCAATGCGCTGGGCGTGCCGCCGAAGGCGATGATCGAGATGGGCAAGAAGCACGGGGTGCCGGTTGCAGCGCTGGTCGGCGCCAAGGAGCACGCGCTGCGCCAGGTCGCGGCCGGCGTCGACATCCTCGTGGTGCAGGGCACCGAGGCCGGCGGCCATTGCGGCGAGGTTTCGACCATGGTGCTGGTGCCGGAGGTGATCAAGGCGATCAAGCCGATCCGCGACGTGCCGGTGCTGGCGGCCGGCGGCATCATGACGGGGCAGCAGATGGCGGCCTGCATGGCGATGGGCGCGGCCGGCGCCTGGACCGGCTCGGTGTGGCTGGCCACGGTCGAGTCCGAGACAAGCGAGATCTTTCGCGAGAAGATGATCGCGGCATCCTCGCGCGATGCGGTGCGTTCGAAGGGCCGCACCGGCAAGCCGGCCCGGCAGCTCCGCTCAGTCTGGACCGACGCCTGGGACCGCGCGCCGGATAGCCCGGGCGCGCTTCCGATGCCGTTGCAAAGCATCATTAGCCGCGACGCCTTCCATTCGATCGACCGAGCCGCCGCAAGCGGCAACGCCAAGGCGCGCGATCTCGTCAGCTATTTCGTCGGCCAGGGCGTCGGCCTGATCGACAGCGTGAAATCGGCGGGTGCGGTGGTACAGGAGTTCAAGCAGGATTTCGCCGAAGCCGTCGAGCACATGAATGCGCTGGTGGCGGAGTAGTCACTACATCGTCATTGCGAGCGCAGCGAAACAATCCAGGCTGCCGCCGCGGACCCATTTCTGGATTGCTTCGTCGCTTCGCTCCTCGCAATGACGAAGCAACTAACGTCGTGAATCGAGATTATGACTGAGAAGAACAATATCCCCGAAGACCGCATCCCCGTCATCGTCGGCATCGGCGAGATCGTCGATCGCCCGAAGGAGATCGCCGAGGGTCTCGAACCGCTCGACCTGCTCGAACAGGCGCTGCGGCGGGCTGAACAAGACGCCGGCGCAAAGCTGCTCGGCGAGGTGCAATCGCTCGACGTCGTCAATTTCCTGAGCTGGCGCTATCGCGATCCGGAGCAGCTTTTGGCTCAGCGCCTCGGCATCTCGCCCGCGCATTGCTATTACGGCCCAGTCGGCGGCGAGAGCCCGATCCGCTACATCCACGAGGCGGCCAAGCGCATCGCGCGCGGCGAGTGCAGCGTGGCGGCGGTGTGCGGCGCGGAAGCGCAATCGAGCGCGACCAAGGCGGAGCGCGCCGGCGTCAAGCTGCCGTGGACGCCGTTCGCCCATGACGTCGAGGAACCCAAGCGCGGCGCGGCGTTCCAGAAGCCCTTAGCAGTGAAGCTCGGCGTATTTCGGCCTGTGACCGTCTATCCGTTCTATGAGGCGGCCTCCTCGGCGCATTGGGGGCAGACGCCGCGCGAAGCCATGGCGGAATCAGGCACGCTGTGGTCGCGCTATTCGGAAGCCGCCGCGGAGAATCCATACGCCTGGCTGAAGCGGCGTTATGCGCCGGAGGAGATCACGACGCCGACCGCAGACAACCGGCTGATCGCCTGGCCCTACAACAAGCTGATGGTGGCCAATCCCAGCGTCAACATGGGCGGTGCGCTGCTGCTCACCAGTCTCGCCAAGGCACGCGCGGCCGGGATCGCCGAAGACAAACTGGTCTACCCGCTCGGCGGTGCCTCGGCGGAAGAGCCGCGCGACTATCTGATGCGCGACCAGTTTTACGAGAGCCACCCGCAGAATGCCGTGCTCAAGAGCGTGATGGACCTCGCCGGCGGCGATCGCAAGACCTTCGACGCAATCGAGCTCTACAGCTGCTTCCCCTGCGTGCCCAAGATGGCGCGGCGGACGCTGGGCTTGGACCCCGACGTGCAGCCGACCGTGACCGGCGGCCTCACCTTCTTCGGCGCGCCGCTCAACACCTACATGACGCATGCGGCCTGCGCGATGGTGCGGCGACTGCGCGACGGCGCCAAGCTCGGCCTGCTCTATGGCCAGGGCGGCTTCGTCACCAAGCACCACGCGCTGGTGGTGTCGAAGACGGCGCCGCGCGAGGTGCTGGTGCAGGAAACGAGCGTGCAGGCCGATGCCGACCGCAACAATCGCGCAGTGCCGGACTTCGTCGCGGAGGCCACTGGCAAGGGCAAGGTCGAGACCTTCACCGTGCTTTACGGCCGCGGCGGCAATATCGAGCATGGCGTCGTGATGCTGCGGACAGAGGACGATCGCCGCACGCTGGCGCGGGTCCCGGCGAGCGACGGCGCGACGCTGGCGCATCTGCTCGCCATGGATCGCACCCCGGTCGGCTCGCTCGGCGAAATCGCTATGGCAGAAGATAACGTGCCCGAGTGGCGGGTGGCGTGATCTCGTAGGGTGGGCAAAGCGAAGCGTGCCCACGGCCTTCGTGTGATCCGGAAAGAATGGTGGGCAAGGCGCAAGAGCGCCTTTGCCCACCCTACGAGATCTCAGCCCTTCGGCGCCTGTTTTTCCGACGCGGTCGAGAGTCAGGCGGCGCGAACCGAGTTCAGGAACTTGCCGACCTCGAGCTTGAGGCGGTTGGAATCGCGGGACAGCATCTGGGCCGCCGACAGGACCTGCGTGGACGCTGATCCCGTCTCCGAGGCGCCGCGCTGCACGTCGCCGACGTTGGACGAGACCTGCTGGGTGCCCAGGGCGGCCTGCTGCACGTTGCGGGCGATCTCCTGGGTCGCTGCGCCCTGCTGCTGCACGGCCGTCGCGATGGCCGAAGCGATCTCCGACAGACGCGCGATGGTGCCGCTGATCTCCCCGATGGCGCTGACCGAATCCTGCGTCGCCGCCTGGATGCCGCCGACCTGCTGGCCGATCTCGCCGGTGGCCTTGGCCGTCTGCTCGGCGAGCGCCTTGACCTCGGAGGCCACCACCGCGAAGCCGCGGCCGGCTTCGCCAGCCCGCGCCGCCTCGATGGTAGCGTTGAGTGCCAGCAGGTTGGTCTGGCCGGCAATCGCATTGATGAGCTCGACGACATCGCCGATCCGCGCCGCAGCCCGCGACAGCTCGCTAACACGCTCGGTGGTGGCATGCGCCTGGCTGACCGCCTCGCTCGCGATCCGGGAGGAATCCTGCACCTGCCGCCCGATCTCGCGCACCGAGGACGACATCTCCTCGGCAGCCGAAGCCACCGAATGGACATTGCTGGAGGCGGCCTCCGAGCCGGACGCGACTACCGTGGCCAGCTCCTGCGCCCGGCCCGCGGTCGAGGACAGGGTCGAGGCCGATGCCTCAAGCTCAGTCGCGGCGGCCGATACGGTCTCGACGATTTCCCCGATCGCCGCCTCGAAACCGTCGGCAAGCTCGGTCATGTCGGCCTTGCGCTGCGCCTCGGCGCGGCGCTGCACCGCCTGCACCTCGTCGCGGCTGAAGCGGATGATGGTCTGCACGGTCTGAAGGTTGCGCAGCGCCTCGCCGATCTCGTCGTCGCGGTCGATGACGATGCGGTTGTCGAGCTTGTCCTGCACGAGGTTGACCAGGGTGTCGTTGAGATGCTGCATCGGCCCCTTGATCGCACGCATGGTCGCAAGGCCCGCGAAGCCGGCGATGGCGGCCCCGGCAACAGCCAGTAGCGACAGGATCAGGCTGGCCGAACCGCCGGTGGAGACCGCACCACCGACGCCAAGCGCAAGCATGAACAGCGTCTGGAGCGCCATCATCGTGACCAGGCGCGCCTTCAGCGTCCCGGTGAAGATGCCGAAGTGGTCGAGCCAAGAGCGGCGGCGGATGATGCCGGCGTCGATGCGATAGCCGTGCGGCTTCTTCTCGCGGATGGCGGCATAGACCTCTTCGGCGAGCTTGCGCTGATCGGCCGGCAGCCTGGTGCGGATCGAGGTATAGCCCTTCACCTCGCCGTTCTCGCGGATCGGAGAAGCCGTCGCCAGCACCCAATAGAAGTCGCCGTTCTTGCGTCGGTTCTTGACTGCGCCGAGCCAGGGCTTGCCGGCCTTCAGCGTGTCCCAGAGATTGTCGAATGCCTCCGGCGGCATGTCGGGGTGGCGGACGATGTTGTGCGGCTGGCCCATCAGTTCCGCCGACGTGAATCCGGCGGCAGCGAGGAAGTCCTCGTTGAAGTAGGCGAGCTTGCCCTTCAGGTCGGTCCGCGAAACGATCAACGTCTCATCACTGACCGGATATTCAACGGTGGTGACGGGAAGATTCTTGCGCATCAGAGCCCCCAAACAATGCGGTATGCGTTCATTCCAAGACAGGACGGCCGCTGCTCGAGGCGCCTTCCGCCGATTCTCGTGAATCGAATTTAACTATCCATGAAACGGGCGCCCCGTATGTTTACGGTCGGCTCCCCATGATTCTACCGCCAGACGACATCACGCTACCGCAGAAAAAAAAGAGCGGCGCTTTTGGCGCCGCTCCCGGTTTGATCTATCCTTCGGCCGCGCCTTACGCGGCGCGGACGTTGGTCAGGAACTTGCTGACCTCGCTCTTCAGCCGGCCCGAATCATTCGACAACATCTGCGCCGCCGACAGCACCTGCGAGGAGGCCGTGCCGGTCTCGGTTGCGCCGCGCTGCACGTCGGTGATGTTGGACGACACCTGCTGGGTGCCCTGCGCCGCCTGCTGCACGTTGCGGGCAATCTCCTGCGTCGCGGCGCCCTGCTCTTCCACCGCAGCCGCGATGGCCGACGAGATCTCCGACAAGCGCTCGATGGTCGAGGAGATCTCCTTGATGGCGCCGACGGAGTCGTTGGTCGCCGCCTGGATGCCGGAGATCTGCTGGCCGATCTCGCCGGTCGCCTTCGCGGTCTGCTCGGCGAGCGCCTTCACCTCGGAGGCGACGACGGCAAAACCGCGGCCGGCTTCGCCGGCGCGCGCCGCCTCGATGGTGGCGTTCAGCGCCAGCAGGTTGGTCTGGCCGGCGATGGTGTTGATCAACTCGACGACGTCGCCGATGCGCGCGGCGGCCTTGGACAATTCGCTGACGCGCTCGGTGGTGGCACGGGCCTGACCGACTGCATCGCCCGCCATCCGCGCCGATTCCTGCACCTGGCGGCTGATCTCGCCGACCGACGAGGCCATCTCCTCGGTCGCCGAGGCCACCGACTGCACGTTGGTGGAGGCTTCCTCCGAAGCGCCGGCCACCGTGGTCGCGAGCTTCTGGGACCGCTCGGCCGTACCTGTGAGGGTGGTGGCCGATGCTTCCAGCTGGGTCGATGCCGACGACACTGTTCCGATGATCTGGCCGACGGCGCTCTCGAAGTCGTCGGCGAGCCTGACCATGTCGCGTTTGCGCTGCTCGGCATTGCGACGCTCGGTTTCAGCCTGTTCCGCCTTCAGCCGCTCGACCTCGATGGCATTGGTCTTGAACACCTGGACCGCCTGAGCCATCTCACCGATCTCGTCCTTGCGTTCGATACCCGATACGATCACCGAGGTGTCCCCATTCGCGAGAACACCCATCTCGGTCGTGATGCGCTGGATCGGGCGGGTGACCGCGAAGGCGACGCCGAAGGCGCCCACGAGCGAGAGCAGCAGGGTGACGAGGCCTCCGATCAGCATGGCCATGGTGGCGCTGGACGAGGCGGCGTCGGAGGCAGCCGCCCGCACTGACAACAGCGACCGCTCTTCCCTGTCCATTTCCTGGACGACGGCGCGGAGGCCATCCATCGACTTCTTGCCGGCTCCGGAAGCCTCGAGCTCACGCGCCTTCGCCTGGGTTGCCGGATCCTTCATCAGCGCGATTTCGCGCTGCGCGACGTTGGTTGCCCAGTCGTTGGCAAGCGCCTTGACCTGCTCGAGTCGCTTCTGCTGCGTGGCGTTGTCCGAGGTCAGGCTGCCGACTTTGGCCGCCGCAGTCTGAAATTGTTTCAGCCCGGCTTCGTAAGGAGCGAGAAAGCCGGCATCGCCAGACACGAGATAGCCGCGAACGCCGGTTTCCTGATTGACCATCGCACCGACAAGCTCGGAAAGCTGCTCCAGCACCTGATAGGTATGCACTGTCATCTTCGCCGTGGAATTCATTACGCTCAGCGAGTTGTAGATGGCTGCGGTGCTGCCGGCGACGACGAGACAGATCGCCGCGAATACGGCGGAAACCTTAATGGAAATACGAAGGTTGTTGATCCAAGACATTAAATCCTCCCCAATGCTGACGGTCGGGAGTTGCTGGTCCGGACCGGCTCCGATCGTGCTACGACTTCCGCCACGATCTTACCGTCGCTCAGGATTGTTAGGTTTAACGACGCTACGCAGTAGTACGGAGCTTTCGCTGAAGAGTACGTCGCAATTCTACGGGCATATCGACAGCGCAACGCGCGCAGGAAAAACTATGAGCGGCGCCGATGGCGCCGCCCTTGCTTGTGGAACCCACGTCTGTCTACGCGGCGCGGACGTTGGTCAGGAACTTGCTGACCTCGTTCTTCAGCCGGCCCGAATCATTCGACAGCATCTGCGCCGCGGACAGCACCTGCGAGGAGGCCGTGCCGGTCTCGGTTGCGCCGCGCTGCACGTCGGTGATGTTGGACGACACCTGCTGGGTGCCCTGCGCCGCCTGCTGCACGTTGCGGGCAATCTCCTGCGTCGCGGCGCCCTGCTCTTCCACCGCAGCCGCGATGGCCGACGAGATCTCCGACAAGCGCTCGATGGTCGAGGAGATCTCCTTGATGGCGCCGACGGAGTCGTTGGTCGCCGCCTGGATGCCGGAGATCTGCTGGCCGATCTCGCCGGTCGCCTTCGCGGTCTGCTCGGCGAGCGCCTTCACCTCGGAGGCGACGACGGCAAAACCGCGGCCGGCTTCGCCGGCGCGCGCCGCCTCGATGGTGGCGTTCAGCGCCAGCAGGTTGGTCTGGCCGGCGATGGTGTTGATCAACTCGACGACGTCGCCGATGCGCGCGGCGGCCTTGGACAATTCGCTGACGCGCTCGGTGGTGGCACGGGCCTGACCGACTGCATCGCCCGCCATCCGCGCCGATTCCTGCACCTGGCGGCTGATCTCGCCGACCGACGAGGCCATCTCCTCGGTCGCCGAGGCCACCGACTGCACGTTGGTGGAGGCTTCCTCCGAAGCGCCGGCCACCGTGGTCGCCAGCCGCTGCGAGCGGTCGGCGGTCGCGGTCAAGGTCGAGGCGGAGGCCTCTAACTGGGTCGAGGCCGATGACACGGTCTGGACGATCTCGCCGATCATCGTTTCGAATTCGCGGGTGATGTCGTCGACGCGGCGGCCGCGCTCGATCTTGGCTTCGGCGTCGGCCGCGGCGGCTTCGTCGGCGGCCTTCTTGGCGATCAACGCCTCCTTGAAGATCTGGAGCACGTCGGCCATGGCGCCGATCTCGGTCTTCTCGCCGCGATGCGGGACTTCGGCGGAGAGGTCGCCTCGGCCCAGGGCCTGCATCGGCAGGGTGATCGAGTTGATGCCGCTAGACACGTCGCGGACGAGATAGAAACTGACGGCGATGCCGATGACGATGGCGGCGCCGAGAATTGCCGAGACCAGCATGAAGGCGTAGGCGTAGCTGTCGGCGGCGTCCTGAGCGGCCTGTTCTCCGCCTTTGGTGTTGAGCTCGATGTCCTTGGTCAGGACCTCGTCTGCCTGAAGACCGAGCTTGTTGACGGTCTTCGTATTCAGCTCCCGGGCCTCGTGTGGGATCTTGCCGGCTTCCTTGCGCGAGAGCGCCATCACCTCTTCGGTGCCCCTCTTGTAATCGTCCCAGAGCTTTGCCCATTGGGTGTAGAGCGCCCTCTCCTCCGGCGAGGTGATCATCGGCTCGTAGCGGCTGCGGTATTTGGCAAGCGCCTCGAGCACCGTCACGGCCGTCTTTTCGTTGGCGAGCTTCTCGTCCAGCGTGTCGGAAAGCATGTGCTGGCGGACCACGTTGCGATAGGTGATGACGCTCGCCCGAAGCTCGCCCAGCACCCGCACGCTGGGCATCCAATTCATCGTGATGTCGACCGTGTTGGCGTTCATCGACCGCATTTTCATGATGGCGAGCAGGCCCATGCCGGCCATCGCGACGAGCAGGAATGCCACGACACTGATGATCTTGGCGCGGATGGAAATGTTGGCGAACATAATCGGATCTCGTTGTGCTGGCGCGGATGCGCGTCGAAGCTCTAAGAATCAACCAAAGAGGAGCTGCGGCGACATCTGAGCGCAGAGCACCTGCGCAAATGTTAACTGCGGCTCCGTACGAGTACCGAAGCCGAAAGAAATGAACGATGGACTAAGGAGGCTCTGCGCTCAGCGCATGAGCCTAAGCGCGTCGGAGAAGAAGTCCGGACCGCCAAAGTTTCCAGATTTCAAAGCGAGCAACATCTCGCCGGAGCTTGCACCGACCGCGCGCAGCACCGGGACTCCCGCCGCGATTTCTACTCCTACGAGAAATCCAGGAATTTTCAACCGATCGACCACGGCGCCGGATGTCTCGCCACCGGCGACGATCAAGCGACGGACGCCGGCCTGCACCAGACCCTCGGCGATGCCGGCCATGGCCTGCTCGATGGCGTGGCCTGCGGCATCGCGGCCATGGCGTGCCTGCACGGCCGCAACGGCGTCCGGCGTCGCGCTCGAAGCGATCAGCACCGGACCTTCCGCAAGCCGCGGCCTCGCCCAGTCCAGCGCACGCTGCGCTTCAGCGGCGCCCGCGACGATCCGCTCCGGATCGAGATGAAGCACCGGCATGATGCGTTCGGCGCTGGCGATCTGCTGAAGCGTCGCCTGCGAGCAGCTGCCGGCAAGGCATGCCGCCAGGCCGCCGACGGCCGCGCCGGTTTCGCCGCTCGGCGCCGGCTTCACCTTGCCCGTCGACACCAGCGCGCGCGCAAGCCCGAGGCCCATGCCGGACGCGCCGACCGACAGAAGATGTTCAGCGGCGACGAGACCGATGGTCTCGAGGTCGCGGTCGAATACGGCGTCGATGATCGCAGCACCGATGCCTCTGGCGGCGAGCTCAGCCAGCCGTGCCCGCACGGCCTCCGCGCCGCGCGCGACGGTGGCGAGATCGACGAGGCCGATCTGCGTGCTGCTCTGGCGCGCCAGCACGCGCACCAGGTTGGAATCATGCATCGGGTTGAGCGGATGGTCCTTCAGCGGGCTCTCGCTGAGCGGCACGGCGCCGACGAACAGATTGCCCTGATAGACGGTGCGCCCGGTCTCCGGAAAGGCAGGCGTCACCAGCACGGCTCCCTCGCCGCAATCGGCGCGCAGCGCATCCATGACCGGGCCGATATTGCCGGCGTCGGTGGAATCGAAGGTCGAGCAGATCTTGAACAGCACGTGGCCCACGCCGCGGCCGCGCAGCCATTTGTCCGCCGCGCGCGAGCGCGACACGGCAAGGCCGGCCTCGATCGAGCGGCTCTTCAGCGACACCACGACGGCATCGACCTCGGGCAGCATCAGATCGTCGGCAGGGATGCCGATGGTCTGGACGGTGCGCAGGCCGGCGCGCGTCAGCGTGTTGGCGAGATCGGAGGCGCCGGTGTAATCGTCGGCGATGCAGCCTAACGCTGGGGTCACGGCTTCACTCCCGCATAGGGCTTGAACCAGGCGAGGCCATCGGTGGTCTTGCCGCGCGGATTGTATTCGCAGCCGACAAAGCCGGCATAGCCGAGCCGGTCGAGCTCATCGAACAGGAACGGATAGTTCAGCTCCTCGCCATCGGGCTCGTTGCGCGAGGGAATGCTCGCGATCTGGATGTGGCCGATGATCGGCATCATCTCGCGCAGCCGCATGGTGACGTCGCCATGGATGATCTGGCAGTGATAGATGTCGAACTGGAGCTTCAGGTTCGCAAGCCTCAGCTCCTGGATCAGATCCCGCGCAAAGCCGAAATCGTTGAGGAAGTAGCCGGGCACGTTGCGCGCATTGATCGGCTCGATCACGATGTCGATGCCGTGCGGCGCGAAGAACTCGGCGGCCCAGGCCACCGATTTGTAGAAGGCCTCGATCGCGACGCGCTCGCCGCGATTGGCGATGCCGGCCATCAGGTGCAGGCGCTTGACGCCCGTCGCCTTGGCATAAGGCAGCGCCGTCTCCAGGCTCGCCTTGAGATCGGAAAAGCGCGATGGCAGTGCCGCAAAGCCCTTCTCGCCGGCGTTCCAGTCGCCCGGCGGCAGGTTGAACAGCGCCTGGGTCAGGCCGTTGCGCTTGAGCCGTTCGCCGACGGCCTCGGCGGCATGCTCGTACGGAAACAGGAATTCCACCGCGGTGAAGCCCGCTTGCGCGGCGGCGTCGAAGCGGTCGAGGAACGGCACCTCGGTGAACATCATCGAGAGATTGGCGGCGAAACGGGGCATTGGAGATCCTCTGTTACTTGTCGCCGGGCAGCTTGACGCCGGTGACCTGCGCATACATGCGCGCGACCGATGCGTCGTCGTCGCGGCCCATGCCGGCGGCCGATGTCATCAGGAACATCTGGAGCGCGGCGGCGGAGACCGGCACGGGGAATCGGGCCGTGCGCGCCATGTCCTGGATGATGCCGAGGTCCTTGACGAAGATCTCCACCGCGCTTCGCGGCGTGTAGTCGCCGTCGAGCACATGCGGCATGCGGTTCTCGAACATCCAGGAATTACCGGCCGAGGCCGTGATCACCTCGTAGACCTTGCGGATGTCGAGGCCCTGCTTGGCTGCGAACGCCATGGCTTCGCTGGCGGCGGCGATGTGAACGCCGGCGAGCAGCTGATTGATCATCTTGAACGCAGCGCCCTGCCCGGCGGCATCGCCGAGCTCGTAGAGCTTTGCAGCCATGGCATCGAGCGCCGGCCGCGCCTTGGCAAAGGCGGCCGAGCTGCCGGAGGCAAGAATCGTCAATTCGCCTTGCGCGGCGCGCTGCGCCCCGCCGGAGATCGGCGCATCCAGATAGTGCCGGCCGGTCGCCTCCAGCTGCTTGGCAAGACGGCGCGCCACGTCGGGATCCATCGTCGCCGAGGAGACGAACACGCTGTCCTTGGGCATGGTCTCGGCGGCGCCATCCTTGCCGAACAGGATGGTTTCGGTCTGCGCGGCATTGACCACCACGCTGACGACGATGTCTGCGTCCTTGGCCGCTTCGGCCGGCGTCTTGGCCCCCGCGCCGCCGTCCTTCACGAAGCGCGCGACGGCATCCGCCGAGACGTCGCAGCCGGTCACGGCATGGCCGGCGCTCTTGAGCGAGGTCGCCATGCCAAATCCCATCGAGCCGAGCCCGACGACGGCAATACGCTGATTTTGTGAGGTGGAGGCGGACATATGCAACTGACCCTTGCGAGCGTTTCCCAGATGGCCGCCCTTTGCGGCAGCTTGGCAACCGAATAACACGGCTTGGCCGCGCTGCCAAAGCGTGAGACAAGCAGGCATGACGGCCATGAGCAATGAGACATTGCTGCGCGAGGACATCTGCCGCTTCGGACGGTCCCTGTTCGAGCGCGGGCTGACGCCGGGCTCCTCCGGCAATATCAGCGTCAAGCTGGACGATGGCGGCTGGCTGGTGACGCCGACCAACGCCTCGCTCGGCTTCCTCGATCCCGCGAAACTGTCACGGCTGGACCAGCAGGGCCGGCTGGTTTCGGGCGATGCCCCGACCAAGGAAGTTCCGCTGCACAATGCGCTCTACGACACGCGCGGCAGCGCGCGGGCCATCGTGCATCTGCACTCCACGCATTCGGTGGCGCTGTCGATGCTGCCCGAGATCGATCCGCGCGCCGCGCTGCCGCCGATGACGGCCTATTATTTGATGAAATGCGGCGCCACCGCGCTCGTGCCCTATTACCGCCCTGGCGATCCCGCGGTCGCAGATGCGATCAAGGGGCTGGCTGGGAAGTACTCATCCGTGCTGCTCGCCAATCACGGCCCGGTCGTCGCCGGCGACACGCTGGAAGCGGCGGTGTTCGCGACGGAAGAGCTGGAGGAGACGGCGAGGCTGTACCTGCTGCTGCGCGGGATGAACCCACGTTACCTGTCGCCGGAGCAGGTGAAGGATCTGGTGCAGGTGTTCGGGGTGACGTTGCCGGAGCACGGGCACGAGTATTAGCGACTTGCGGTAAGGGGTGGACGAGCGTCGCCTCACCACCGTGTCATTCCCCGCGAAAGCGGGGAATCCAGTACGCCGCGGCTTCTCCGCATATCTCTGACGTCTCGGAGTACTGGATCGCCCGATCAAGTCGGGCGATGACACCGGGTATGTTGCGCGGGCGTGCCCGATACTATTCGGCTACAGCCCCAGATATGCCTTCCGCACATCCGGATTGCCCTTTATCTCGCTGGCTGCGCCCTGCATCAGCACACGGCCGGTCTGCAGGATGTAGGCGCGGTCGGCGATCTCCAGGCATTCGGCCATGCGCTGCTCGACGATGAGGACGGTCATGCCGGAGTCACGGATGAGCTTCACCGCCTGGAAAATTTCGTCGACCAGCTTCGGCATGATGCCCTGCGAGGGCTCGTCCAGCATCAACAGCCGCGGACGCGTCATCAGCGCGCGGCCGATCGCGAGCATCTGCTGCTCGCCGCCAGAGAGCGTCTCGGCGCGCTGCTCCAGACGTTCCTGGAGGCGCGGGAACAGCTTGAAGACGAGATCGAGCGGCTCTTCGCGGTTCGCTTCGCCCCTGTAGAGATAGCTGCCGAGGCGAAGGTTGTCGCGCACCGACAGACGCGGAAACAAACGGCGGTTTTCCGGCACATAGGCGATGCCGGTGGCCGTGATGTGATGCTGCGCCATGCCGTCGAGGCGCTTGCCGTCGAAGGTCACGCTGCCCGAGCGCGGACGCTCGGCGCCGGCGATCGACTTCAGCAGCGTCGACTTGCCCGCGCCGTTGGCGCCGGCGACGCAGACGATCTCGCCCTTCTGGACCTCGATCGAGACCGCGGAGATCGCAACCAGGCCCTGATAGGCGGTGGTGACTTCACGCACCGACAGCATGACGATCTCCCAGATATGCCTTGATCACCTTGGGATCGCGCACGACGTCGGCGGGCTTGCCCTCGACCAGCACCTTGCCGAGATCGAGCACGATGGCGCGATCGACCAGCGGCATCACGATCTCCATGACATGCTCGACCATCAGCACGGTGATGCCGGCATCGCGCACCTTGCGCACCAGCGCCACGCCGGTCTGCGCCTCGGTCGGCGTCAGTCCGGTGAGGACTTCGTCGAGCAGCAGCAGCTTCGGTTCGGTCGCAAGCGCCCGCGCGACTTCGAGGCGGCGCTTCTCGGCCGGCACGAGGTCGCTCGCGAGCACGTCGGCGCGCGCGGCAAGGCCGGTAAACTCCAGCACTTCGTGCGCCTTGCGGCGCGCCTCGCGCATCACGGTGGTACGCACGAGGGCACCGACGATGACGTTGTCAATGACCGTCATGGTCTCGAAGCTCTTTACGACCTGAAAGGTGCGGCCGATGCCCCGCCGGCAGCGTTCGGCCGCCGGCAGTTTGGTGACGTCCTCGCCGTCGAATAGAATTGAGCCTTGCGTCGGCGGCAGCACGCCGGCGATCAGATTGAACAGCGTCGACTTGCCGGCGCCGTTCGGGCCGATCAGGCCGACGATCTCGCCGCGGCCGACCGAGATCGAGACGTCGCTGTTGGCGACGAGGCCGCCGAAGCGCTGCCAGACGCCGCGGGTTTCGAGCAGCGCGCTCATCGGGCAGCTCCCGTCTTCTTCGGGCGTGAAAACAGACTCAGCAGGCCGCGCGGCAGGGCCAGCGAGATCAGAACGATCAGCGTGCCGTAGACAATGAGGTCGACACCCCGCCCCGAGCCGCCGAACTTGAAGCGCGTCAGCTCAGTCAGCGGGATCAGGATGGCCGCCCCTAACACCGGCCCCCACAGGGTGCCGATGCCGCCGAGCACGGCCGGCAGCGCCATCAGCAGCGAGAACTGAAAGCCCATGACGCTTTCCGGATCAATGTAGGAGACGAACTGGGCGTAGAAGCTGCCGCCCACGGCGACAAGGAAGGCGGAGACCGCGGCCGCACCCATCTTGGAATTGAACACGTCGACACCGAGGCTCTCGGCCGCCTCCGGGTTGTCCTTGACGGCGCGCCACCAAAATCCCCACTTGGAGTTTTCCAGCCACCATGTCACGAACCAGGCGAGGCAGCACAGCGCCAGCGCGAAATAGAAGTAGGGCAGCTTGGTGCGCAGAAACTGGAATTTCAGCCAGCTGTCGCCGCGGATCGGAATGGTGATACCCATCGCAGCGCCTGCCCATTCCCAGTTGTGGAACAGAAGCAAGCCGATTTCGGCGATGACGATAGTGGCGATCACGAAGTAATGGCCGCGCAGGCGGAAGAAGGGATAGCCGAGCCCCATCGCGATCAGCGCCGACACCACCCCGCCCGCCAGCATGCCGAACCAGGGCAGCACGCCGAACTTCGTGAACAGCAGCTCGGTGGTATAGGCCCCGAGGCCGAAATACAGCGCGTGGCCGAGCGAGATCTGCCCGCAATAGCCGGACAGGATATTCCAGCTCTGCGACAATCCCGCATACATCAGTGTCAGGATCAGGATGTTCTGGACGACGACGTCCTTCACGAGCAACGGCGTCAGCGCGGCAATGGTAGCGAGCGCTGCGGCGATGATGAGGTTGCGGCAGCGCCGCGCTGCAAAATCCTTGTCCATCACATCGATCCGAACAGGCCGCGCGGCCGGATGAAGACGACCAGCAGATAGACCGAGTAAATGCCGACCGATTTCAGCGACGGCGGCAGCACCAGCGCGGTGACCGCTTCGACGAGACCGACGATGATGCCGCCGGCGAAGGCGCCGAACACGCTGCCGAATCCGCCGAGCGCCACCGTGACATAGGCGATCAGCGCAAAGGACGCGCCGACGTCGGGATAGATGTAGAAGAACACCGCCATGATCGCGCCGGCGAGACCAACCAGCGCGGCGCCGAGCCCCCAGCCGAATGCAAACACGCGGTTCTTGTCGATGCCGACAAGCGCGACTGCACCGGGATCCTCGCGGGTCGCTTCAATCGCGCGGCCGAAATCGGTTCGGTGGATGAAGAAGTAGAGACCTGCAAAAGCGGCGATCGAGACCAGCGCGCCGACCAGTTGCGGCTCCGGCAGAAAGATTCCGCCGACCGAGATGGTTTTGCCGCCGAGCCAGGATTGTGGGATGCTGCGATAGTCCGGCGTGAAGAAATACTGCGCAAGGCCGCGCATGACGATGGCGAGGCCGAAGGTGGTGAAGATCTGCACCATGCCGGCGTTGGCCTTGGCCCGCATGGCGAAACGTACAAGGAGCAGGTAGACGACCGCTCCGAATATGAAGAGTGCCGCGGCGACCAACGGGGCCGACAACAGCGGATCGATGGCGAAGAACGCGAACAGGAAGAAAGACAGATACATCGCGATCATCAGGAATTCGCCATGGGCGAAGTTCGTGACGTCCATCAGGCCGAAGATCAGCGCGAGGCCGACCGCGATCAATCCGTAGAGCAGGCCCATCAGGAGGCCGCTCGCGAGACTCTGGATAATGGCTTGGGCTGTCAACTCTGGTCCCCCGTTCGAAACGTCACGACAGGCTTCGTCATTGCGAGCGAAGCGAAGCAATCCAGGAATGTTTCCAGGGAAGCAGTCTGGATTGCTTCGTCGCTTCGCTCCTCGCAATGACGGTGGGAGCAGTTTGCTCCCACCCCGCCTGCTCCGCTGCCCTCCGCAGCTCTTACTTCATCGGCCAGATCGCCTCGGCGATCGCGGCCTGCGGCGGGAAGATGGTGACGAACTTGCCGCCGACATATTGCAGCAGCACCGGATCGGCGTCGTTGTTCTGGCCCATCTCGTCGAACTTGACGCGCTTCCAGGGCATGATGGTCTTTTCGCCCGGGATGTCGGTCGCGGCAAGCGCGTCGCGGATCTTCTCGCCGTCGGTCGACTTGGCGCGGCTGATGGCGTCGGCGAGGATGATCAGGCCCATGAACTGCCGCGAGGTGAGGTCGTTGAAATCCTTACCGGACCTGGCCTTGAACATCTCGTTGATCTTGCCGACCATCGGCCGCTTCTGCGCGAGGTCGAGCGAGAAGGTGCCGCGCGAGATCACGCCTTCGAGCTTGTCGCCGACGGCATCGTAGAGCGCCTTCTCGGAGAAGCCGGCGTCCTGCGCCACGATCGCATTCGGCTTGTAGCCGAGCTCGGCCATGGTCTTGACCAGGAGGATGCCGTCGGTGGTGTAGCTCGACGGCATCAGCACGTCGGCATTGGCGGTCTTGAGCTGCTGCACCTCGGCAGAGAGCGAGGGCGAGTTGGCGCGATACTTGATGTCGGTGACGATCTTATAGGCGCGCTCGCCGGCGATCTTGGTCTGGGCATTGCCGGAATCGGTGCCGAAGATGGTGTCCTCGTGGAACAGCGACAGCGTCTCGATCTTGGTGCCCTTCTTCTTCATGGCGTCGAAGAAGTCGAACATCGCAGCCGAGTACATCTCGTCGTGCGGCGAGGCGCGGAAGTAATATTTCAGGCCGCGGCGGTGCAGGCTCGGCGAGGAATTGTCGGCGGACAGGAACGGGACCTGATAGCGCTCGCAGATCTGGCTGACGGTGACGGCCACCGCGCTCTGGTAAGTGCCGACGACGGCGCAGACCTTCTCCTGCGTGATCAGGCGCTCGGCCTCGGCGCGGCCCTTCTGCGGATCGGCCTGGTGGTCGGCGAACACGAGGCGGATCTTGGCGCCACCGAGGCCCGGCAGGCCTTCGCCCTTCGCCAGCGGCAGGTCGAAATCGCTGTCCTTGTTGATGACTTCGAGCGCGGTCTCATAGGCCTTCTGCGCGTCGACGCCCTGCTGCGCGCTGCCGCCGGAGAACGGATAGATCACGCCGATCACGACTTCCGAACTCTGTGCGCGCGCCGCCAGCGGCACGAGGGCGGCAGTGGCGGTGGCCCCCAACAACACGTCGCGGCGAGTGATCGTCATGGCAAAGTCCCCTGTTACTGAATTTCGGCTGATCGAATGAAGCGATTGGTGGATGCGGTAAAGCCTGAAGAAGCAGCAGACGCTGCCCACTAAATCACGGCCATGTTTCTGTTCTTGAGATCGGTCACCAGCATCAGGCCGGGCGAATGCGTGATTGCAAACGGCAGCTTCGCGGCGTTGATGACCGATTGCGGCGTCACCCCGCAGGCCCAGAACACCGGAATCTCGTCGTCGGCGACCGGCACCGGATCGCCGTAGTCGGGCTTGGCGATATCCTTGATGCCGATCAGATGCGGATGGCCGAGATGCACGGGCGCGCCGTGCACGGCCGGATAGCGCGAGGTGATCTGCACCGCGCGGATCGCATCGGCCGGCTTGAACGGACGCATCGACACCACCATGGGGCCGGCGAACGGACCTGATACACCGCAGGCGATGTTGGTGCGGTACATCGGCACGCGCACGTTCTTCTCGATGTGGCGGATCGGCATGCCCTCCTCGAGCAGCGCCTCCTCGAACGAGAACGAGCAGCCGAGCACGAAGGTGACGAGATCGTCGCGCCAGTAGCCCTTCACGTCGGTCGGCTCATCCACGACCTCGCCATCGCGCCAGACGCGGTAGCGCGGCACGTCGGTGCGGATGTCGAGATCGGCGCCGAGCGAGGGGATGTAAGGGCTGCCGACATCGGACATGCCGATGATCGGGCACGGCTTGGGATTGAGCTGGCAGAAGCGGTGGAAGGCACCGGCATACTCCGCCGGCAGGATCGCCAGATTGCCCTGGACATATCCGGGAGCGACGCCGGCGGTGGAGGCGACCAGCCCCTCGCGGTAGGCGAGCCGGGCCTTGCGGCTCGGGAGGGCGTCGGGTGTTTCAGTTTGCTGCGCTGCCACCAAAACAGTCATGTGATCGACCTGCCTATAAACTCGACAAAGACAAGCCAACACCAAGCGTGCTATAAAGTCTAATCTTCGTTTCTAATCAATCTCGATAAATCTGATTTATCGATTGGGAAAATCCTTCCAATGCTGGACTTCAGGTCGATCGAGACGTTCCTATGGGTCGTGAAGCTCGGCAGCTTCCGCGGCGCCGCGCAACGCCTCAACACCACCCAGCCGGCGATCTCCCAGCGCATCGCCCAGCTCGAGCGCGAGATGGGCGTGAAGCTCCTGAACCGCGACCATCGCATCGCCTCCCCGACCCCGAGCGGCCGGCAGATGATGGTCTACGCGGAGAAGCTGATCGGCCTGCGCGCTGCGATGATGGCGGAGATCGGCGATGCTTCGGCGATGCGCGGCGTGATGCGGCTCGGCGTCGCCGAGACCATCGTGCACACCTGGCTGCCGCGGCTCGTCAAGAGCGTCAACGAGGTCTATCCGAACCTGTCGCTGGAGATCGAGGTCGACATCACGCCGAACCTCACCGCGCGCCTGCTCGCACAGGAGATCGAGCTCGCCTTCGTGGTCGGACCGCTGTCCGCCTCCGGCGTGCACAACCGCGTGCTCGCCGATTATCCGATCGGCTTCCTCGCGAGTCCCTCGCTCGGGCTCGGCAAGGGCCCGGTGACGCCGGCGGACCTCGCGCGGTTTCCGATCATCACCTTCCCGCGCAAGACCAAGCCCTACGAGGTCGTGCGCGAGGTGTTCGACCGGCCGGAGCTGCCGCCGATCCGCCTGCATGCGTCCGCTTCGCTGGCGACCGTCATCCACATGGCGGTCGAGGGCCTTGGCATCGCCGTGATCCCCGACGCCATCGTCGAGAACGAGCTCGCCGACGGACGGCTGCAGCTGCTCGACACCGATCTTTCCATCGCGCCGCTGACCTTCACCGCGAGCTGGCTGGCCTCGCCCGATGTCGTCGCCGTGGAGCGCGTCGCCGAGCTTGCACGGCAAATTGCGCAGAGCAGCCTCGCGGTTGACGCGCCCGCACAGGCGCGTCATTGAAAAAGGCGCCGGACAAAAGAGAGAACGACCGCATGAGCCGAGCCGCGACCAACCTGCAAATCGATTCCGCCCGCCTGTGGGGCTCCATCCACGAGACCGCGCAATTCGGCGCGACGGCCAAAGGCGGCGTGCGGCGGCTGACGTTGAGCCAGGAAGACAAGCAGGTGCGCGATTGGTTCCGCAAGGCCTGCGAGGATGCCGGACTGGAAGTCCACGTCGACGCGCTCGGATCACAGTTCGGCCTGCGCAAGGGCCGCGACATGTCGAAGCTGCCCGTCGGCATCGGCTCGCACCTCGACACCCAGCCGACCGGCGGCAAGTATGACGGCATCCTGGGAACGCTCGGCGCGCTGGAGGTGATCCGCACGCTGAACGATGCCGGCATCGAGACCGAGGCGCCAATCTGCGTCGTGAACTGGACCAACGAGGAAGGCTCGCGCTTCGCACCGGCGATGATGGCTTCCGCCGCCTATGTCGGCGACTTCACCACAGACGACATTTTGTCGCGCAAGGACGCCGAGGGCACCACCGTCGGCCAGGCGCTCGACGGCATCGGCTATCGCGGCGACAAGCCGGTCGGCTTCCAGAAGCTCGGCTGCTTCGTCGAGCTGCACATCGAGCAGGGGCCGATCCTGGAAGCCGAAGGCAAGACCATCGGCGTGGTCGATTCCGGCCAGGGCGTGCTCTGGTACGACGGCAAGATCTCCGGCTTCGAGAGCCATGCGGGCTCCACGCCGATGCCGCTGCGGCGCGATGCGCTGGCGACCTTGTCCGAAATCGTGCTGGCGATGGAGTCGATTGCGAGGAAGCACGGACCGAACGCCGTCGGCACCATCGGCGAGGCCGTCATCGCCAATCCCTCGCGTAACGTCATTCCCGGCGAGATCGCCTTCACCATGGACTGCCGCAGTGCCGATGGCGCCATCATGGATGCGCTCGACCGCGATCTGCGGGCGGCAATCGCCGAGATCGCCGCGCGCCGCAAGGTCGAGGTCAAGATCGATCTGGTATGGCGCAAGCCGCCGACGCATTTCGATCCGAAGCTGATTGCTGCCGTCGAGAACGCCGCTAAGACGCTCGGCTATTCCTCGCGCCGCATCACCTCCGGCGCCGGCCACGACGCCTGCAACCTCAACACGATCATGCCGGCGGCGATGGTGTTCGTGCCCTGCAAGGACGGCATCAGCCACAACGAGCTGGAGGATGCGACGCAGGGCGACTGCGCCGCGGGCACCAACGTCCTCATGCATACCGTGCTGGCAGTCGCCGGCGTCGCATCCTGAGCGGAGAGAACCATGCGCGGAGTTTTCGTCGACGCCAATGAATCGCTGGCCGTGATCATGGAGCGGCTGGGGAAGCCTGGTGATCCCAAGGTGCGGATCAACAGGAATCCCGACATCACGCCCGAGCAATATCCTGATATTCTCGACGGCGCCGAGATCGCGATCGTCGACCACACCGCACTGCCGACCGAAGTCGCGAAGAAATGCACCGGGCTGAAGCACGTCGTGTTCCTCGGTACCGGCGCGCGCAGCTACATGAATCCGGAAGAGCTCGCCGAGCTCGGCATCTCCGTGCATCTGATCAAGGGCTACGGCGACACGGCGGTTGCGGAATCCGCGATCGCGCTGATGTGGGCGTCGGCCCGCGTCATTGCGATGATGGACCGCGAGATGCGCGCCGGGAACTGGCTGCGGGAGGACGGCATGCAGCTCACCGGCAAGACGCTCGGCCTGATCGGCTTCGGCGGCATCGCCGCGGAGGTCGCGCGCATCGCGTCCGGCAGCGGCATGAAGGTGATCGCCTGGAACCGTTCGCCGAAGAGCTATCCGGGGGTCGAATTTACCGATCTCGACAGCGTGCTGGCGAGAAGCGACGTGGTGTCGCTGCACCTGCTGCTCAACGACGAGACGCGCGGCATGATCACGCGCGAGAAGATCCTTGCTATGAAACGCGGCGTCATTCTCATCAACACCGCCCGCGCCGCTGTTGTCGACGAGGCCGCCATGATCGAGGCGCTGAAGTCCGGCCATATCCGCCACGCCGGCCTTGATGTCTTCAACATCGAGCCGCTGCCCGGCGATCATCCGCTGACGAAGCTGCCGAACGTGACGTTGTCGGCGCATTCGGCCTTCCGCACACCGGAGGCGAGCGAGAACCTGATTGAAGCGGCGTTGGTCCATTGCCGCCGGATCGTGAAGGGATAAGAGCAACAACAATGGCCGAGTATCGCATCATCAAGGCTGAGCCGCTCACCAAGGCCATCCATGCCATCGTCAGGGCCGGCGGCTCCTCGGACCGCGAGGCCGAGCTCGTGGCCACCAATCTCGTCGAAGCCAATCTGAAGGGACACGACTCGCACGGCGTCGGCATGATTCCGCGCTACGTCCAGAGCGTCACGAATGGCGGCCTCGCCGTGAACTCGCACGTCAAGATCGTGCTCGACACCGGCCCGCTTCTCACCCTCGACGGCCTCACCGGCTACGGCCAGGTGATCGGACATGAAGCGATGGAGCTCGCGGCCGAGCGCGCCAAGCAGAACGGCGTCTGCCTCGTCGGCCTCTCCAATTCGCATCACATCGGCCGCATCGGCCATTGGGCCGAGCAGTGCATCGACCACGGCCTGGTCTCGATCCACTTCGTCAACGTGATCTCGCGTCCGATCGTGGCGCCCTGGGGCGGCAGCGACGCACGCCACGGCACCAACCCGTTCTGCGTCGGCATCCCGCGCGCCGGCAAGGACCCCATTGTGCTTGATTTCGCCACCAGCAGGATCGCGCAGGGCAAGACCCGTGTTGCCCATAACAAGGGCGTCGAGCTCGAGGCCGGCACGATCATCGATCACGAGGGCAAGCCCACGATCAATCCGCGCTACACCGTGATCCCGCCCTACGGTGCCATCCTCCCCTTCGGCGAGCACAAGGGCTCGGGCCTTGCGCTGGTGTGTGAAATCCTCGGCGGCGCGCTCTCCGGCGGGCAGGTGGTCAAGGGCTCCTCTGACGGCAAACACAACGTCCTCAACGGCATGCTCTCGATCGTCATCGATCCCGGCAAGCTCGGCACCGGCGAGAACCTTGCACGCGAAGTCGAGAGCTTCGTCGCCTGGCACACCGGCTCGCCGCCCGCGCCCGGCCTCGACAAGGTCAGGATCGCCGGCGAGCCCGAGCGCGAGACCAAGAAGAAGCGCCTGGCCGAAGGCATTCCGGTCGATCCGACCACCTGGCAGGAGATTCTGCAGGCCGGGAAGAAGTTCGGTCTGGACCAAGCGGCGATCGAGAAGATCGCGAGCTGATCGGAACGAGGCGCGTTCCTCGGCCTCGCCTCGCTCCTCATGCACAATCGCGCAAGCGAAGCTGGACGGCGGCGAAATGTCGACGTGCGCGCGGCGCGGGTTTGAACCGCCCCGCATGACCTTGCGACAATGCGGATATCCGATTGCATCCGTCCGAGGTTCGCATGCTCTCCCGTCTCGCAAAATTCGTGTCCGGCTCAAACCTTCCGTCGCCCGGATCCGATCTCTACCGGCAACGGCTCGCCATCTACGAGAGCGAGCTTGGCGAGCCCGAGCGCACATTCACTGATAACGCAGAGCGCCGCATCGACATCCACGCCTTCGGCCGCGATTTCGTCCCGGTCTGCCAGGAGGGCTCCGACGAAGGCTATGTCCTTCTCACCAACGGCATGAGCGAGCAACGGATGCACGGCGTCCCCGGGGACGCAAAGCCCCGGGCCGAGCTGATGTGGTACGTCCGCGAGCCGACGCAGGACGTTTGCGCCAATCTGCGCTGGCTGGCCAATCTGTCGTTCATCGACACGACCTGGTTCGGCTTCGGCCATCGCGTCGCGCTTCCGTGGCCGCCGGTTGCAGGAACGGACTTCCAGACGTTCCTCTTGCTCACACCGATCATCGGCCCCGACAAGGAGATCGCCGAAGCGCTTGAGATCGCCGGCGATCCGGTGGAGATCCTGACCGTGAACCTGATCTCGCATCAGGAGCTCGGGCTGATCAAGTCCAGGGGGCTGGATCCGTTGCTCGATCTGCTCGACGAGAACGATTATCCGCCGATCTTCGATCCGGCGCGGAAATCGTATGTATAATCGTAGGGTGGGTTAGCCGAAGGCGTAACCCACCACTGTGCGCATCCGCGGAGACAGAACAGGTGGGTTACGCCAGCGGACCGCGCTTCGCGCAGTCGCAGGCTAACCCACCCTACGCAGGATCACTCCCGCGCTAATCCACCATATCCGCAACCGCCTTGCCGCACGCCGTCGTGTCGGCATTGCCGCCGAGATCCTTGGTGCGCAGCGTGCGTTCGGCGAGCGTGCGCTCGATCGCCTCGACGATCGACTTGCCGGCTTCCTTCTCGCCGAGATGCTCGAACATCATCGCGCCGGACCAGATCATGCCGATCGGGTTGGCGATGCCCTGGCCTGCGATGTCGGGCGCCGAGCCGTGCACCGGTTCGAACACGGATGGGAAATCACCCTCGGGGTTGATGTTGCCGGACGGAGCGATGCCGATGGTGCCGGTGCAGGCCGGACCGAGATCGGAGAGAATGTCGCCGAACAGGTTGGAGCCGACCACGACGTCGAACCAGTCCGGATGCAGCACGAAGTTCGCGGTGAGAATGTCGATGTGGTACTTGTCCCACTTCACGCTTGGAAACTTCTTGGCCATCGCCTCCACGCGCTCGTCCCAATAGGGCATGGTGATGGAGATGCCGTTGGACTTGGTCGCCGAGGTCAGGTGCTTCTTGGGCCGCGACTGTGCGAGCTCGAAGGCGAATTTCAGGATGCGGTCGACGCCGGTACGGGTCATCACCGTCTGCTGCGTCACGAACTCGCGGTCGGTGTCCGGGAACATGCGGCCGCCGACCGAGGAATATTCGCCTTCGGTGTTCTCGCGCACCACCCAGAAATCGATGTCGCCGGGCTTGCGGCCCGCGAGCGGCGACGGCACGCCGGGCATCAGCCGCACCGGGCGCAGGTTCACGTACTGGTCGAACTCGCGGCGGAACTTGATCAGCGAGCCCCACAGCGAGACGTGGTCCGGGATCTTGGCCGGCCAGCCGACCGCACCGAAATAGATCGCATCGTGCTTTCCGATCTTCTCCTTCCAGTCCTCAGGCATCATCTGGCCGTGCTTCTCGTAATAGTCGTAAGACGAGAAGTCGAAATGGTCGAAATGCAGCGAGACGTTGTGCTTCTTCGCCGCCGCCGCCAAAACGCGCAGCCCCTCCGGCATCACCTCCTTGCCGATGCCGTCGCCGGGAATGACCGCGATCCGGTATTGTTTCTTGCTCATCGAGAACGTCCTTGGTTGGTCCGGCAGTCGCCGCCTTCTGACTGCACTGCAATGGACCAAACGCGGCGGCAGTGCAACGCTGCACTGCAATGTTGACCATGGCGCGGGCGAGCGCCTACTGATTTGATCCTGTTCCCACGAACGAGTACCCCCATGGATCTGCATCTGCGCGGGAAGCGCGTCCTGATCACCGGCGCGTCCAAGGGCATTGGCGCAGCCGCCGCCGAGGCCTTCGCCGAGGAAGGCGCGCATCTCCTCCTCGCGGCGCGTAGTGGCGATCAGCTCAAGGCGCTGGCCGACCGCTTGCGCGCCGCGCACCAGATCGACGCCACAACGAGCATCGTCGATCTGCGCAAGGAAGAGGACGTGGCTCGGCTGGCGAAAGAAGCCGCCGATATCGACGTGCTCGTCAACAATGCCGGCGACATCCCCGGCGGCTCGATCGACAAGATCGACGAGGCGACCTGGCGGCACGCCTGGGAACTGAAGGTGTTCGGCTATATCAACCTGACGCGCTACATCTACGCCCAGATGAAAGCCAGGGGTGGCGGCGTCATCGTCAACGACATCGGCGCGGCCGGCGAGAAGTTCGACGCCAACTACATCTGTGGCAGCGCCGGCAACGCCGCGCTGATGGCGTTCACACGTGCGCTCGGCGGCAAGAGCCTCGCCGACAACATCCGCGTGGTCGGCATCAATCCCGGCCCCGTCGGCACCGACCGCCACGTCACCCTGCTGAAGACTCGGGCCAAGCACCAATTCGGCGACGAGAGCCGCTACAAGGAATTTCAGAAGAGCCTGCCGCTCGGCCGTCCCGCGCATGCGCGCGAGATCGGCGACCTCATGGCGTTCCTGGCCTCGGATCGCGCCGGCTATACGTCGGGCGTGATCTACACGGTCGACGGCGGCATCAGCGCGGGGTGGGGTTAACTCTATCCTCGTCATTGCGAGCGCAGCGAAGCAATCCAGGAATGCCTCTGCAGCAACCAGTATGGATTGCTTCGTCGTTTCGCTCCTCGCAATAACGAGCTTCGAATAAGCACAGGAGTAAACTAGTGTCCCAGGATCTGATCCGCGAAACCGCCTGCACCGTCGTCGACAAGCTGCGCTCCGGCGACGTCTCGCCGCTCGAGCTCTTGGACGTGCTGGAGAAGCGCATCAACGAGGTCGACGGCAAGGTCAACGCGCTGCCGACGCTGTGCTTCGATCGCGCGCGGGAGAGTGCGAAGACACTGATGCAGAAGCCGGCCGGCGCGCGCGGGCTGCTCGCCGGGCTGCCGGTGCCGATCAAGGATCTGACCGACGTTGCGGGCGTGTTGAACACGCAGGGCTCGCCGATCTTCAAGGACAACATCCCCGCGAAGTCTGACCTTATGGTCGAGAACCTCGAGGCCAACGGCGCGGTCGTCTACGCCAAGTCGAACACGCCGGAATTCGGGGCCGGCGCCAACACTTTCAACGAGGTGTTCGGCGCGACGCTTAATCCCTGGGATACGAGGAAATCGGCCGCGGGTTCTTCCGGCGGCGCAGCGGTGGCGCTTGCGACCGGCATGGCCTGGCTCGCCCAGGGCTCCGACATGGGCGGATCCTTGCGCAGCCCCGCGGCCTTCTGCGGCGTCGTCGGCATGCGGCCGAGCATCGGCCGCGTCGCGCATACCCCAAAGTCCGGCATCGATCGCAATCTCGGCTTGGTCGGCCCAATGGCGCGCAACGTCGAGGATCTCGCGCTGCTGCTGGATGCCATGAGCGGCGACTATGCCGACGATCCGCTGTCGCTGCCGGCTCCCGCAACCTCGTTCCTGTCGGCGGCCCAGGCGGGCAAGAAGCCGAAGCGCATCGCCTATTCGCCCGATCTCGGCATCACCCCGGTCGACCCCGAAGTGAAGGCGATCACCCGCAAGGCCGCCGAACGTTTCGCCGAAGCCGGCGCCATCATCGAGGAGGCGCATCCGGACTGGCGCGAGGCGCATGAATGCTTCCACGTGCTGCGCGCCTTCGATTTCGCGATCACCAAGGCCAATCTGCTGCGCACCAAGCGCGACCTGCTCAAGCCCGAGGTGATCTGGAACATCGAGGAAGGCCTCAAGCTCACGGTCGAGCAGCTCGCGCGCGCCGAGGCGCAGCGCGTCGGCATGACGGCGCGGGCAGTCGAGTTCTTCAAGAGCTACGATCTGTTGCTGACGCCGACCACGATCGTTCCGCCCTTCCCGATCGAGCATCGCTATGTCGCCGAATGCGCCGGCAAGAAGTTCGAAAACTACGTCGAGTGGCTCGGCATCGTCTACGCCATCACGCTGGCCTGCTGCCCGTCTCTCTCCCTGCCCTGCGGCTTCACGGCCTCGGGCTTGCCGGTCGGCGTCCAGGTGGTCGGCGCGCCGCGCGCTGATGCGCAGGTGATCGCCGGAGCGAAGGTGCTGGAAGACATTCTGGGCCTGCGCGGCACCACGCCGATCGATCCGAAGGTGAAGAACTAGCCTCACTCTTGTGCCCCGGACGCAGCGCAGCGCTGGAGCGCTGCCACTTGTCCGGGACACGAGACCTCACCTCCCGCTGGTCGCCTCCAGGCTGGGACGGTTGCTCGATTCGCTATTTGGCGATTGGGCAGGAGCCGGGATTATCGCAGCGAGGGGGCGTCGATCGCGTGGTGCCGGTCGCCTCGTCGGAGCTCGGGCCCACCGCCCCGTTCAGAATGACCGAGACACGCCATCGATATGTTGTTTGCGGCGTCAGACCGGAGTCTCCAAAGCTAGCGCCTGTCACGTCGCCAACCGCTTGGAACGCACCATCGGGCCCCGCACGCGAAACCCGGTAGGTTGTTCCGTCGTCCCCTGGAGACCAGGCCAGGTCAGCGCCGCTATCCGACGTATCGATCACCGTGAGCGACTGCGGTGCCGATAGCGAGGGCGCGATCGCGCCGGCGGGCGCCGCGGCAGCGGCCGTGAGCGCATCCAGCATCGCCTTGATCGCCTTGATTTGCGATCCGGACTTCGTGACGTAGCTATCCTGATGGTTGACGTAACTCCACCAATCCCAACAGGCCTGCGGATTGCTTGGCCAGTATGGGCTGGTCTTGGTCTGCGGATAGAGAATGATCAGGCGGTTCGTGTCCGCCCACTCATTGTAGCCGGCCTCATCCACGAATTTGCGTCCGATATCGGCGACGTCCTGCTTGCATCCGTGGAGCGCGACGTGGACGCGACACGGACTGCCCTGCTCGCAATCCCGGGGCACGAACACATAGCCGGTATCGCCCATGCTGAGCGCGTCGGGCAGATGCGGCGTCGTATAGATCGATTGATCAAAGCTCTTCACCGAACCTGCAAGCTGCGCGGCATTGGGCGGATTCAGGCGGCCGTAAATATGCTGCAGGATGACGCCGGCCTGGTCATAGCCGCATTGGTCGATATAGGGCGCCGTGTTGGCCTTGCACTCGTTGAGCCCGGGTGTGCCCTGTTTCGCCACGACGAACGAGTGGCCCGCGCCGAGCGTGGCCTGATAGAACAAGTTGCCGCGATTGGCATCCCCGAGATAGTGGCGATAGAAATCGGCGGCCGCATCGGTCGCGGCCTTGTCGACGATCGCGTCATTGTAGCCGTGAAAGAGATAGATCTTCTGCCTGCCGACATTGCTGAGAGGGTCGATCTCGCCCGCTGCGGCCTTCGCGTCGGCCTTTGCCGTAAAATCCTTCGGATTCAGATCCGACGCCGGCCCTTTCATGCATGCACCCGTGGCCCGCCGGATCGGCCCCCAGTACCAGGTGACGGCGTCGAACGCGTCCGCCTTCGCGCACCAGTAAGGGCCGCCTGCGACCACGCCGACGCCCTTGATCACCGACGACCACGCCGTGCCGAACTGAACGGCCATAAACGCGCCCGACGAAATTCCCGAAATCGAACTCTCACCGATCGGCGCGCGATAGCGCCGTAACCCCTCGGCGGCGCACGCTGACACGCCGAGAGTGGTCGCGAAGATCAGGACGCAAATCTGGGCGGCGGTGAATTGCCGCAAAACGGCCACGCGCATGACAGCCTCGCCAAATCGACCGCAGGAGCAACCTCTGGTATTAGAGATCAAGAGCGGCAATCGGTGCAAGCGCAAACAAGCGGCACCAAACGACAAACCGTCACTTCGGCGTTGTCGGCGCCTCCAGGCTCCGGCTGTAGCGCGACATCGCGAAGCAGAAGACGAAGTAGATCGCGGCCACGAAGATGTAGACCTCGACCGAAAACTGCTGCCAGGCGGGATCGATGATCGCGGTCTTGGCCGTCGTCAGCAGGTCGAAGATGCCGATGATCAGCACCAAGCTGGTGTCCTTGAAGAAGGCGATGAAGGTGTTGACCAGCGGCGGGATGACGTGGCGGATCGCCTGCGGCAGGATGATCAGCCGGTGCTTGCGCCAGTAGGACAGGCCGAGCGCGTCGGCGGCTTCATATTGCCCGCGCGGCACGGCCTGAAGCCCGCCGCGGATCACTTCGGCGAGGTAAGCACCGGCGAACAGGATGATCGCGATCTGAGCACGCAGCAGCTTGTCGATATTGAATCCGGCCGGCATGAACAGCGGAAACATCACGCTCGCCATGAACAGCAGGCTCACCAGCGGCACGCCACGGATCAGCTCGACATAGAGCACGCTGAGCGAGCGGATCGCCGGTAGCTTCGAGCGCCGGCCGAGCGCGACCAGGATACCGAGCGGAAAGCCGACGGCGAGACCGAACGTCGCCAGGATCAGCGTCACCGGCAATCCGCCCCAGCGATCCTGCGAGACGAAGGACAGGCCGAGCACACCGCCCCACATCAGCACGCTGATCAGCGCCAGTGCACCGATCCAGAGATAGACCAGCTCGCGCCGCCACAGCGCGCGCCGGGTCGAGAGGTAGTACAGCGCGATGAACAGCACGACCGACAGCGCCGGCCGCCATTGCTCGTCGAACGGATAGGTGCCGAACAGGATGAAGCGGTACTTCTCGGGGACGATGGCCCAGCAGGCTCCGAGGCCGCGCGCGGCGCGACAGGCGCTGGAATCGCTCGTGGGCGTCAGCCAGACCGCATTGGCGATGCCCCATTGCACGAAGCTGAAAATGCCTTTGGCGAGCAGCACCATTAGCAGGATGGTGATGATCCCATTCGGGATCGAGGAGAACAGGTTCTTGCGCAGCCAGTGCAGCACCGGATTGCCCAGCTGCGGTCGGCGAGTGGCCCGGGGTGCATCGGGGATGTCCGTGATCGCGGTCATGATCAGCGCTCCACCAGCGCGATGCGCGCATTGTACCAGTTCATGAAGAAGCTGATCGAAAGGCTGATGGTCAGGAACACCGCCATGATCAGCGCGATGGCTTCGATGGCCTGTCCGGTCTGATTCAGCGTTGTGTTGGCGATCGAGACCACGTCCTGGTAGCCGATCGCGACCGCGAGCGAGGAGTTCTTGGTCAGGTTGAGATACTGGCTCGTCATCGGCGGCACGATGACGCGCAGCGCCTGCGGCAGGATGATCTGCCGCAGCATGAAGCTGCGACGCAGGCCGAGTGCGTTGGCGGCATCCCATTGCCCGCGTGGCACCGACTGGATGCCGCTGCGCACGATCTCGGCGATGAAGGCGGAGGTGTAGGTCACCAGTGCGATCAGCAGCGCGAAATATTCCGGCGCGAGCGTCAGCCCGCCGACGAAATTGAAGCCGCGCAGCTGCGGCCACTCGACCGTCCAGGACACGCCGAGCACCAGCGAGACCGCCGCCGGCACCACGACGATGAGGCCGAGCGCAGACGGCCAGGCCGGCCGCGGCTTGCCGTCGCGCATCTGCTGTGCGACCAACCAGCGACGGAAGAGGAAGAACACCGCACAGCCCAGCACCGCGGTGCCGAGCACCGTGAGCTGCGGCGGACCGAACGGGATCGCAGGCAGGATCAGGCCGCGATTGGACAGGAATATGCCCTCGACGGGCCGCCAGGCGGCACGTGCAGCCGGCAGCGCCTGCATCAGCACGTACCAGAACAGTAGCTGGAGCAGCAGCGGGATGTCGCGGAGCGTTTCGACGTAGACGGCCGCAAGCCGCGACAGCAACCAATTGGCCGACAGCCGCGAGATCCCGATCAGGGTGCCGAGGATCGTCGCGAGCACGATGCCGATCACGGCGACGCGCAAGGTGTTGGCGACGCCGACGACGAAGGCCCAGAGGTAGGTATCCCCGGGATTGTAGGCGAGCAGGCTGTCGGCAATCGGCATGCCGGCCTCGCGGCCGAGAAAGGCGAAGCCGGTCGTGATGCGGCGGGCCGACAGATTGGTGACGGTGTTGGACCAGAGGAAGGCGATCACTGCGATCGCGATGCCGACCACCAGGACCTGCCAGAACAGGCCCTTCAATTGGTTGCGGCCGAGCACGAAGCGGCGGCGCGGCGGCGGCCTGGGATGATCGGCGGTCACAGCACAAAAATCCTTCGTCGAATGCAGCGATTTCCGGCGACGCACGTCAACTGTTGCACCGAACTCAGATTTATGCAACAAATGTTTCATGGCCGAGCCCGCGAAATCCTCGCCTTTGAGCGAACTGCGCATCGCATTGCCGTCGCTCCCCCTGCGCTTACAGGAGGTCGGCCGTTTCGTCGCCGCCAATGACTACGATGCCACCACCCGCTCGATGCGCGATCTCGCAGCGGAAGCCGGTGCCGATCCCGCCGCGTTCACGCGGCTTGCGAAAGCGATCGGCTATTCCGGATGGGACGAGCTGCGTGCGGCGCTGACCGAGGCGCGGCGGCCGTCCCAGACCGCGCCCTTCTCCGGCCGCACAAGAGGCCGCCGTCACGGGCCGAACGCCGATGTTACGCTCATCCTCGACAAGCTCGAGGCCGAGGCCGCCGGCCTTCCGCGCATCCCGGCACAGCCGATCGCAGAAGCGGCGCGCGCGCTGCACGAGTCCAAGCGGATCTGGATCGCGGGCTATCGCAGCTGCCGCAGCGTCGCGGAACTCCTGAACTACGAGCTGCGCCTGTTCCGGCCCGAACAGGTGCAGCTCGTCGGCACGTCCGGGCCCGACGACCTCGATCTCGGCGCGTTCCGGCCAAGCGAAGCCGTCATCGTCATCGGCTTCCTGCCTTACACGCATGCGAGCGTCCGCGTCGCTCAGGCCGCGCATCGCAGCGGCGCGACGCTGATCGCGATTGCGGATAGCCTGTCGGCACCGATGGCCGAAGGCGCCGACCATGTGCTGCTGTTCGAGGCAGCCTCCTCGCCCGGCTTTTTCCCCAGTCTCACGGGCGCGATCGCGATCGCGCAGTCGCTCGCGGCGGTCACGTTCTCGCTCGGCGGCGCCGCCGCGAAGAAGCGGCTGGAAAACACCGAGGCGCGGCTCACTGCTGCCTCCACCTACGTCCCGGAGAAAGGTTGACCCATGAGCACTCGCACCAGCCGCGTGCTGCATCGCTCGCTGCGCGAAACCCCGCCAAAGGCGATCGGCGGCGAGGGCGTTTATCTCTTCGCCGAGGACGGACGTCGCATCATCGATGCCTCCGGCGGGGCGGCGGTCTCCTGCCTCGGCCACCAGCATCCGCGCGTGATCGCGGCGATGGCCAAGCAGGCGTCCACCCTCGCCTATGCGCATACGGCTTTCTTCTCCTCCGAGCCGGCGGAAGCACTTGCTGAAACACTGGTCGGACACGAGCCTGGCGGGCTCGCCTACGCTTATTTCGTCAGCGGCGGATCGGAGGCGATCGAAGCCAGCATCAAGCTGGCGCGGCAATATTTCATCGAGCGCGGCGAGCCGCAGCGGCAGCACTTCATCGCGCGGCGGCAGAGCTATCACGGCAACACGCTCGGCGCGCTCGCCGCCGGCGGCAATGCCTGGCGTCGCGCGCCCTATGCGCCGCTGCTCTCGACCGCTTTCAGCCACGTCACGCCGGCCTTCGCCTATCGCGAGAAGCGCGAGGGCGAGTTGGACGCGCGGTTCGTCGCGCGTCTCGCCGCCGAGCTCGAAGCCGAGTTCCAGCGGCTCGGCCCCGACACCGTCGCCGCCTTCCTCGCCGAGCCCGTCGTCGGCGCCACCGCCGGCGCCGTGGCCGCCCCGGACGGCTACTTCAAAGCGATGCGCGAGATCTGCGACCGTCACGGTGCGCTGCTCATTCTCGACGAGGTCATGTGCGGCATGGGCCGCACCGGCACGATGCATGCGTGGGAGCAAGAAGGTGTCGCCCCCGACATCCAGGCGATCGCAAAGGGGCTCGGCGGCGGCTATCAGCCGATCGGTGCGATGCTGGCAAGCGGCAAGATCATCGACACGATCCGCTCGGGTTCGGGCGCGTTCCAGCACGGCCACACTTATCTGGCGCATCCCCTCGCCTGCGCTGCGGCGCTCGCGGTGCAGGATGTGATCCGCGAGGATGGCCTGCTCGACCGCGTGAAGGAGCGCGGCAAGCAGCTCGAGCAGCGCCTGACCCAACGCTTCGGCAATCATCGCCATGTCGGCGACATCAGGGGCCGCGGCCTGTTCTGGGCGATCGAGCTGGTCGCCGATCGCGCTAGCCGCATCTCGTTCGATCCGGCCCTCAAGCTGCACCAGAAGATCAAGGCGGAGGCGTTTGCCGGTGGCCTCGGCTGCTATCCCAGCGGCGGTACCGTCGATGGCGTGCGCGGCGACCACGTGCTGCTGGCACCGCCCTATATCGCCTCGGCGGACGAAATCGACCTGATCGTCGACAAGCTGGGCACGGCCGTCGACAGCGTGTTGCGTAGTGTCAATCAGTGAGGGGAGAGTAGTATGAGGAAAGTGGTTATCGCAGCGGGCCTGCTCGCGGCATCGACGGTGATCGCAGCGGCGGCGACGCTCGATACGGTGAAGAGCCGCGGCACGCTGGTGTGTGGCGTCAGTGCCGGTTTTGCCGGCTTCTCGGCGCCGGACTCGCAAGGCAATTACAGGGGTCTCGACGTCGATTATTGCCGCGCGCTGGCGGCCGGCGTGCTGGGCGATCCTACCAAGGTGCGCTACGTCTCGCTGACGGCTCAGAACCGCTTCACCGCCCTGCAATCGGGCGAGATCGACGTGCTCTATCGCAACTCGACGCAGACCTATTTGCGCGGCGCGACGCTGGGCCTGCGGCAGGGTCCGATCAACTTCTACGACGGCCAGGGTTTTGTCGTGAAGAAGGACCTCGGCGTCAAGGAGCTGAAGGACCTCAAGGGCGCCACCGTCTGCGTCGCGCAGGGCACCACGCACGAGGTCACGCTCGGCGATTACGGCCGCGCCAACGGCATCGACTGGAAGCCCCTGGTGTTCGACCGCGTCGACACCATGTACCAGACCTTCTTCGGCGGCCGCTGCGATGCGATGACCCAGGACGCTTCGGCCCTCGCCGGCGCGGTGACCACGGCCGCGCCGAACGCAGCCGACTACATTGTGCTGCCGCAGACCATCAGCAAGGAGCCGCTCGGACCCTTCACCCGCAACGGCGACGAGGTCTGGAGCGACATCATCACCTGGCTGCATTACGGCCTGATCGAGGCCGAGGAGCTCGGCGTCACGCAAGCCAATGTCGAGGAGATGACGAAGTCGCAAACGCCCGCGATCCAGCGGCTGCTGGGGGCCAGCGGCGACCTCGGCTCGCGGCTCGGGCTCGACAACAAATGGCTGGTCAAGGCGATCAAGGTCGGCGGCAATTACGGCGAGATTTTCGAGCGCAATATCGGCAAGGCGAGCCCGCTCAAGCTCGATCGCGGCCTCAACGGTCTCTGGAGCAAAGGCGGCTTGATGTACGCCATTCCGTTCAAGTAAGGGAGTTCACCTCTCCCCGCTTGCGGGGAGAGGTCGGATTGCGCAGCAATCCGGGTGAGGAGGAGTTTCCGCGCGTCCAACTCTCACCTTTTTGTGCCGAGAGAGCCCCTCACCCCCGACCCTCTCCCCGTAAGAACGGGGAGAGGGAGAAGAAGCATCGAGCCCCCCATGCGCATCGCCCTTATCCACGCCCTCAAGCATTCCATCGCCCCGATCGAGGCAGCGTTTGCGCAGGCGTGGCCCGAGGCGCGGCTGATGAACCTGCTTGACGACAGTCTCTCGGCGGATCTCGCCCGCGACGGGCAACTCAACGATGCCATGACGGAACGGTTCCTCGCGCTCGGCGACTATGCAGCGGCGACGGGAGCGGATGGAATCCTGTTCACCTGCTCCGCCTTCGGCCCGTGCATCGAGGCCGTCGCGCGCGCGCATGCGCCGATGCCGGTGCTAAAGCCGAACGAGGCCATGATCGAGAGGGCGGTGACCATCGGCCGGCGCATCGGCCTGCTCTCGACCTTTCCGCCGACGCTGGCGTCGATGCCGCCCGAGTTTCCCGCCTCCGTCGAGGTGGTGCCGAAGCTCGCCGACGGCGCGCTGGCCGCGCTCGACCGCGGCGACCGCGCCACGCATGACCGGCTGATCGCGGAGGCCTCACGGAGCTTGCGCGATTGCGACGTCATCGCGCTGGCGCAATTCAGCATCGCCGCGACGGCGCCGCTGGTCGCGGAGGCCACCGGCCGCCCCGTCGTGACCTCGCCGGACAGCGCGGTCGAAAAGCTGATGAAGCTGCTGAAGGCGAAGGCCTAAAGCGCGATGCAATTAGGATGGATCGTCATCGCGCTTTAGGTTATTGTTTGAGCATGATCTTTTCGGAAAACCGCCATGCACTTTTCCGGATCATGCTCTAAGCGCCGGCCTTGGTCCGACGTCGCGCATCCTTGATCGCGACCGCAAGCGCAGCCTTCGTCTCGTTGACGAAATCCTCGACCAGCTCCTCGCGCGTGGCATGCGCCGCCTCGCCCGTGAACAGGCCCTGCTCGGCCAGCATCACCACGCCGTGCAGCGCCGCCCAGATCTTGAGCGCCTGCCGTTCGCGCAAATAGCCCACGGCGGGCGCTTCCAGAGCTTCGATGACGAGCGCAAAGGTCTCCCGCGTTGCCTCGTGCAGCTCGCTGCCCTTGGCCGCGCAGGACACCGTGCGCGAGGCGAACATCAGGCGGTAGATGCCATTCCGGCGCAAGCCGAAATCGAGCGTCGCCTGTGCGAGCCGCGAGAGCTTCGATTGCTGCGACGGCTTTGCCATCGCATCACGCAAGAGCGCCGAGAGCTGCCGGAATGCTTGCGCGGTGACGGCGGCGAGCAGCGCCTCGCGGTCGGCAAAATGCCGGTATGGCGCCGGTTGCGAGACCCCGAGCTTCTTGGCAAGCGCCTTGATGCTGATCGCCTCCGCGCCGCCCCGCTCCGCATCTTGCAGCGCGGCCTCGATCAACGCATCGCGAAGATCGCCATGGTGGTAGGTCTTCGCGGGCTTGCGGGCTGGTCGTGAACGCATGTCGGGGCGAAGCCTACAAGTTCCCGCTTGACAAGGGAAGCCCGCCGCGAATGTAATAGTATATAACTTAAATAGAACCGAGATGAGGAAACGCGCCGCCTTCGGGCCCTCGCGCGCACACGACCAAGGAAGCCGAGAATGGCAGAGCGACTGAAGGTTCACGTCGATCCCGACAAATGCCAGGGCCATGCCCGCTGCAAGGCGCTCGCGCCGGAGCTTTTCGAGCTCGACGAATACGGCAACGCGCACGAAGCTGGTGACGGCACCGTCCCTCCGGGACTCGAGGACAAGGCCTGGCTTGCGAAATCCAACTGCCCGGAAATCGCAATCGATGTGATCGAGGAATAGTGCGGCCGTTGCCGCCCCGCTGCGTTCAGCGAATACAAGCCAAGGGATTCCCTGCCATGTCCGACGTCGACCAGCCCGTCGCCCATCCGCCCGTCACCGACTGGGTTCATGATTTCGACCACACCGATCCGCAATGGACCGAGGACCCGTTCCCGATCTGGGACGAGCTGCGAGCCGTAAGCCCCGTGGTGCACACGAAACGCTTCCTCGGCTGCTATTTGCCGACGACCTATGAGGCCGTGCGCGAGATCGCCAACGACACCGAGCACTTCTCCTCCCGCCGCATCATCGTCCGCGACGTACGGCCGGAAATCACCAGCAGGAACGCAGCCCCGCCGATCACCTCCGATCCGCCCGAGCACAAGCCGGCCAAGCAATTGCTGCTGCCGCCGTTCACCCCGGACGCGATGAAGAAGCTCGAGCCGCGCGTCCGCGCCATCTGCAACGAGCTGATCGACGACTTCATCGCCGAGCAGAGGGTGGACGCTGCGGCGCGCTACACCAAGCACATCCCGGTTCGGGCGATCGCGCACATGCTCGGAATTCCCGAGAGCGACAGCGACCTTTTCATCAATTGGATCCACATGATCCTCGAGCTCGGCATCAAGGACGAGAGCAAGCTGCTCCAGGCCGTGCAGGAGATGACGGCCTATTTCGGCGGCCATATCGAAGCGCGCAAGAGCAAGCCCACCGACGATCTGATCTCCTACCTGATGAACGCCAGGGACAAGAACGGCAATCCGCTCGAGGACACCCATGTGATGGGCTCGCTGCGCCTGCTGCTGATCGCCGGCATCGACACCACCTGGAGCGCGATCGGCTCCTCGCTCTGGCATCTTGCGAAGACGCCGGCCGACCGCGAGCGGCTGATCGCCGAGCCCGGACTGATTCCAACCGCCGTGGAGGAGCTGCTGCGTGCCTATTCGCCGGTGACGATGGCGCGCGAGGTGGTCAAGGAGACCACGGTGTCCGGCTGTCCGGTCAAGCCGGGCAACATGGTGCTGCTGTCGTTCCCGGCAGCCAACCGCGACCCCACGATGTTTCCGGACGCTGACAAAGTCGTGATCGACCGGCGCGAGAATCGTCACGCGGCCTTCGGCCTCGGCATCCACCGCTGCGTCGGTTCCAACCTCGCGCGCATGGAAATGCAGGTGGCGCTGGAGGAATGGCTGAAGCGGATTCCCGACTTCCGGCTCGATCCGGCAGGCACTGTGACTTGGTCGCAAGGAACGGTGCGCGGCCCCCGCCAGTTGCCATTTTTGCTCGGAAAGGCGATGTAAGGCCTTCCCAAAGGAAGCGGACAGGCCTTTCATGGCGGGCGCGACACCAAGCACGCCTCCGCCATGCATCGCCACGAGCACAGGCCATGACCGACGAGACGCCATCCGACAGCAAGCTGACGCGCACCAAGGAGAAGTGGGCGCGCGAGGGCCGCTTTCTCACCGGCAAGATGACACGCCCGGAGGATCAAAGGCTTCCGCCCGGGCAGCACCTCACCAAGGACTGGCCGGTACTCGATCTCGGGGTCACGCCGCCGGTCTCGCGCGAGCGCTGGCGGCTCGACGTCTATGGCGCGGTCGAGGCCCCCGTGTTCTGGACCTTTGCTGAATTCGCCGCGCAGAAGCAGTCCCGGTTCACCTCGGACATCCATTGCGTCACGACCTGGTCGCGCTATGACAACGAATGGGAAGGGCTCGCCACGCGTGAGCTGCTGGCGGCCTGCCAGCCGCGCGAGGATGCTCGCTTCGTCGTGCTGCATTCCTATGACGGTTACACCACCAATCTCGCGCTGGAGGATTTTGCCGCCGAGGACGCGCTGCTCGCCCACAGCTGGTCCGGCCAGCCGCTGACGGAGGAGCATGGCGGCCCGGTGCGGCTGGTCGTGCCGCACCTCTATTTCTGGAAGAGCGCGAAATGGCTCCAGGCCATCGAATTCCTGACCGAGGACGCGCCGGGCTTCTGGGAAGTCCGCGGCTATCATAACCGCGGTGATCCCTGGGCCGAGCAGCGCTATTCGGGCGATTAGGTTCGAGCAAGACGGGGGGAAGCCCATGCCGACGGAACGCTTTCAATTCACCGGCGAAGGCGGCCATCAGCTCGCGGCCGCGCTGGAGCTGCCTGACGGCGAGCCCGCGGCTTTCGCGCTGTTCGCGCATTGCTTTACCTGCGGCAAGGACACGCTGGCGGCCAAGCGCATCTCGGTCGCGCTCGCCGCCAAGGGCATCGCGGTGCTGCGCTTCGACTTCACCGGGCTCGGCTCCAGCGGCGGTGATTTCGCCAATTCGACGTTCTCCTCCAACGTTGCCGATCTCGTGCGCGCGGCCGATCATCTGCGCGAGACCCGCAAGGCACCCTCGATCCTGATCGGCCATAGCCTGGGTGGCGCCGCGATCCTCGCCGCTGCCGGACAAATTCCCGAGGCACGAGCGGTGGCCACCATCGCGGCGCCCTCGGATCCCGCCCACGTCACCGGCCTGTTCCGGGAGCATCTCGACAACATCCGCGCGCAGGGCGAGGTCGAAGTCTCGCTCGCGGGACGCCCGTTCCGGATCAAGCGCGAATTCCTCGACGACATCGCCGAGCACGAGCTGATGAAGGACGTCACCGGCCTGCACAAGGCGCTGCTGGTGATGCATTCGCCCCTCGACGACACCGTCGGCATCGACAACGCAACGAAGCTCTTCGTCGCGGCAAGACACCCCAAGAGCTTCGTCTCGCTCGACCATGCCGATCATCTTCTGACCAAGCCTGCCGACGCGCTCTACGCCGCCGACGTAATCGTGGCATGGGCCAGCCGTTACGTCGATGCAGCGACGCCCGCGAAGGCGATGGATCTGCCGGAGGAGCCGCGCAAGGTCGTGGTGCAGGAGACCCGCAAGAGCAAGTTCAACCAGACCATCATCGTCGGCCCGCATCATCTGGTGGCGGACGAGCCCATTGCAGCCGGCGGCGCGGATGCCGGGCCCGGCCCGTACGATTTCCTGCTCGCCGGCTTAGGTGCCTGCACCTCGATGACCATGCGTCTCTATGCCGACCGCAAGTCGCTGCCGCTCGACCGCGTCACGGTCACGCTGAAGCATTCCAAGATCTACGCCAAAGATTGTGCGGAGTGCGAGACCCGCGAGGGCATGCTCGACCAGATCGAGCGCGACATCGCGATCGACGGCGCCCTCGATGCCGAGCAGCGCAAGAAGCTGATGGAGATCGCCGACAAGTGCCCGGTGCACCGGACGCTGACATCGGAGATCCGGATCGTGACGAAAGTGGTGGAGTAGCGATGCCCCACTAGAAGCACGACGCCATCGTGCGCACGGCCGCGCTGATCTCGTTTTCGCGCCACGCCGCAAAGCCGAGCAGCAGGCCGTGATCGCGCGGCTTGCCGAGCGCTAGGCTGGACAAGGCGCGCGTTTCGACGCCCGCCTCGACCAGCCGCTTCACCGCCGCCCGATCAGTGCGGCCGCGCTCGAGACGGGCGACGAGCTGGATACCGCCGGGGGGCACCTCGAGCAAGAGCATGCCACCGAGATGCCGCTGCAGCTCCTCGACAAGATGATCGCGGCGCGCGTGATAGAGCCGGCGCATGCGGCGCAGATGCGCGAGGAAGTGCCCATCGGCGATGAATTCGGCCAGCGCCTCCTGAATGTGGCTGGCGGCGATCAGTCCCATGTGCTGCTGCGCGATCTCCAAGGTACTGACCAGCGCCGCCGGCGCTACCAGATAGCCGAGTCGGATGTCCGACCTCATCGCCTTCGAGAATGTGCCGACATAGAACACACGGCCATGGGCATCTAACCCCTGCAAGGCCGGCACCGGCCGGCTGTCGTAGTGGAATTCGCCGTCGTAATCGTCCTCGACGATCCAGGTCCTGCCGGGCCGGCTTGCCGCGAGAAACTCGGTTCGACGGGCCAGCGACATCAACCGGCCGGTTGGGTGCTGATGCGACGGCGTCATGAAGATCAGCCTGGGAGCTCCAAGGCCTGGCATTCGCTGCATGCCCTGTTCATCCAGCCTGATGCCGGTCAGGCGCGCGCCGGATGCGTGAAAGGCAGCCGCCGCGCCGGGATAGCCAGGGTCTTCAACCCATACATGATCGCCCGGTGAAATGAGTGTGGCAGCAATCAAGGTCAGCGCGGCCTGCGCGCTCGGCAGGATCATGATCTGCTCCGCCGTGGCGCGGACGTCCCGGTTCGTCGCCAGATAATGCGTCAGCGCCTCCCGCAGGCGCAGCCGGTTGACCGGTCCCAGCTCGCGCCTGCCTGCATGCACGGCGCTGCGGCGCAGGCACCGTGCCCAGACCTCGTTCGGAAACTCCCTGAAATCGCCCAGCCCCGGGCGCAGCGGTTTGAGCTCCCCTCGATAAGACATCGGCCAGTCGGCCTGCTGGAGCTTCGTAGCCCAAGGCGAGAGCCGCAGTTTGCCGACGCATTCGCCCGCTGCGACGGCGCCCCGTTCGATGCGTTCGTGGCCGTCGATCATGACCACGGGACGGCGGCCATGAGACGCTGCGACATATCCCTCGGCCGCGAGCTGCTCGAACGCGTATGTGACGGTGTTGCGCGAGACGCCGAGATCGCTCGCAAGCCGTCGGCTCGACGGCAGAACGCGGCCTTTGCCGAGGCGGCCGGTCGCGATCAGGCTTCGCAGCTGGCTCGTCAGTTGCGCCACCAGCCCCTCGCCATCGGTCCGCTTCAGCTCGATCAACGCGGAGATCGTCGTGTCGGATACTGGCACTCTCTTCTTCTCCAATCTGGCACTTTTTCAAATGCCAGTCGGGATGCTATCCGGCGGCTCGGACTGCTTCAAGGACCTGCGACATGAACACCCTGTCACCCCGTGCGGCCATCGGCCTGTTCCTCATCGTGGTGCTGGCCTGGGGCGTGAATTGGTCGGTGACCAAGCAGCTCGTGCAGTTCGTCCCGCCGTTGTGGAGCGCGGCAATCCGGAGTTGGATCGCGCTGGTTGGATTGTTCGTGCTGCTCGGACTGAGCAACAATCTCGTGATCCCGGAGCGACGCGACTTTCCCGTGATCCTGAGCGTGGCGCTGCTGCATATGACGCTGTTCTCGATCCTGGTTGCCAGCGGCCTTCGCTTCCTGCCCGCAAGCAAGGGCATCGTGCTCGGCTACACCACGCCGCTCTGGGTCGCACTCGCCGCGCCCCTTTTCGGCAAGGACACGCTGACGGCGCCGAAGCTCGCCGGCGCTCTGCTCGGGCTGATCGGCCTTGCCGTCATCCTGAATCCATCCTCGATCGACTGGACCAACCCAAACGTGCTGCTCGGCGCCGGCATGGTCATCCTGGCCGCGATCTCTTGGGCTGCGAACATCATCTATATCCGCGCGCATCGCTGGATCGGATCTCCGCTTCAGCTTTTGCTTTGGCAGGTGCTCGTGGCAACGATCGTGCTGTCGGTCGGCGCGACAGCTGTGGATGGCCTCCCGCATGTGGGCTGGTCGTGGAGGCTCGTATTGTTGTTTCTCTATTCGGGCCTGGTCGGAACGGTCCTGGCTTATTGGGCGATGTCGATGGTCAACAAGAGCATCTCAGCCCTGACGACGTCGCTCGGCACCACCGGGACACCGCTGGTCGGCATCGCCAGCGCTGCGATCCTTCTGGGTGAACCCATCGACGCGAGCCTTGCCGTCGCGGCCGCGCTGATCGTCTCCGGCATCGGCCTTGCGACGCTGGGCGATCGGTTGTTGCGCAGTCAGGCCACCGCGAGAGGCTGAACCCGCAGAACCCCGCGCAGGCCCGCCGCGGTGCCGAGCAGGATGCCGGCAGCCGCGACGAACGATCCCAGCGCGAGCGTAGACACGCCGGTGAGCCCCTGCCCGATCGAGCAGCCGAACGCCATCACGCCGCCGATCCCCATCAGCGCGGCACCGGTCCCTGAGCGGAGCATGTGGCGCGGCGAGGAATAGCCTTCGAGCTTGAAGCGGCCAGTTGCGAGTGCCGTCACCAGACTGCCGGCGAAGACGCCGGCCACCGTCGCGATGCCGAAGTTGAGCGTCAGTCCAGTCGAGAGCATGGCATATTGCAGGCTATCGGCGATCGGCGCGACGAACGTAAGGGAGGTCACGGGGACCGGATTGAAGTCGTCGGCACCGAGATAGCCGGTGGCCAGCCAGCCGCCGGCGACGAGGAGGCCCACAATGATGCCCGCTACGACCTGACCGGGCGAGCGACGGAACGCAGGATGCGCGAAAGCGAACAGGCTCAGCGCGACGGTTGTCGCGGCCGCGGCGAGCGCGCGTGAAAGCGATTCCGTGAAGCCGAGCGTCGCCAGCAACGACGGCAGCGAATTGGCAGGAGCCGTGGCTTGCGTTGCCTGGACCAGCGCAATGCGCGCCGGTGCGATGAGGCCCTTCAGCGTCATCTGCGCGGCAATCGCGAGCACGATCACGACCACGAAGGAGCGGAGATTGCCGCGGCCGAGCAGCACCAGCGCCCGCGAGCCGCAGCCGTTCGAAAGCACCATGCCGTAGCCGAACAGCAGGCCGCCGAGGAACAGCACCGCCGGCGAAAACGATTGCTGCAGATAGATCGACTTGCCGAGATCGACCGTGCCGCTGCCGGCGAGGAACTGGCTCGCGGCGATCGCAACAGCGATTGCGAGCGCGTAGGTCCGCACCAGCCGCCCGTCGCCCTCCGCCAGAAACCCGCGCATGCTGCTCATCAGGCAGAAACCGCTGAGCAGGCCAACGGCACCGTAGACGAGACCGATGGCCAGGCCGGCGAGGATAACGAGTTGCGTGGATTCCATGGTTACGGCTTCAGGATCACCCGGTCACGTGACGAGCCGGCGACCGCAACATACGCTTCCTTCGCGCGCTCCAGCGGATAGATCGCATTCGCCCTGATCGGAAACGGCTTCAGATGGCCGCTGGCAAAACCCGGCCCGATGTCGCGCAGCACCGCGCCCGTCGCGGCCGAGGATAGACCCAGCGTGTCGATGCCGACATAAGTGTGCTGGCCCCGATAGAATTCGAGGATGTTGAACTGCACGATGCGGTCGATCGCGGCGATCAGGATTTGGCGGCCGCGAAGCGCGAGCGATTTGTGCGCGGCCTGGAAATAGGGATCGCCGACCGTGTTGAAGACGACGTCGGCGCCCTTGCCGCCGGTCAATTCGCGCACGCGCGCGGCGGTTTCGGTGGCGGAGGCGTCGATCACCTCGATGGGCGCGTTAGTGTGGCCTTCATAGGCTTCCGCCCTGCGCACCACACCGATCACGCGCGCGCCCTGCCAGGTCGCGATCTGCACCGCGGCCTGACCGACCTTGCCATTCACCCCGAAAACCAGAACGGTCTCGCCGCGCTTCGGCACGCCCGCCCTGCGAAAGCCTTCCATCGCGGTCACGAAGGGCACGCCGATGCCGGCGGCCTCCTCCCAGGACACAGTCTTCGGCTTCTCCACGACCGCATCGCATTCGACCACGAGATGGCTCGCATGAGTGCCGTCACAACGAATGCCGAGGTCCCCGGACGAGCCGAACACTTCGTTCCCAATGGTGGCGGCGGGCCCGTCAATCACCACGCCGGCATAGTCGCGGCCGGGGGTCCGGGGGAACACGGCATAGGGCATCAGCCCGGTCGCAGCCTTGACGTCGGAGGGATTGACCGCGGCAGCCTTCACCTCGATCAGAAGATCGTTCGGCCCGCGCGCAAGCATCTGCCGCTCAATTGTCGGCGCAAGCGCAGCGGCATTTTCAGCTTTGGCGCTGAGGCGCACACAGCGCGCTTCGACGGTTTTGGCATCGGCTGACATGAAAAGACCCGCGATTTCTCGCGGGCCTTGTCGCCTCTGGCGCCGGTCGAGTCAATCCGTCCGGTCAGTCCTTTGGCCGCTTGTCGAAGAGCCGCTTGGCCTTGCCGAGCGAGCGCTCCAGCGTGGCCGGCGCAACTACCTGCACCCTGGAGCTGACGCCGATCGTATTCTTGATGTGGGTCGAAACTCGATCCGCATGGTCGACGAGGCCGCGGCCGTCCCAGCTCTCGGGCCGCGCCTCGGCGATGATGGTGAGCTCGTCCATGCGGCCTTCCCGGGTGAGCTCGAGGATGAAATGGCCGCCGCACCAGTCGGTCGCGAGCAGCACCTCCTCGATCTGGGTCGGGAACAGATTGACGCCGCGCAGGATGATCATGTCGTCCGAGCGCCCGGTCACCTTCTCCATCCGCCGCATGCCCGGCCGTGCCGTTCCCGGCAGCAGCCGCGTCAGGTCGCGGGTTCGATAGCGGATCACCGGAAAGGCTTCCTTGGTGAGCGAGGTGAAGACCAGCTCGCCCTTCTCGCCGTCGGGCAGCACCGCGCCGGTCTCGGGGTCGATCACTTCCGGGTAGAAATGATCCTCCCAGATGTGCAGGCCATCCTTGGTCTCGATGCATTCCTGAGCGACGCCCGGGCCGATCACCTCGGACAGGCCATAGATGTCGGTCGCGTCCATGTCGAAGGCGTCCTCGATCTCGGCGCGCATCGCGTTGGTCCAGGGTTCCGCGCCGAAGATGCCGATCTTGAGCGAACACTGGCGCGGATCAAGCTTCTGGCGCTTGAACTCGTCGAGGATCGCCAGCATGTAGCTCGGCGTCACCGTGATGATGTCGGGCCGGAAATCATTGATGAGCTGCACCTGCCGCTCGGTCATGCCCCCGGAAATGGGGACAACCGTGCAGCCAAGCTTCTCGGCGCCGTAGTGCACGCCGAGACCGCCGGTGAAGAGTCCATAGCCATACGCATTGTGGATGATCATGCCGGTGCGCCCGCCGGCGGCGCGGATCGAGCGCGCCATCACCTCGGACCAGGTGTCGATATCGCGCTGCGTATAGCCGACCACGATCGGCTTTCCGGTCGTTCCGGATGAAGCATGCACCCGCACCAGCTTTTCGCGCGGCACGGCGAACATGTCGAAGGGATAATTGTCGCGCAGGTCCGTCTTGACCGTGAACGGGAATTTGGCGAGATCAGAGAGCTCGCGAAAGTCGGACGGATGCACGCCCGCTTTGTCGAACGCCTTGCGGTAATGCGCGACGTTGTCGTAGGCGTGCTTCAGCGACCACGCCAACCGCTGCTTCTGCAGCGCCATGATCTCGCCGCGCGAGGCGCGCTCATGCGCATCCATCTCGGCGCTATAGGCGTTGCCACCTTCCTTGAGCCTCGTCAGAGCCATCCTCGTTTCCCCACATTGCCTGTTCTTTTTTGTTTGGTTTTATTGATCTTGCGCCGGCAGCCATTTGCCGGGAATGACGCGGGAATGTCCGCGGAATTCCGCGATGACGACCTCGCCCGCCGTGACACGCACGTCGTAGATGCCGGAGCGGCCGCCGCGGGTGATCTCCCGCGCTCTTGCGATGAGACGATCGCCAAGCTTGCCCGGCTTGATGAACGTGATCTGGCCCTGTGCCGCCACGACGCGCTCATTGTGCGAGTTGCAGGCGAACGCGAAGGCGGAATCGGCGAGCGTGAAGATGAAGCCGCCATGAGCAATACGCTGGCCGTTGACCATATCAGGCCGCACCGTCATGGCGAGCGTCGCAAAGCCCGGGCCGATCTCGACGATCTCCATGCCGAGACCTTTGGAGGCATCGTCCTCGGCCCACATCGCATCGGCGCAGGCGCGGGCGATATCCTCAGACGACAGGGCGGCTTTCACGTTCACGCGCTTCTCCCGGCCAGACGTTTGCTCATGATGTTGTTCTGGTTGGCTCACGCTGTCAAATCATGCGACGCATTTGCATTGCGGAGCCGCAGAACGCCCGATCAGACATGATCATAGTCGACTACGACCCGCTCCGTGGACGGCTTGGCCTGGCAGGTGAGAACAAAACCGGCCTCGAGCTCCCACGGTTCCAGCGAATAGTTGATGTCCATCGGCGCCTCGCCCTCGACCAGTTTTGCGCGGCAGGTCGAGCACATGCCGCCCTTGCAGGCAAAGGGCAGATCGACACCGGCGCGCAGGGCGGCATCGAGGATCGCCTCGTCCTCGGCGACGGGCACGTCGCGGCGCTTGCCGTCGATGATCAGCGACGCCATCGCCTTCGGCGGCGCGTCGGGCGCAACCGCCTTTTTCGGCCGCGGCTTGCCGCCGAACTCGGAGACGAAGCGCTCGACATGGATGCGCTCGTCCGCGATGCCGAGATCGCGGCAGGTCGCCTCGATGTCCTCGCTCATGCCAAGAGGACCGCAGATGAAGACGTGATCGACGCTGGCCGCCGGCACCAATGCGCGGAGCAGCACCCTCACCTTGTCGCCGTCGAGCCGGCCATGCAGGATCGGAATGTCCTGCTCCTCGCCGGAGAGCACGTAAAAGATCGAAAGACGATCGATGAAGCGGTCCTTGAGCTCCTCGAGCGCTTCGAGGAACATGATGTTGTCGGTGGTGCGGTTGCCGTAGAACAAAAAGAAGCGGCTGCCCGGCTCGCGCGCGAGCACGCCCTTCACGATCGACAGGATCGGCGTGATGCCGGAGCCGGCGGCGAAGCCGACATGAACGCGCGCACGATCTGTCGGCGGGACCAGACCGAAGCGGCCGGTCGGCGTCATCACGTCGAGCTCGTCGCCGCATTTGAGATCTTCGGCGGCCCAGCTCGAAAATGCGCCGCCATCGACCTTCTTGACGGCGATACGGATCTCGCCGTCGTCAGGGCCGGAGCAGATCGAATAGGAGCGGCGCACCTCTTCGCCGTCGAGCGTGGCGCGCAGCGTCAGATACTGGCCGGGCGTGAAGGCGTAATCGCCGGCGAGTTCGTTGGGGATGGCAAAGGTCATCGAGACGGCGTCCGTGGCCTCGCGGCGGAGGTCCCTGACGGCGAGGCGATGGAAGCGCGGTGCGGCTGCGGACATGGTCAATGGCACTTGAAATAGTCGAAGGGTTCGCGGCAGGCCTTGCAGCGCCAGAGCGCCTTGCAGGAGGTCGAGCCGAATTCGGACAGCAGCTCTGTCTTGTCCGAGCCGCATTGCGGGCACGCCACCGTCTGATCGCCGAACAGCGCACGGCGCGAGTTCGAGGCTTGCGGCGGCGCGATGCCGTAGGCGCGCAGCTTCTTGCGTCCGTCCTCGGTCAACCAGTCCGTGGTCCAGGCCGGCGACAGCACGGTTCGTACCTTCGGATGATGGAAACCGGCGCGCTCCAGCGCGATCTCGATTTCGAGCGCGATCATGTTCATCGCCGGACAGCCCGAATAGGTCGGCGTGATCGCAACCTCGACATGATCGCCGTCGAGAACGACGTCGCGGAGCACGCCGAGATCGCCGATGGTCAGCACCGGGATTTCCGGATCGACCACGCTGGCGGCGGCGTCCCAGGCGCGCTGGCGCAGCGCGGCGTCATCGGTCACCATCACCATGTCAGCCCCGGAAAAGTCCGCTGCATCGATTGCAACTCCGACAGGAGGTGGCCGAGATGCTCGCTGTGACGACCGGAGCGACCGCCCTGCTGCATCCAGTCGTTCTGCGGCAGCGCGAGCGTTGCTTCACGCGTGACCTCCGAGAGAGTCGCCAGCCAGCGCCCGCGCAAGCTTGCGGGATCGACGGCAATGCCGGCATGGATCAGCGCGCGTTCGCCGTCGTCGACGGCAAACATCTCGCCGGTAAAGGCCCAGAGATTGTCGATCGCAGCCTGCGCCCGGCGATGACTCTCCTCCGTGCCGTCGCCGAGCCGGATGATCCATTCCGAGGCATGGCGCAGATGGTAGGCGCTCTCCTTCTCCGATTTCGCAGCAATCGCCGCCAGCGTCGCATCGCGCGAATTCATCATCGCGCGCCAGTAGAGATCGGCGAAGGCGGAATAGAAGAATTGCCGCACCAGGGTCTGGGCAAAATCGCCGTTGGGTTGCTCGACTAGGAGAAGATTGCGGTACTGCCGCACGTCGCGCAAGTAAGCGAGCTTGTCCTCGTCGTTGTCCCTGCCTTCGACCTTGGCGGCAAAGGTGTAGAGCTCCCGCGCCTGGCCGATCAGGTCGAGCGCGATGTTGGAGAGTGCCATGTCCTCTTCCAGCATCGGCGCATGCCCGCACCATTCCGACAGCCTGTGACCAAGAATCAGCGCATCGTCGGCGCGGCGCAATGCGTAAAGCACCAGCGGCGTTTCGGAGACCTGGATGTTGGCGCAAGACATCACATCATCCCCATCACATGTGCCCCACTTCATCCGGCACCTCGTAGAACGTCGGGTGCCGGTAGATCTTGGATTCCGCCGGCTCGAACATCATGCCCTTCTCGGCGGGATCGCTCGCGGTGATCGCGCTGGAGGGCACGACCCAGATCGACAGGCCCTCGCCGCGCCGGGTGTAGATGTCGCGGGCGGCCTGCAGCGCCATGGTCGCATCGCTCGCATGCAGCGAGCCGACATGCTTGTGTGCGAGCCCGTTGCGGCTGCGAATGAAGACTTCCCACAGCGGCGTGTTCGGCGTGGCCATATCGCTCTCCTATTCGGCAGCCTGGGCGGTCTGACGCTGGGCGCGCTTGGCGGCATAGCTAGCTGCCGCCTCGCGCACCCAGGCGCCCTCCTCGTGTGCCTTGCGGCGCGCGGCCATGCGGTCGCGATTGCACGGGCCGTTGCCGGCCAGCACCTGCTTGAATTCGGTCCAGTCGATCTCGCTGTAGCGCCAGTGGCCGTCAGCGTCCTGCGTCATGCCGGGATCGGGAATGGTGAGGCCGAGATATTGCGCCTGCGGCACGGTGGCATCGACGAACTTCTGGCGCAGCTCGTCATTGGAGAAGCGCTTGATCTTCCACTTCGTCGAGGTGTCGCTGTGCTGGCTCGTCGCGTCGGGCGGACCGAACATCATCAGCACCGGCCACCACCAGCGGTTCAGCGCGTCCTGCGCCATCGCCTTCTGCTCCTCCGAGCCGCGGCACAGCGTCACCATGATCTCGTAACCCTGGCGCTGGTGGAAGGACTCCTCCTTGCAGACGCGGATCATCGCGCGCGCATAAGGCCCGTAGGAGCAGCGGCACAGCGGGATCTGGTTCATGATCGCGGCGCCGTCGACCAGCCAGCCGATCGTGCCGATGTCCGCCCAGGTCAGCGCCGGATAGTTGAAGATCGATGAATATTTGGCCTTGCCGGCGAGCATGGCGTCGACCAGCTCCTCGCGCGAGGAGCCGAGCGTCTCGGCGGCGGCATAGAGATAGAGCCCGTGGCCGCATTCATCCTGCACCTTGGCGAGCAGCGCGGCCTTGCGGCGCAAGGTCGGCGCGCGCGTGATCCAGTTGCCTTCGGGCAGCATGCCGACGATTTCGGAATGCGCGTGCTGGGAGATCTGGCGGGTGAGCGTCTTGCGATAGGCCGCCGGCATCCAATCGTTCGGCTCGATGCGCTCCTCGGCATCGATGCGGGCCTGGAATTGCGCAGCTTTGCCTGCGTCCTCGAGATCGCGATCAGCGGTCTCGGCCGTGTTCAGCGCCTGGGTGTACATGCGCATCCTCCCGTTTATTGGGAGAGAATATATAACAAGATTTACATCATGCAAGATATTTCTGTAACATAATGATCAGGCACCGAACCTTCGTTCCAGCAGCTTTCGCGCGGCCGGCAACGGCCCTTTTTCATTGGTTCCATGGCTGTCGAGCCATTGTTCGGACGGAGCAAGCAGCGCGCGATAGATCTCGCCGCAGAGTTCGCGGGCCGCCCTGCCCGGCCAATCCGGCGGCAGCAGGCTCTCGGGCAGCAATGGATCGCGCAGCACGACGCGGCGGTAATGGTGGATCAAGAGGATCCGCGCGGTGAAGGCGTCGGCCTCGGACAGATCCGTGCCGCGCGCGATCGCAGCGCGCAGCGGCTCGAACGTCTTCATGAATTTCAGATAGGCATCGGCGGTCCGATCGAGCGGCCAGCTCGCGCTGAGCAGACGGCGGCCGCTGTCGTCTTCCGCCGAGACTTCGAGCCGGATCGCGCCCGCGGCCTCATCCGGCACCGGAACGCCCGATGGCGCGACCCATACGCCCGGCAGCGGGCTGCCGAAGCCGGCATTGCGCAGCGCTTCGCGCGATGCGTCGCGATCCTCGCCATTGCCGATCAGCAGCAGCTCGAAACGTCCGGTCCAGTCGGACGGCGGCGGATCGTAGATGTGGCGCGTCGCGGCCTCGAACGTCTGGCGGCCCTTGTCGGCCAGGCGATAGAAACTGTTGCGACCGACCTTCTCGCGCGTCAGCCAGCCGTCGGCGGCAAGCCGCGACATTGCGGTGCGCACCACGCCGCTGACGATGTCGAGGCTTTCGAAGAATTCCAGAAGCGTGCCGAGCCACACCGAGCCACCACGCGGCACGATGGCATCACCAAACACTGTGATGACGATGGAGCCGGTGCGCGAGGGCTCGCGCTTGAGCTGGTCGATGATACGAGAGAGCGGATGCGCCATGCAGCAGCCTTAGCGCGTTTGGTGCAGGCGCGACAGTGGAGCGGGACGACGGCTCTTCTCCTTCTCCCCCTATCGCATCTCCGATGCAATCCGACCTCGCCCAGCTTGCAGAGAGAGGCGAAGAGGAGCGCTACCGATGCGGATCGGGATACACCACGCTGCGCCAGCCGCTGCGATCGAACGGGCGCCACTGGCCTTCCTTCTGCGCGAGGCGATCGGCTACGGCATAGACGGCGGCCGGATGATGGCCCATGCCGCAATGGCTGCTCTCGACCTCGATGCTCTCGGTCTGTGCGCCCGTCTTCTCCATGCAGCCTTGCCAGGCGCAGACGCCGTCGGTACGGCTGAAGATGGCGGTGGTCGGCACCGGCGGCGGAGCGGCAAGCTCGCCGCCGAAACGCGGATCAACCTCGTCGGCCTTGCGGCCGCTCGCCCATTCATACACGCGCCAGGCGTTGGTCGAGCGTGGATCGCCGGCAAAGGGGCTACCAAGCGTGATCACTTGGCGCACGCTGTCCGGCACCATCTTGGCAAGCTGGCGCGAATAGATGCCACCGAGGCTCCAACCGACCAAGCTGATCTTGCGGCCGTGGGTGTCGTTGAGCTCTCGGATCTGACCGAGCATCGCATCCTGCACGCCGGGCCGCAGGCCGTAGTTGCGGCCTTGGCGCCAACCAGCCACTGCATAGCCCTTGCTGCTCAGAAACGTGCGCAGCGCGCCAGTGGAGGTGTCGGAGGCCACGAGGCCTGGCAGCACCAGCACCGGATGCCCATCACCGCGCGGCGCAAGGCTCAACAGCGGCAGCGCGCCGAGGAATGCGCCGAACTCGTGGATCGCGCGCCCCTCCAGAAACATCAAGGTGCGGGACGGCGGGCGCAGCGTCTGGGCAGTTGCGGTCATCAATATTTCCCCTGGGAAGAATTCCTGGAAAGGCCGCCGGCAGCGAGACCGGCAAATCGGCATGAATTCCAATGCACCGGCTTCTTGATCGTTCCGCAGCGCAACATGAATCAGCTAGGCGGCCGGTTCCCGACATTCAAGCGGGAGAGACGCGGGGCGACAATAGGTCCGCGCGTTAATGCTAACGGCCGTGACGCAAAAGTCACAACAATCGGAGCAGGAATTCTACGGTGTAGAGCGCGAGCCCGGCGAGCCCGCCGATCAACGAGCCGTTGAAGCGGATGTATTGCAGGTCGCGGCCGATGTTGATTTCGATCAGCGAAATCAGCTGCGTCATATTCCACGCCTTGACCTGATCGGAGATGAAGGTGGAGACGCCGCTCTTCTGGTCCGCGACGAAGCTGCGCAGCAGGGTCACGAGACCCTTGTTGATCTCGCCGCGCAGCTCGGCATCGCCGGCGAGCGCCTCGCCAGCCGAGACGAACATCCCGGCGAGATGATGTTGCAGCACCTGCGTCTCGCCGCTCGCGCTGCGCTCGATGAAGGAGCGCGTGTTGGCCCAGACGGTGCGGGCGAGATCGGCAAGCTCCGGCCGCGCCAGGAGATCGCGTTTCAGGCCGTCGATGCGGTCGATATAGGCCTGATCGGTGCCGAGCCTGTCGACGAAGTTCAGCACCATGCGGTCGAACTCGCCGCGGAACGGATGCTTGGGATCGCTGCGCACTTCGTTGAAGAAGGCGGTGGCGGAGGCCACGATCTTGTTCACCAAAAACTTGTCGGCGCGATAGAGTTTGAGCAGGGTCGGCAATTCCGCGCGCACCTTCTCGCGGATCATCGCCATCGTCTCTGTCTGGTTCAAGGTCTCGTGCATCACGCGCAGGAGATCGTCGAACAGGATCTGGTGCCGTCCCTCCGCGACGAAGCCGCGCAGCGTGCCGGCCGCGAGCGGCGCAAGGTCGATCGCCTGGAGCTGCGAGGACATGCGGCGGATGATAAAGGTCATCAGGCCGGAGCTTTCGGTTGCGGACACGGCCTCCGGCAAGAGACGCAGGGCAAAGCGCGCGAGGTCGTCGCTGCGCTTGCGGTCGCGCAACCAGTCGGCGACGAAGGAGCCGAAATCGATCTCCTTCAGCTTGGCTTCGACGGGACCCGCCTCGAGGAAATGCACCTGGATGAATTCGCCGAGCTTGTCGGCGATGCGGGCCTGGTTGCTCTGGATGATCGCGGTGTGCGGGATCGGCAGGCCGAGCGGCCGCTTGAACAGCGCCACCACGGCATACCAGTCGGCGAGCCCGCCGATAGTCGCGGCCTCGGCGAAGGCGGCAATGAAGCCGAACACGGGATGCACGGGCAGCAGCCATTTCGCGACGACGAACAGTGCCAGCGTCGCGGCCAGCACCAAAGTCGCCAGCGTCTTGACGCGGCGCAGCTCGGCCGCGCGTGCGGCATCGCCGGGGGCGTCGAAGGAAAAGGTGACAGACGAGTCCATGACTGCATCACAGTACTCGTCATTGCGAGCGAAGCGAAGCAATCCGGAATCTTTCAGAGGAAAGACTTTGGATTGTTCGTCGCATCAGCGCAAAATTGCTACGCAATTTTGTCGCGAGCTCCTCGCAATGACGGCGGCGCAAAAACAAAGGCCCGCCGAAGCGGGCCTCAAATTCAGTTTGTGCTCAGGTGCCAGATCAGGCGGTCTTGCTGTAGACCTTGGCGAAATTGTCCTGAGCGGACTTCGCACCGTTGGCGGCGAGCTTGCCGAGATAGTCGGCGGTCGCCTTGGCGCGCGAGACGAACACTTCGCCGCGGGAGCGGAGCAGGCTCGACTGGATCTCGACGGCTTCGCTGACCGACTTGGCGGACGCGAGCTTGTCGATGCCCGAGAAGAACGCCTCGGCGTCCTCGTAGATCGCCTGCTGGATGTTGCGGCTGATCTTGCCGGCCTCGGTGATGGACTCGGTCACCGCGTTCTCGACGGCGGCGGTCACGCGCTCGGAGCCAGCAAACACCTCGGCAGCACGGTCCTTGGCAGTGTTGGCAGTCTTCTTGACGAATTCGCGGGCGGCCTCGGGAACTTCCAGGTTCTGGATGTTCTTGAAAGCGTCCTTGAAGCCCTCGAAAGCGGTGTTGGTTTCAGTGGTCATGGGGTTCTCTCCATCCTCAATGGTTTGAGCTATGGGCTCACCCCGTCCGCATTGGCCCGGGGCACGACCTATATGGCACGGTTAATTGTGCATCGCAATATTGATATTGCAGTGCGATATCACGAAATCGTGAACAACTCTCACGAGAGACATCGTGATGCTTCCGTAGCCATGGGGGCACGTGAATGGGTTCCGATCCGGACCCAATGTCGGACGCCTCCTGCTTAGTGCTGCACGGCGCCAGGCAGGCCGTAGGCCTCCATCTGAGCCTGGACCTGCGCGATGTTATGGCCGAGCACGACGATGTCGTGGGTCTTGCCGTCGACGTCCCGGACATGGTCCCGCAGCAGGGCCTCGGCCTTGAAGCCGAGGCTCTCGAACAGGGCGATCGCCGCCTGCTGATCCACCGTCATCTGGACCGAGAGCTTTTCCAGGCCCGCTCCGAGCGCCAGCGCAAAAGTCTCCTGCGACAGCGCTTTGCCCACGCCCTTGCCGCGGACCTCGGGCGAAACCACCATCCGGATCTCACCGACATGAGGCGACCAGGAATGGGGATCGCGCACCAGCGTGCCGCAACCAACGACCCTGCCCTCTCTCACCGCGAGCAGGCTCTGAATAGCTCCGCGCTCGATTTCCTTGACCCAGGCCGACAGCACCTTCGGCTCGCTGATGTTGCGTGGCAGGAACAACAGGTCATGGGTCGGCAGGCCCTTGCCAAAAGCCAGCACCGCGGCCTCGTCCGCGGGCGACATCAGGCGGATCTCGATAGTGCCGGCGTCGGTCTTGACATGGCGCGGATAGGAACGCTGCTCGCTCATATCGATCTCTTTCCCAGCCAGGAATCCAGTTTCGGCCACAGCCGCTTCACCGCGTTGGCGCCGGCAACGAGCGAAACGTGACCGCCCTTCAGGATCACCTCTTCCTTGTCGGTCGAGCCGACCTTGGCGATCAGGTGCTTGGCCGCCTCATAGGGCACGATATGATCGTGCTCGGCGACGGCATGCAGGATCGGCACCGTGATGTTCTCGAGCTTGGCCGCACGGCCGCCGACCGACATGGTGCCGTCGAACAGCTTGTTGTCCCACATCAGGTCCTTGGTGATGGTGCGGAAATATTCGCCGGCGAGCGGCAGCGTGTCGGTCGCCCAGCGGTCGAACATGCGGTACGACTTCACGAACTCGTCGTTCCAGATGTTCTCCCAGAGCTGGATCTGGCTCACCGTACGCGAGGCCGGGCGCAGCATCTCGAACGAGGACAGGATCATCTCCGGCGGCACGTTGCCGACGCTGTCCACGAGGTGGTCGACGTCGAAATAGCGGCGGTCGGAGAAGTTCGAGAACAGCTTCATCTCCCGGAAGTCGATCGGCGTGGTGAAGCAGATCAGGTTCTTCATCGGCCCGTCCTTGTGGATCGAGCCGTAGAGCAGCGACAGCACGCCCCCAAAGCAATAGCCGATGACGGAGACGTCCTGCTCGCCGGAATCGGCTTGCACGCGGCGGACGCAGTCCGGAATGAAGTCGAGGACATAGTCCTCCATGCGCAGGCCCTTCTCCTCCGGCCGCGGCGCGCTCCAGTCCAGCATGTAGACGTCGTAGCCGCGTTTCAGCAGAAACTCGATGAAGCTCTGGCCGGGCACGAGATCGAGGATGTAGCCGCGATTGGTGGTTGCCATCACGATCAGCACCGGCACGCGGTAGATCTCGTCCGACATCGGCCGGTAGTGATAGAGGCTCATGGTCCCGCGCGTGTGCAGCACGTCCTTTGGCGTCGAGCCGAGCGAGGGGCCCGAGGTCGAGAAATATTCGACGCCCTTGATGCTGCGCTGAATCGCGCGCTGCACCTCGGACTGGATGCGCTCCGGGATCGAGGCAAGATCAAGTCCCGCCGGCGCGTTCATTTTTGGTCTCCGCCTTCGGACGGCGGACGCTTGGTTCGCGGTGGCCGCGGGGCGGCGCCGGGTTGCGGCGCGCCCGAAGTGGCCGACATCTGGCTCAGCATCGACTTGATCTCGCCGAGCTGGCCTTCGATCGACTGGAGCCGTTCCGCGATGCCGGTCATCTGCTCGCGGCTCGGCAGGTTCATCGAGATCAGGTACCTCTCCATGAGAGCGCCGAATTGCTTCTGAGCACCTGCAGCAACGCCGCCGGCGCGGTTCATGGCCTGCGAGAATTCGGGCGTCTCCATCGCCTTGGTCGCGAAGGAGTTGAAACCCTTCTCCATTTCGCCAACCATCTTCTGCCACAAGGCGACCGGATCGGTGATCTTGTCGGTCATCGGCGTCCTCCCAATGCGGAGGGCTTTGCACCCTTCTTGTCCCGCCATACCACACCGTTGCGCGGTGCCGGTCAACCGGCAAGCAACCGACGCAACGTCGGAGACGCGGCTTCTTCGTGAAATGAAACCGTGCGATACAGCATCGGTCAGCAGGAGGAACCCGTGACCGCCCATCAACCGCCCCAGACCGTCCGCGCCAACGGCATCGATATCTGCTACGAGATCTTCGGCAACGACAATGCCGAGCCGCTGCTGCTGATCATGGGCCTCGGGGCGCAGATGATCCATTGGGACGATGCATTCTGCGAGCAGCTCGCCGCACGCGGCTTCCGCGTGATCCGCTTCGACAATCGCGACATCGGCAAGTCGAGCCATCTCACCGGCGGCAAGCGGCTGACGCCGTTCGAGCTGCTGAAGCTGCGCTTCTTGCGCATCCCGGTGGCCGCGACCTACAAGCTGATCGACATGGCAAAGGACACGGTCGGGCTGATGGATGCGCTCGGCATTAAGTCGGCGCATCTCGTCGGGGCGTCCATGGGCGGCATGATCGCGCAGGAGGTGACGCTGTCGTTTCCGCACCGCGTGCGCTCGCTGACCTCGATCATGTCGACGACGGGCAATCCGCGCGTGCCGCCGCCGACGCGCGAGGCCGCCGCGGTGCTGATGGCACCGCCGCCGCGCAGCAAGGAGGAGTTCATCGTCCGCTATGGCCAGACCTGGAAGGTGCTGCGCGCCGGGCATTTCCCGGAAGAGGAAGCGCTCGACCCCGGCCGCGCCGAGCGGGTGTTCGCGCGCGGGCTCAATCCGGCCGGCGTCGGCCGTCAGCTCCGCGCCGTGCTTGCCTCGGGCAGCCGCAAGGAGCGGCTGCACACCGTGAAGGTTCCGACGCTCGTGATTCACGGCACCGTCGATCCGTTGGTCCGCCCCGAAGGCGGCAAGGACACGGCCGCGTCGATCCCGAACGCAAAGCTGCTGATGATCGAGGGCATGGGCCACGCGCTGCCCATGCGCTTCTGGCCGGAAATCATCGACGCGATCGACAAGCACGCGCATGGCGCGGCGGCGCAGGCGGCCTAGCCCTTCCGCGCGATCCAGATCACGTGGCGCGCGCCGCCGCCTCTGCCGGTGGCGCGAACGTTGACTTCGTTGACGTCGAAGCCGGCGCGCTTGAGGCGCCCTGTGAATGCCGCATTGGGTCCAGACGACCAGACGGCCAGCACGCCTCCCGCCCGCAGCGCCGTCTTCGCAACCTGCAGCCCGCGCGCATCGTAGAGCGCGTCATTGCCTTTCCGGGTCAGCCCCTCGGGACCGTTGTCGACGTCGAGCAGGATGGCGTCGAAGGCCGAACGCTTCGCCCGGATGACTTCGCCAACATCGATCTCGCGAATGCTCACCCTGGCATCATCGAGGCTATCTCCGAAGACCTCGGCCATCGGGCCTCGTGCCCAGGCGACCACCGACGGCACCAACTCGGAGACCACGATCTTCGCCTGGGCTCCGAGCACGGCCAGCGCCGCGCGTAGCGTAAAACCCATGCCGAGACCGCCGATGAGAACGACGGGCTTTGCGACTTTCTCGATCTGCTTCGCGGCAAGGGTTGCCAGCGCTGCTTCCGACCCCGACAGGCGGCTGTTCATCAGCTCGTTGGTGCCGAGCTTGATGGAGAACTCCTTGCCCCGGCGCATCAGGCGAAGCTCCTCGTCGGAACCGGGAATTTTGGCGGTGTCAATCTTTTCCCAGGGAATCATGGGAATGCTTTAGCACGAACAGGATCGTAGGGTGGGTTAGCCGAAGGCGTAACCCGCCGCTCGGACAGAATTGGTGGGTTACGCCTAGCGGTTTGCGCTTCGCGCGATCCGCGGGGCTAACCCACCCCACGATCTGCGGCTACGCTCCCGCCCAGACGTCCAGCACATAGCGGTTGTTCGCGCCCATCTCCTCGATCCAGCGCGCGCCTGCCGCAGCATCACTGCCGCTCCTCTCGCGGTGGATCGCAACCAGCGCCGCCTTCACGTCCGGCTCCATCTTGCCGCCGTCGCCGCACACATAGATGATCGCGCCCTGCTCGATCAGCGGCCAGACCTTGTCCTTCTGCGCGGCAAGCACATGCTGCACATAGGTCTTCGGTCCGTCCGCGCGCGAGAACGCCGTGAACAGCTCGGTGATGCCGCTCGCCGCGAGCGCCTTCAGCTCCTCCGCGTAAAGAAAATCCTGGTCGGGATGGCGGCAGCCGAAGAACAACATGGCCGGGCCGAGCGCGGCCCCTTTCGCCTTGCGCGCGGCGCGCTCCTGGAGGAAGCCGCGGAACGGCGCAAGTCCCGTGCCCGGACCGATCATGATAACAGGCACGGAAGGATCGTCCGGCAGGCAGAAGCCCGCCTTGGTCTCGCGCACGGTGGCATAGATCGTATCGCCCGCCCGCCGATTGGCGAGATAGTTCGAGCAGATGCCCTTGTAGGTGCCGCGGCCGGAGGCAGCCGGACCTTCGACCACGCCGACCGTGACGCTGCAACGCGCGGGGTCGACCGACGGCGAGGACGAGATCGAGTAATAGCGCGGCGCCAGCAGCGAGAGCATTTCGAGATAGACGTGGAACGGCAGTTCGCAAGCCGGATATTCGAGCAGCAGGTCGAAAACCGATTTGCGCTTGGCGAGGATCTCACTGCGATAGCGCTCGAGCGGCTCCGCCTCCTCGCCGACGAAGGCCAGCAGCTTCGGCTTGGTGACGGGACAGCGGGTGTGCTCGGCCATGATCTGGATCTGCTTGCGCGTCGCGACCTGCTGCAGCTCGACGAACTCGCTGAGCAGGCGGCCAACCGACACGGCCGCGCCGACCGGCAATTGCGCGCGCCGGCCTTCGGCCACCTGAAGCCTGATCTGATCGGCCGGCAAAAAGCCGAAGCGGCGGGCAACCGAATCAACCAGCGTAGGATCGTTGCGCGGAACGACGCTGAGGTGATCGCCGACGCGGTAGCTGAGGTTGGCCGGTAGCTGCACCTCGATGTGGCGCGTCGAGCGCTCGGAAGCATTCGCGCCGGACTTGTTCTGGAGCTCGTCATTGACCAGCACCTTCATCGCCACTGCGCCGCCCTGGGCGACGATGGTGTTGACGGCGGTCACCGCGACCGGCTCGATTGCATAGAGCGGATCGTCCTCGGCGGTGCGGGTGAAATTCCAGTCGATGCCGAACTCCTTGGTCGCGACTTGCGCGGCGGCGGGGAACCATTTCTGGAACTGGCCGTCGAGATCGCTGCGGGCATCGCCCTCGCCGCGCGGATAGACCGCGCGCGCACCATGCTTCGACAATTGCTCGTCGATGAAGCGCGGCACCGATTGATAGGTCGCGGCCCAGTCGCTGTTGCCGCAGCCGAACACGGCGTAGCGCACACCGGCGAAGGCATCCTTCGGCAGATCCTCGCCGAGCCATTTGACGAACTGCGTCGCATTGTCCGGCGGCGCGCCGTTATAGGAGGCGCAGATGATCAGCACCCCGCCCTCCTGCGGCAGCTTGCCGACATAGTCGTCGAGCGGGCCGAGATGCACGGCAAAACCGTTGATCTCGGCAAGATCGGCCATGCGCGTTGCGAGCTCCTCGGCGGTGCCGAGATTGGAGCCGTAGAGCACCAGCATCGGCGTGTTGTGGCCGGGCCGCGTGGTGGGCTGACGCTGCGCCTTTGGCGCCGAGGACGCAGCGGCAACGGGCCCGCCATAGGCGCCGCGCTCGCGATCGGCGCGCGGCCGCACCTTGATCTTGAAGCCTTCCGGCTTGATGGTCAGCGTCTCCTTCAGGTGCATCTGGTAGCGCTGGTGGTCGATCAGCTTGAAGCGCTGCAGGATCATGCCGAGCGCGAGCGCTGCCTCGTGCATGGCGAAGCCGCGGCCGATGCAGGCGCGCTGGCCGTTGCCGAACGGCTTCCAGGCATTGATCGGCCGTTTTGCCTCCGCCTCGCGGCTGAAATTCTCGGGGTCGAACGCGTCGGGATTGGGACCCCACACGCTTGGATCACGATGCAGCGCCGTCACCAGAATGGTGACGAACGTTCCTTTCCTGAGCTTGTACTTGCCGCCGCCGATGGTCTCGTCGTTCAGCGGCGAGATGCCATAGGCCGGCGCCGGCGGCCACAACCGCAACGACTCCTTGAGGATCTGCGTGATGTAGGTGAGCTGCGTCACCTGCTGATAGGTCGGCTTGGCGTTGACGTCGGGGCCGAAGACCCGGTCGACCTCGTCATAGGCCTTCTTGAGAATCTCCGGGTGCTTGAGCAGCGCGTACAGCGTGTAGGACAACAGGCCGCTGGTGGTCTCGTGCCCTGCGATCAGGAAGGTGTTGATCTGGTAGCGGATATTGACGTCGTCGAGCTGCTCGCCGGTGGAACGGTCGACGCCGGTCATCATCGCGGCCAGCATGTCCTTCTTGTCGTCGATGCCTTCCGCGCTCTTGCGGCGTTCGGCGATGATCTCGTCGACCATCTTGTTCATGAAAGCGACGTCTTGGACCAGCGTCTTCCGCCGGTTCTGCATCCAGAGCTGCTCGAACGGCAGGCCGCGCGTCATCATGATGGTTTCGAGCGATCGTACCAGTGACTCGACGAAAGGATGGTAGTCGCGCCGGTAGAACGAGTTGAAGCGGTACTCGAAGCCGCACAGGCCGATCGTATCCAGCGTCAGCGCGGTCATGTCGTGGACGACGTCGATCTCGTCGTCGGCGTTGAGCCGCTCCCATTTCTGGACGAGCTGCTCGGCGATGTCGACCATGCTCGGGTGATAGGACTGCATGGCGCGGTTGCCGAAAGGCTGCAGCAGGATGTTGTGCGCCTTGCTCCAGTTCGGCTCACGGGTGTCGGCGGTGAAGAGGCCGTCGCCGCCGACCGCACGCACGCGCCGCAGCGCGCCGCGCACCGTCTTGTCGAACCGCTTCTCGTCGGAGAGCTCGTCGACGAGATCGTGGCCGGAGACGACGACGATCGGCGAGCCCATCATGTCAAGCCAGAAGATCGGACCGAGCTCCTTGGCAAGCCGCGTCAGGTGCTGCACGGGAGCGGCCGCGTCCAGCGACAGCATATTGCCGACCACTGGCTTGGTCGGCGGCTGCGGAATCGGGTCCAGACGGTTCTTGGATGACATCGAAATGTAGTCCCCCTGCCTCAATGTCGTCGTTGCGAGCGAAGCGAAGCAATCCAGAAATGTATCCGTGGAGGCAGTCTGGATTGCTTCGTCGCCAGCGCAAATTGCTTGGCAATTTGCCGCGGGCTCCTCGCAATGACGCGTTCCCAATGACGAGCGCTAGCCAAACCGCCTTCTCCGCCACTCGATCAGCTTGGCGCTGACCTCCTCCGGCTTCTCCTGTTGCGTCCAATGGCCGCTGTCCTTCACCAGATACTTCTCGAGGTCATCGATCAGTTTCTCCATGCCGTCGGCCGCCGAGGGCGGCAGCACGGCATCATTCTCCGCCATGATCATCAACGAGGGCACGTGGATGTGGTGGTCCAGCCCCTCGGCGCGCTCCCAGTTGCGGGTGAAGTTGCGGTACCAGTTGATGCCGCCGGTGAAGCCGGTCTTCGTGAAGGTGTCGACGAACACCTTCTTCTCATCAGCCGACAGGATCGGCGTGCGCGGATCGACCTTGGCGTCGTACGCCGCAATCATCTGCGGGAAAGCCAGGTTGGTCTTCGACGAGGCGCCGACACCCGCGATCGGCGGCTCGTCCGGTTTCGCTGCCGGCTTTGCCAGCGGCTTGCGCATGAAGGCGTCGAAGGTCTGCTCGACGCGGCTGCCGAAGATCTTGTCCGGCTCGCGCGCGGGATCCTGGAACTGGACGATGTACATCTGGTCGCCGTAACGCTGGCGGAACAGCGCGATCGGGTCGATCGGCATGCGGTCCCAATGCGGGGTGTTGACGCCGACGACTCCGGCGACGCGCGTGGGATGCCGCAGCGGCATCTGCCAGACGACGAAGCCGCCCCAGTCGTGGCCGACGAAGATCGCCTTGTCGATCCCGAGATGATCGAGCAGACCGACGAGATCGCCGGTCAGGTGCTCCATGTCATAGGCTTCGACCGGCTCGGGCCGGTCGGTCGCGCCGTAGCCACGCTGGTCGGGCGCGACTACGCGGATGCCGGCCTCGCTTAGTGCCTTGATCTGGTGACGCCAGGAGAATGCGAGCTCCGGCCAGCCGTGGCACAGCACGACCGGCGGTTTGTCATCGGACGGGCCCGCCTCGTAATAGCCCATGCGGATTCCGTTCGTCGTCGCGAACTTGAGCGGCGGCATTTCAATCATTGCAAAGTCCTTACTCGGCGGCGCCCTTGATATCAGCGGCCGGCGGCGTGTACGCCGCCTCCAGCGCGGCGAATTCCTCAGGCAGCATGTCGCACATCACCTGCACATGCGGAATGATGTTGGCACCGACGATAAAGCCGAAATCGAGCTGGTCGCGATAGCTCTGCACGGTGATGTTGAGTGCCTGCCCGTGGGTCGAGATAGACACCGGGAAGATGTGCAAGAGCTCGGCACCGGCGGCATAGAGCGTCTGCCGTGGCCCGGGCACGTTGGACACGGTGATGTTGGCCGCGGGCGGCAGCACGTCGGAGAGGTTCGAGCGGCTATAGAGCAGCGCCAGAATCTGCACCATGATCGGCGCGCCCAGCATCGAGATGTTGGAGACCTGCGGCATCAAAGCCCGCAAAGGATGCGACATCTCCTTGGACTTGGTTGATTGCGCGATGATCGCTTCCAGCCGCGCCTTGGGATCCTCGATGTTGGTGGCGATCGAGCAGATCATGCCGAACACCTGGTTGTTGGCCTCGGTGTTGCCCTCCTCCCGCAGCGAGATCGGCACCGCTGCGGTCAGGGATTTCGCCGGCAGCGTGCCGTATCGCAGGAGATAGCGGCGGACGACGCCGGAGGCGAGCGCCAGCACCACGTCGTTGAGCTTGCCGCCGGCCTGCTTGGCCAGCGCCTTCGCCCGCGACAGCGGGATCGATACGCCGGCAAAGCTCCGCTCCGAGGAGATCGTCTTGTTGAGCATGGTCGCCGGCGACACCATGCTGGCAAGGCTCTCGCGCGACTTCGGATCGGCGATCTTGCCGAGCACGTCGGAGACGCTCTTGAGCACGGTCGGGATGTTGCCGGCGAAGCGCACCGCGCTCTCGATCTGGTACATAGCGTTGTCGAACAGGATCGAGCCGATATCGCTCTTGCCGGTGCGGGGCAGCTGCAGGTTCTTTGCCGCTTGCGAAGCCTCCAGCGGCTGGCTGAACAGCTGCTGATAGGAGTCGAGCAGGTTGGCGGCGATGTCGCGCGGCTCCTGCCCGGGCTTGCTGCCCGCGGTCGGCGGATCGACCTTCCGCGGGATCGGCGAGATGTCGTAGATCATGTTGGTCAGCGCCGCACCGGCGCCGCCATCGATCGCGGCATGGTGCATCTTGGAATAGAGCCCGACCTCGTTGTCCTTCATGCCCTCGAACACGTAGAACTCCCAGAGCGGACGGGCGCGGTTGAGCAGCTTGGCATGCATCCAGCCGACGATGCGCTCGAGCGTAGCGCGGTCGCGCGGCTGCGGCAGGCTGGCGCGGAAGATGTGGCGGTCGATGTCGAACTGGTCGTCCTCGACCCAGGAGGGATGATCGATGTCGAGCGGCGCCTTCTCCAGCCGCGCCTTGAGAATCGGCGCGATGTGCAGGCGCGAGACGATCATCGACTTGAAGTCTTCGAAGAAATCGCCCTTGTAGTCGTCAGGCAGGCGGAAGATCGCCATGCTGCCGACATGCATCGGCATCTCCGGTGTTTCCAGATAGAGAAACGACGCGTCAAGCGACGACAGCTTCTTACCGTCAGCCATGGTTCCCTCCCGAGTATTCGACGGGCGCCTTGGCGGCGCTTCTCGTCAGGCCGATACTGCCCGGTCCGGCGGGGCATATGCAATGGCAAACGGCCCCGCCCGGTCAAATGGCCGGAAGTCTCCCTCCGGTTGCGCCAGGCGATCCGCCACGGCCCACAGCACCGCCGGGTTCACGCCAAGCCCAATATGGCTCGCCAGGTGCACCTCGATGTTCTCGGCACGGTCGGAGGGGCGCAGCACACAGGTCCGCCAGTTCACGACGCCGTCGGCGCGCGAATAGATCGACGTTGCCGGCACCGGCAGATCGCCGGCAATCGCCTCGCGCGCTTCCGCATAGTCCTCCACCTTCTCGCCGGATAGCGTCTCATAGAGCCGCGTCGCGTGGGTCGCCCGCACATCGTTGGCAAAAGGGCTGCCGAGCGTGACGACGTAGCGGACCTTGTCCGGCGCCCAAAGCGCGAGATCGCGGGCATAGACGCCGCCGAGACTCCAACCGACCAGGCTGACCTTGCGTCCCGTGGCGGCATGGATTTCGGCCAAGCGCATGCGCAGCGAATCCCGCATGCGCCCGAGCCCGCCGAGATTGCGGCCCATCCGCCAGGCATGCGGCGCATAACCGAGCTCGCTGAGGTAGCGCCGTATCGGCACCATCGAGAGGTCGCTGGCGAGAAAGCCCGGCAGCGCCAGCACCGGATGGCCATCGCCCCGCGGCGCCCGCATCAGGAGCGGCGACAGCAAGAGGCTCGCATTCAACTCGAATAGCCCACGGGCCTCGGCGAGCAGCAGGCCGAGACCCGGCGGACGAAGCCGGCCTTCTTGCAGCGCCCCGTCCGGCCCGGGCGACACTATTTTTTCTTGTCGCCGCTGCGCGTGCCGCCGAGGCCTGCCATCGCGACGAACATGTCCTGAAACCGCTCGGCGATCTTGGGATCGAAGGTGAACCAGCTCTGGATCAGCGATTCCGGCGAGACCTTCTCGATGTTGCTGAGAACCTGCTGCTGCAGCTTGTCCATCACGGCCGTCTGCATCGGCCCCACATCGGGCAGACCGAAGAACTGGCGGGCCTCAAGGGGGGTGCAGTCGATTTCGATGTTAACCTTCATGTCCCCTCCAGATGAGATTCGAGCGGCCCGTCGGAGTATCACCGCGAGAAGGTCTGCAAGGCAAGCGACCTGAGGGGAAGCCGCTGGGATCGGCTTCCCCAATCGGCTCGTATGGTCAATCAATCAAATTGGCTGGCCCGCGACCCGCGCAGAAGCTCGCCGGCCGGCCCCGGGGGACGCCGGGCAGCATTGCTGCACAGCGGTGCAACTTGGCGCGTTCCTTGCTGGAATGATGCTTGCACGGGTCGAGAACTCTGGGCAACATGGATCAGTCAGCCTCGCCGAACAATCAAAAATCACCGGCGCGGAAGTGTGGAGAGGGTCAAGAATGTCAGTCGGTCAAAGTCTGTTTGCGGCGACACTCGCCGGCACGCTCGCGTTGGCGGTCTCGCCAGCATCGAGCCAGACGCTACGTTATGCCAACCAGGGTGACCTGAAGTCGCTCGATCCCTATACCCTGAACGAGAGCACCACCCACGCTCATCTCGGCCACGTCTATCAGGGCCTCACGGCGCGCGACAAGGACCTCAAGATCATTCCGGCGCTGGCGGAAAGCTGGGAAACCCCAGAGCCGACGCGCTGGCGCTTCCATTTGCGCAAGGGCGTGAAATTCCACAACGGCAACCCCTTCACCGCCGACGACGTGGTGTTCTCGGCCGATCGCGTCCGCAAGAAGGGGTCGAACATGCAGACTCGCCTTGCGCCGGACGTCAAGGTGGTCAAGGTCGATGACTATACCGTCGACTTCGTCCTGCCCTCGCCAAATCCCATTCTGCATAACGCGTGGGATGTCTGGTACATCATGAACAAGAAATGGGCCGAGGAGAACAACGTCGTCGATCCGACGCCGGTGGCGGCGACCACGCCGAGCTATGCCTCACTGAACGAGAACGGCACCGGTCCCTTCATTATTGAAAGCCATCAGCCCGGCGTGAAGACGGTGTTCAAGGCCAATCCCAATTACTGGGGTAAGGTCGAGGGCAATCTCAAGGAGATCATCTTCACCCCGATCGCTTCCGACGCCACCCGCGTCGCCGCCCTGCTCTCGGGCGAAGTCGACGTCATCGAGCCGGTTCCGATCCAGGACATCTCCCGCGTCGATTCCAGCCCGAACGCCCAGGTTCTGAAGGGACCGGAGCTGCGCACCATCTTCCTCGGCTTTGACCAGATGCGTGACGAGCTGCTCTACTCCAACATCAAGGGCAAGAACCCGTTCAAGGACGTCCGCGTCCGCGAGGCCTTCTACAAGGCGATCGACATCGAGCTGATCAAGACGCGCGTGATGCGCGGGCTGTCGACGCCGTCGGCGCTGATGATCGCACCGGAATTGTTCGTGCTGTCCAAGGAGTTCACGCGGCCGAAATTCGATCCCGACGGCGCCAAGAAGCTCCTGACCGAAGCCGGTTACCCCGACGGCTTCGAGGTCACCATGGACTGCCCGAACGATCGCTACGTCAACGACGCCGCGATCTGCCAGGCCGTGGTCGGCATGCTCGCCCGTATCGGCGTCAAGATCAATCTTCTGGCGCAACCGAAGGCGCAGTACTTCGCCAAGGTGCTGAAGCAGGGCGGCTACCAGACCTCGTTCTATCTGCTGGGCTGGACCCCGAGCACGATGGACTCCCACAACGTGCTCTACGACATCATGGGCTGCCGCGACGATGCGAAATCCTCGCGCGGCGAGGCCAATCTCGGCGGTTATTGCAACAAGGAGTTCGACGCCATCACCGACAAGGTGCTGGTCGAAACCGACACCGCCAAGCGCAACCAGCTGATCAAGCAAGCCTACGAAATCGGCATGAAGGGCTGGTCCTACATCCCGCTGCACCAGCAGGCGCTGGCCTGGGGCGTATCGAAGAAGGTGAACCTGCCGCAGCGCGCCGACAATCTCGTCATGTTCCACTGGGCAACCAAGAAGGAATAGGATGGGTTGAACACGAGGTCCCGGCGGCATCCACCTTCCGGGACCTTTTCTTTTCCGGCCGCCAAGGACGTCGGCCGTACGCTCACCCAAGGACAGTGGAAGGCATGCTCGCTTTCACGCTTCGCCGCGCCGTTCAGGCCATCGGCGTCATGTTCGCCGTCGGCATCATCGCGTTCTCGATGTTCCGGTTCGCCGGCGACCCCGTCAACCAAATCGTCTCGATCGACACCTCGGCCGCTGAACGCGCGATCGTGCGCAAGTCGCTCGGCCTCGATGACCCCGTGCCGGTGCAGTTCGTGCGCTATTTCGCCGATGCGGCGCAGTTCAAGTTCGGCGTCTCCTACCAGTTCCGCCAGCCGGTCGCGACGCTGTTGATGGAGCGCATGCCCGCGACGCTGGAACTTGCGATCTGTGCGACCGTGTTTGCAATGGTGTTCGGCATCCTGATGGGCGTCTATTCGGCGCTCAAGCGCGATACCGTGCTGGCCAAACTATTCCAGGCGGTCTCGCTGATCGGCATCTCGCTGCCGACCTTCCTGATCGGCATTCTCCTGATCTACCTGTTCGCAGTGACATTGGGCTGGTTGCCCTCGTTCGGCCGCGGTGAGGTGGTCAAGCTCGGCTGGTGGACGACGGGCCTGCTTACGGTGTCGGGACTGAAGGCACTGATCATGCCTTCGATCACGCTCGGCCTGTTCCAGATGACCCTGATCATGCGGCTGGTGCGCGCGGAGATGCTGGAAGTGTTGCGGACCGACTATATCCGCTTCGCCCGCGCGAGGGGGCTGACTACGCGCGCGATCCACTTCGGCCACGCGCTGAAGAACACGCTGATTCCGGTGATCACCGTGGCCGGGCTTCAGTTTGGCTCGGTTATTGCATTTTCGATCATCACTGAAACCGTGTTCCAATGGCCGGGCATGGGGCTTCTGTTCGTCCAGGCCGTGCAAAACGTCGACATTCCGATCATGGCCGCCTACCTGCTGATGGTTTCACTGATCTTCGTCACCATCAATCTGGTGGTCGACATTCTCTACACCGTGGTCGATCCGCGCCTGCGCTCGACCGTCGGTCGCGCCGCATAGGGCAGCCTGCATGTCCGACGCAGTCGTCTCCAATTCCGACAAGCAAAGCGCGCAGCCGGCGCAGGCCGCCCATAGCTGGTTCAGCCGCACGCTCGACAGCGACCTGTTCTATTCGTTCCGCCGTTCCAAGCTCACCATGGTGGCTGCGGCCATCACGGTCCTGTTCTTCCTGCTTGCGATCTTTGCATCCGTGCTCGCGGTGCAGAACCCGTTCGATCCGGCACAGCTGCAATTGATGAATTCGCGGATTTCACCGCTGTGGACCGCGGACGGCCAGAGCCCGTTCCTGCTCGGCACCGACGAGCAAGGCCGCGACGTGTTCTCCGCGATTCTCTATGGCATGCGCATTTCGCTCGCCGTCGGCGTCGCCGGCGTGATCTTCGCCGGCGCGCTCGGCATCGCCCTCGGCCTGATCGCCGGCTATTTCGGCGGCGCAGTGGACGGCGTGATCATGCGGATCGCCGACGTGCAGCTGACCTTCCCTGCGATCCTGATCGCGCTGCTGGTCAACGGAATCGCGAAGTCGATCCTCGGCAACCGGCTGGACGCCACCAGCATGCTGGTGGTGCTGGTGATCTCGATCGGCCTGAGCTTCTGGGTCGGCTATGCCCGGACGGTGCGCAGCTCCGTGATGGTCGAGAAGAACAAGGACTACGTGGCCGCTGCACAGCTGATCGGCCTGCCGGCGCCGAAGATCATGCTGCGGCACGTGCTGCCGAACACGATGGGCCCGATCTTAGTTATCGCCACCATCAACCTCGCGCTCGCCATCATCACGGAGGCGACGCTGTCCTTCCTCGGCGTCGGCCTGCCCGACACCATGCCCTCGCTCGGCACGCTGATCCGCATCGGCAACAATTATCTGTTCGCCGGCGAATGGTGGATCGTCGCCTTCCCGGGGCTCGCGCTCGCGGCGCTGATCCTGTCGATCAATCTGCTCGGCGACTGGCTGCGCGACGCGCTCAATCCGAAGCTTCGATGAATACGCCTCGTTCATGACCGAACCCGTCCTTTCCGTGCGCGATCTTCACGTGGAGTTCGCCTCCCGCCGCGGCACCCTGCGCGCCATCGACGGCGTCTCCTTCGAGATCGCCAAGGGCGAGGTGCTCGGCGTCGTCGGCGAGTCCGGAGCCGGCAAGTCCGTCACCGGCCTCGCGGTGATCGGCCTGATCGATCCGCCCGGCCGCATCGCCGGCGGCGAGATTCGTCTCGCGGGCCTGCGCATCGACAATCTGCCGCCGGAGGAGATGCGCCGTATCAGGGGCAAGCGCATCGGCATGATCTTCCAGGATCCGCTGACATCGCTCAATCCGCTGTACAAGGTCGGCGACCAGATCGTGGAGACGATCCGCACCCACCTCAATCTGTCCGAGTCGGCCGCCCGCCGCCGCGCCATCGACCTGCTCGCCGAAGTCGGCATACCCGCGCCCGAAAAGCGCATCGACGGCTATCCCCACGAGTTTTCCGGTGGCATGCGTCAGCGCGTCGTGATCGCGCTCGCGATCTGTGCCGAGCCCGAGCTGATCATCGCGGACGAGCCGACCACCGCGCTCGACGTCTCCGTGCAGGCGCAGATCATCTCGTTGATCAAGCGCCTCGGCCGCGACCACGGCACCGCGGTGATGCTGGTGACGCACGACATGGGCGTGATCGCGGAAACCTCCGACCGCGTCGCGGTGATGTATGCCGGCCGTGTCGCGGAGATCGGCCCGGTGCAGGACGTCGTGAAGAATCCGCTGCACCCTTACGCCAAGGGCCTGATGGGCGCGATCCCAACTCTTGCCGGCGAGGACAAGCGCCTGGTGCAGATCCCGGGCTCGATGCCGCGCCTGTCGGCGATCCCGCGCGGCTGCTCGTTCAATCCGCGCTGCGCCTTCGCCTTCGATCGTTGCCGGGTCGACCGGCCGGAGCCGCTGCCGCGCGGCGCGCAATCGGTGGCCTGCCACCTCTATGACGACGTGCCGGCGGAGAGCGTGGCATGAGCGCTCCCTTCGTCCAGGCCACAAACCTGCGCCGCATCTTCGACGTCTCGAAACCCTGGCTCAACCGCGTGCTCGAAGGTGGACATCTCGAATATCTCAAGGCGGTCGATCACGTCACCTTCGACATCAGGAAGGGCGAGACGTTTGCCCTGGTCGGCGAATCCGGCTCCGGCAAGACCACGGTGGCACGGATGGTCGTCGGCCTGCTGCCGCCAAGCGCCGGCGACGTGCTGATCGACGGCGTCTCGATGACCGACCCGCGGCAGGCGCCAGCGCGGCGGAAGCTGCGCCGGCGCATCCAGATGATTTTCCAGGATCCCTATGCGAGCCTGAACCCGCGCTTCCGGGTCGATGCCATCATCTCCGAGCCGATCCGTGCCTTCGACCTGATCCAGGGCGAGCGCGACATCCAGGCTCGCGTCGGCGAGCTGCTCAGCCTCGTCGGCCTGTATCCGGACGACCGGCTGAAATATCCGCACGAATTCTCCGGCGGCCAACGCCAACGCATCGCGATCGCGCGCGCGCTCGCGTCCGACGCCGAATTCATCGTCTGCGACGAGCCGACCTCGGCGCTCGACGTCTCCGTGCAGGCGCAGATCCTGAACCTGATGCGCGACCTCCAGGACAAGTTCGGCCTGACCTACATGTTCATCAGCCACAACCTCGCCGTGGTGCGCCACATGGCGAGCCGCGTCGGCGTGATGTATCTCGGCCGTATCGTCGAGATTGCGGACGGACGCGAGCTGTTCGCCAATCCGCGCATGCCTTACACCAAGATGCTGCTGGGCGCCGTGCCTGATCTTGCCATGAGCGGCCGCCAGCGCATTCCGGTCAAGGGCGAGATTCCGAACCCGATCAATCCGCCCTCCGGCTGCGCCTTCAATCCGCGCTGTCCGCTGGCGTTCGATCTCTGCCGCAAGGAAACCCCGGAACTAATCGACGGCGTCGCCTGCCATGCGGTCAACACCGCGCCGGTCCCGGCGTGACGCGCGCGTGCCATGCAGCCTGCGCATTTGGAAGCGGGGTGGCCCTGTGATCAATTGCGCGCGCCGGAAATAAGGTGGTGAAGTCCCATGGGCAGTAATATCAATCCCGATCCGTTCACGACGAGGCCCGAGATCGAGGGCACGTTCGGGGTCGTCGCCTCGACGCACTGGATTGCGACTGCCGTGGGCATGGCCATCCTGGAAAAGGGCGGCAATGCCTTCGATGCCGGCGTTGCCACCGCCTTCACGCTCCAGGTGGTCGAGCCGCATCTGAACGGTCCCGGCGGCGACGTGCCCATCATCGTGCATGACGTCAAGCGCGGCCGCACCGAGGTAATCTGCGGCCAGGGCCCGGCGCCGGCGCGGGCCACCATCGCGCATTACAGAAGCGAAGGCCTCGACATGGTGCCGGGCACGGGTCTGCTCGCCGCCTGCGTTCCCGGCACCTTCGAATCCTGGATGATGCTGCTGCGCGACTACGGAACGATGCGCGTGCGCGACGTGCTGGAGCCGGCGATCTCCTACGCCCGCGACGGCTATCCGCTGGTCGAGCGCGCCTGCGCCACGATCCAGACCGTCGAGCAGCTGTTCCGCAAGCACTGGCCGACGTCCGCCGCGGTCTACCTCCCGAACAGTGAAGTGCCTAAGCCAGGCACGCTGTTCACCAACAAGACACTGGCTGCGACCTACGCCCGGATCCTGAGCGAGGCGGAAAGCGGCGGCGGTGGCCGCGATGCGGTGATCGAGCGCGCGCGCAAAGCCTGGTCGCAAGGCTTCGTCGCGGAAGCCGTCGACAAGTTCTGCCGAACCCAGGAGGTGATGGACGTCAGCGGCTCGCCACATCGCGGCGTGCTCTCCGCCGACGACATGGCGCGCTGGCAGCCGACAGTCGAGGCGCCGCTCACCTACGATTACGGCCGCTACACGGTCTGCAAGGCCGGCGTATGGAGCCAGGGCCCGGTCACGCTGCAGCAGCTCGCGCTGCTGAAGGGCTTTGCGCTCGACGGCCTCGACCCGACAGGGCCGGAGTTCATCCATCTCCAGATCGAATGCGCCAAGCTCGCCTTTGCTGATCGCGAAAAATTCTACGGCGATCCCAAGTTCAACGAGATCCCGATCGAAACGCTGCTGTCGGATACCTATAACGACGAGCGCCGCAAGCTCGTCACCGACAAGGCTTCGCTCGATTTCATCCCTGGTTCTGTCGAGGGCTTCGGCGGTGTCGTCAAGCTGCGCCGCGCGGAGGGCCAGCGCGAGGCGGTCGGCGCGCTCGGCGCCGGCGAGCCGACCGTGGGCCGCTTCGGCGAGGTGCGCGGCGACACCGTGCATTTCGACATCATCGACAGGGACGGCAACATGGTGTCGTCGACGCCGTCGGGCGGCTGGCTGCAATCCTCGCCGATCATTCCCGAGCTCGGCTTTTGCCTCGGCAGCCGCGCTCAGATGTTCTGGCTGGAGGAAGGTCATCCCGCCGCGCTCGCGCCGGGCAAGCGGCCGCGCACGACGCTCTCTCCGACCATGGCGCTGCGCGACGGCGAGCCTTACCTCGCCTGGGGCTCGCCGGGCGGCGATCAGCAGGACCAGTGGATCACGCAATTCTTCCTGCGCCACGTCCATTGCAACCTCAATCTCCAGGAAGCGATCGACGCGCCGGCCTGGCATTCCGAGCATTTCCCGATCTCGTTCTGGCCTCGCACCGCGCGTCCCGGGGTGCTCGTGGTCGAGAACCGCGTGCCGAAGGCAACCATCGAGAACCTGCGCGAGCGCGGACATATCGTCGAGGTCGGCCCCGACTGGTCCGAAGGACGCCTGACCGCGGCCTCACGCGTGGGTCCGCGCCGGCGCGCCGCCGCCAATCCGCGCGGCATGCAGGGCTACGCGGCGGGACGCTGAAGGCAGCACATGACCTGGTCGATCATCGCGCGCGATCCTGCCACCGGCCAGTTCGGAATCGCGGTCGCGACCCGCTTCTTCGCCGTCGGCGCGCGCGTGCCGTATATTGCCGCCGGCCTCGGCGCGATCGCAACACAAGCCTTCGTCAATCCCTATTACGGCATCGACGGCATCAAGTTGTTGCGCGAGGGCCTCAACGCCCACGACGTGCTCGCCACGCTGCTGGCGACCGATGGCGGCCGCGAGAGCCGCCAGGTCCATATCATGGATGCCAGCGGCGCAATCGCCGCGCATACCGGGCGCGACTGCGTTGATTGGTGCGGCCACGTCGCGGGCAGCGGCTTCTCGATCGCCGGCAATATGCTCGCCGGCCCAGACGTGCTCGACGAGACCGCGAAGACATATATCGCAAATGACAGCCTGCCCTTCCCTCGTCGACTAATCGCGGCGATGCGCGCCGGCGAAGCCGCCGGCGGCGACAAGCGCGGCAAGCAATCGGCCGCGCTCGTGATCCACGGCGAGGAGGAATGGCCAGCGTTGGACATTCGCGCCGACGACCATCCCGATCCGATCAGCGAGCTCGAACGCCTCGAGCGCGTCAGCCACGAGCTCTGGGTGCACTTCCGCGCCTCCATGCCGACGCGGCAGAACCCGGCTGGCAACACCGATCGCAGCGTCATCGATGCCAGCATCGAAGCGGCGCGCGCGAGACGATCATGAGCGCCAGCCCCCTCATCGAGATCAAGGATCTGCGTATCCGCTTTCATGGCGACGACGGCCGCATCACCCACGCGGTCGACAGCGTCGATCTCAGCGTCGCCAATGGCGCGACGCTCGGCCTGGTCGGCGAATCCGGCTGTGGCAAGAGCGTGACGTCGCTGGCGATCATGGGCCTGCTGCCGAAGCAGAGCGCGGAAATAAGTGGCGCGATCCGCTTCGACGGCTTCGACCTGCTGACCACGCCGGACCAGACGTTGCGCGATCTGCGCGGCAACCGGCTGGCGATGATCTTCCAGGAGCCGATGACCTCGCTCAATCCGAGCTTTACGATCGGCGACCAGATCATCGAGACGATCCTGCGTCACCGGGGCGGCTCGCGGAGGAGCGCGCGCGAGCGGGCGATCGAGCTGTTGCGCCGCGTCCATATCCCCTCGCCCAACCGGCGGATCGACGACTACCCACACAAGCTCTCCGGCGGCATGCGCCAGCGCGTGATGATCGCGATGGCACTCGCCTGCGACCCGCGGCTGCTGATCGCGGACGAGCCGACCACCGCGCTCGACGTCACCCTGCAGGCCCAGATCCTGGAGCTGATGCGCGAGCTGAAGGCCGCGAGCGGCGCCGCGATCATCTTGATCACCCACGATCTCGGCGTCGTCGCCGAGGTCTGCGACGAGGTCGCGGTGATGTATGCCGGCGAGATCGTCGAGCGGGCGCCGGTCGACGAGTTGTTCTCCGCGCCGCAGCATCCCTACACGGTCGGCCTGCTCGGCTCGATCCCGCGGCTCGACCACCGCGCCGAGCAGCTTGCGACGATCGAAGGCATGGTGCCGAACATGGCACAGCCGCCCGCCGGCTGCCGCTTCGCCGCGCGTTGCCCCTTCGTGCTCGACGCCTGCACCAAGGTGCCGCCGCCACTGGTCGAACTCAGCGACGGCCACCTCTCGCGCTGCATCCGCGCGCCGCTCGAATTGCTGGTGTCGTGATGGCGCTCCTCGAAGTCGAAGGCCTGGTCAAGCATTTCGTCGCTCAGCGCTCGCTGCTCGGCCGCGCGCTGGCGCACGTCAAGGCGGTCGATGGCGTGTCCTTCTCGCTGGAGGCCGGCAAGACGCTGGCCCTGGTCGGCGAATCCGGTTGCGGCAAGTCCACCGTCAGCCGCCTGGTGCTGCGGCTGATCGAGCCAGACGCTGGTATGATCCGCTTCGACGGCCGCGACCTGCTGGCGCTCGACGCCGGGACCTTGCGCGCCTTCCGGCGCGAGGCGCAGATCATCTTCCAGGACCCCTACGCCTCGCTCAATCCGCGCATGACGGTCGGCCAGATTCTGACCGAGCCGCTGGCGTTGCACGATCTGGTGCCGCCGGTGCGGCGGGCCGAGCGCGTTGCCGAACTGCTGCGGCTGGTCGGGCTGGAGCCGCGCCTCGCCCGGCGCTATCCGCATGAATTCTCCGGCGGCCAGCGCCAACGCATCGCGATCGCCCGCGCGCTCGCGGTCGAGCCGAAGCTCATCATCTGCGATGAGCCGGTCTCGGCGCTCGACGTCTCGATCCGCTCGCAGATCCTCAATCTGCTGCGCGAGCTCCAGGACCGGCTCGGCCTCGCCTACATCTTCGTCTCGCACGACCTTGCCGTGGTCAAGCACATTGCCGACCACGTCGCGGTGATGAATCTCGGCCAGATCGTCGAGACGGCGGAAGCCGACGCGTTGTTCGCCGCGCCGCGCCACCCCTACAGCCGCGCACTGCTGTCGGCGATCCCGCTGCCACAGCCGAAGGCGAAACGGACGACGGTGCTGCTGGAGGGCGAAATCCCGAGCGCCCTCAATCCGCCCGCCGGCTGCCGCTTTCACACCCGCTGCCCGTTCGTGGTCGAGCGCTGCCGCAGCGAGGCGCCTGCGCTTCTGGCCGACCGCACGGGCCACGCCACCGCCTGTCACCGCACCGCGGAGCTGCCGTCCGCCGACGCCATTCTACCCACCGCCGGCGGTTTTTCGCCGGCGCTTGCAAAGCTGGTCGCGGCCTTCAGCCAAAAGACGGAAGGCAGCAGCCCCGCCGGGGTTGGTATACAGTACGCCGCGTCCGCAACGAAATAGCCGAAGCAATGGGGATTGACCGATGAAGATGTTTCGCCTGGCCGCAACAGCCGCCGCTGTGCTGGTGTCGATCGGGGCCGCGCAGGCCCAGACCACGTTGCGCATCGGCCTCGCGGAAGACCCCGATATCCTCGACCCCACGATGGCGCGCACCTATGTCGGCCGCATCGTGTTCTCCTCCTTCTGCGACAAGCTGTTCGACATCGACGAGAAGCTCAACATCGTGCCGCAGCTGGCGCTCTCGAGCGAAACCGCCGACGACGGCAAGGCGCTGGTCATCAAGCTGCGGCCCGGCGTGAAATTCCACGACGGTGAGCCGTTCGATGCCGAGGCCGCAAAATTCTCGCTGGAGCGGCATCTGACGTTCCCCGGCTCGTTCCGCAAGCCGGAGCTCGCCTCGGTCGATCACGTCGAAATCGTCGATCCCCTCACGGTCAAGCTGGTGTTGAAGTCGCCGTTCTCGCCCCTGCTCGCTCAGCTCACCGACCGCGCCGGAATGATGATGTCGCCGAAGGCCGCCAAGGAGGCCGGCGACAAGTTCGGCCTTCGCCCGGTCTGCGCCGGCCCCTACAAGTTCGTCGAGCGCGTGCAGCAGGACCGCATCGTGTTCGAGAAATTCGCCGACTACTGGAACAAGGACAACGTCTTCATCGACAAGATCGTGTTCCAGCCGATCGTCGATGCGACCGTGCGGCTCGCAAACCTGAAATCCGGCGGCCTCGACCTGATCGAGCGCGTGCTCGCCACCGATCTCAAGGAGGTGCGCGCCGACTCGCGGCTGAAGGTCGCGACCGCCATCGAGCTCGGCTATCAGGGCATCACGCTCAACATCGGCAAGGACAAGGCCAAGGGCCCGCTCAGCCAATCCGCCAAGGTGCGGCAGGCACTCGACTGGTCGATCGACCGCGAGGCGATCAACCAAGTGGTGTTCAACGGCGAATTCAAGCCGGGCAACCAATGGGTCAATCCCGATCACCCCTATTATCAGGGCGCATTTCCGATCCACGGCCGCGACATCGCCAAAGCCAAGGCCCTCCTGAAGGAAGCCGGCGTCACTGGGCCAGTCAGCGTTGACTTCCTGGTACCAAAGGGTGCGGAGACCGAAGCGGTGGCTCAAGTGGTGCAATCCATGGCGAGCGAGGCGGGCTTCGATATGAAGATCCGCGTCACCGAGTTTGCGACGTCGCTGAAGCAGGCCGAGTCCGGCGAATACCAGGCCTTCATGCTGGCATGGAGCGGACGCATCGATCCCGATGGCAATTCCTACGTGTTCCTGCGCAAGGATGCGCCGCAGAACTACAGTGCCTGGACCAACGCCGACGCGGACAAGGCGCTCGACGATGCCCGCCGTACGTCGGACATGGCTCAGCGCAAGGCCGCCTACGAGAGACTTGCGAAGCTGGAGCTGGAAGATCACGCCATCCTCTACCTCTATCACCGCCGTATCATCATCGCGCACACGACCAAGCTCGAAGGCTATAGGCAAATGCCGGACGGCCTCATCCGCGTTGTCGGCCTCAAGCTGAAGTGACGCTGCGAGGATGCTGAACTTCCTCGCCCGCCGCCTTGTGCAGATCGTGCCGACGCTGTTCTTCGTCTCGGTGCTGATCTTCTCGCTGCAGCAATTGCTGCCGGGTGACCCCGCGCTGGTGATGGCGGGCGAGGAGCGCGACCCGGCCGTTATCGAGCAGATCCGCCGCCAGTACCGGCTCGATCAGCCCGTCCCGGTGCAGTACGCCTACTGGATCAAGGGCGTGCTCTCGGGCGATTTCGGCGAGTCGCTGCGCAATAAGATGCCGGTGCGCGAGCTGATCGCGCAGAAGCTGCCGGTGACGCTGCAGCTCGGCTCGATGGCGATTCTGATCGCGCTGCTGATCGGCATTCCCGCCGGCATCGTCGCGGCCGTGAAGAAGGGTTCCGCGTGGGACTACGGCGCCAATCTCTTTGCGCTGTGGGGCATCTCAACGCCGAACTTCTGGCTCGGAATCATGCTGATCTTCCTGTTCTCGATCGAGCTTGGATGGTTGCCGGCTTCCGGCTACGTGCCGCTCACCGAGAACTGGCGCGCAAGCCTGGCCGTCACCATCATGCCGGCCTTCGTGCTCGGCAATGCGATCGCCGCGATCCTGATGCGGCATACGCGAAGCGCCATGCTTCAGGTGCTGGAAAGCGACTACGTGCGCACCGCGCGCGCCAAAGGGCTGTTGGAGCGCACGGTGATCCTCAAGCATGCCATGCGCAATGCGCTGACCCCCGTCATCACGCTCGGCGCGCTCGAGCTCGGTACGCTGCTCTCAGGCGCGGTCCTGACCGAGCAGATCTTCTCCATTCCCGGCTTCGGCAAGCTGATCGTGGATGCCGTATTCAACCGCGATTATGCCGTGGTTCAGGGCGTCGTCCTGGTCACGGCCACGGTCTACATCACGCTGAATCTGGTGGCCGACATCGCCTACATCCTCGTCAATCCGCGGCTTCGGGGCTGATCATGACCGATGCCGCGCTGCCGAGTCCTCTCACGCGAGCCGACGAGCTGGATAGCCCGGCCCGCCGCGCGCGTCGGCGGCTGTTCAAGCGCAAGGCAGCGGTGTTCGGGCTCGTCGTGCTCACGATATTCATCACCCTTGCCGTGCTCGCTCCGCTCATCGTGCCCTATGATCCCATCGCGACGAGCTGGAGTCTGGTGCGCAAACCGCCGACCTCGGCCCACTGGTTCGGCACCGACGAGCTCGGCCGCGACATCCTCAGCCGCGTCGTCTACGGCGCGCGCGCCTCGCTGCTCGCAGGCCTGATCTCGGTCGCGATCGCGCTCGGCATCGGCGTGCCGCTCGGTCTCCTCGCCGGCTACCGCGGCGGCTTCACCGACGCGCTGATCAGCCGCATCACCGATGCGATGCTGGCCTGCCCGTTCCTGATCCTGGCGATCGCGCTCGCCGCGTTCCTCGGCCCGAGCCTCGGCAATGCCATGATTGCGATCGGCATCTCGGCGACGCCGATCTTCATCCGCCTGACCCGCGGCCAGGTGCTCGTCGTCAAAGCCGAAGACTATGTCGAGGCCGCGCGCGCACTCGGCAATCCGCCGTGGCGGATCGCGCTCTCGCACATCCTGCCGAACATCCTCCCCTCGCTTCTGGTGCAGGCGACGCTCTCGATCGCTGCGGCCATCATCGCCGAAGCCGCCCTCTCCTTCCTCGGCCTCGGCCAGCAGCCTCCGGCGCCATCGTGGGGCAGCATGCTTAACGCGGCACAACGCTTCCTGACCCAGGCGCCCTGGATGGCAATCTGGCCGGGCCTTGCGATCTTCCTCGTCGTGCTGTCGCTGAACTTGCTCGGTGACGGCCTACGCGACGCGCTCGACCCAAGGCAGCGCTGATTATTCCTCTTGGTGAGAAGCTCAGACCACCACCTCCCGCAGCACGCGGCGGCAATCCATCTCGAATTCCAGATCGACCACCGGCGGACGGGCGAAATGCCAGGTCAGCCCGGAGCGGAGCGCGCCACGGCGGACCAACTCGTCCACCAGCGCATGGTGAAAGTCGTGCACGGAATAGGCCTGCACCCCGGTTGTATCCTTCCAGCCGAAGCCGAAGGCTGCCATCCGGTTTTCCATCTGCGACGTGGTGGTGAAGCGCACCTTCTCGCGCAGCCCCTCCGGGCTGAGATCGCGGTAGCGCACCGTGCGCTCGACATAGGAGCCGCTGCCCTCGCGCGCCTCGGCGCCGCCGGCGATGACGAAGCTCGGCAAATCTGACCGCGTCGGACGCGTGAAGGAGAACGCATAGAACGACGGTTCGGACGGCGGATCGATCTCGGGGCAGACATTGCTGCGCGCCACCGGATTGGTGCTGCCGTCGAAGATGCCCCATTCGGACAGCGTCTTCACATAGTGCAGATTGAACGCGCGAAAGCCTTCCTCGCTGAAGGCCGCGGGCGAGCGCAGCTCGCAGGCACAGAATGCCGTCAGCGGACGCCCCGCCTCCTGGATGAACTTTGCGGCCAGCGCAAACCCTTCCGCGAGCGGCACCAGGCGGTCGAACCGGACCCGCTCGATCTCGTAGCCCTCATCCGCGGCAGCACCGGCGGAATATTGGAACACGGACGGGATGAAACGATAGTTGCCGGCCGAGAATTCGCGCGTCATGACGGACTCCTATTCCAGTTGCATGCGAGTGCCCTTGGCGCCGTTGAGCAGGCGCTTCAGGTGAAATCCGGCCAGCGGATCGTCGGCGTGCATGCCGACCAGCGCGGCGAAGGACGGCATGGCCGCGGCATCGCCGGCCTCCATCTTGGCAAACGCTTCGGCATATTGCGCCGTCGCTGGCGCCTCGAACCTCGCCTGCGGCAGCGGCTCGAATGCGCGCAGCGGCTCGCTGCGTCCGCGCAGCATCAGGTCGCCCACGGGACGGCCACGAAAGTTTTCGGCCCCATTCGCAACGCTGGCACTAACGCAAATGCGCGTTCCCAGGTGCTTGTTCGCCGCCTCAAGCCGGGCCGCAATATTGATGGTGTCGCCATAGGCCGTGTAGTCGAAGAAACGGTTGCCGCCGAAATTGCCGACCAGCGCCGGACCGGCATGAGCGCCGATGCGGGTAGCTCCGAAATTCACGCCTCTTGCCTTCCAGCGCGCCGAAAAGTCCTCCGCCCAGGCGTCGAGAGCATGGGCACAGGCGACCGCGCGCGTTGCATAGTCCGGCTGGTCGCCGGGGGCGTTGAACAGCACCTGGATCGCATCGCCGATGATCTTGGCGACCGTCCCCTCATGGGCGAAGACGATCTCGGTCATGCCGCCGACATATTCGTTGAGGAGCTCGCCCAGGGTCTGCGGAGGCGCGGTCTCGACCAGCGAGGTGAAGCCTGTAATATCGGTGAACAGGGTGGCGACATCGCGCCACTGCACCTCAATGCCGTCGCCATCGACGTTCGCGGCCAGTCGCCTTGCAATCTCCGGCGAGAAGAAGCGCGACAGCGAGGCATGGGCGCGCTCGGCTTCCATCTGGCGCCGCCGCACCTCGCGCAGCATCTCCACATGGCGGACGGTCTTCTCGATCGTAGCTTCGAGGTCGGCGAAGTCGATCGGCTTGGTCAGGAAGTCGAACGCACCGCGGTTCATGGCGGTGCGGATGTTGCTCATGTCGCCGTAGGCCGAGACGATGATGGTCGACTTCTTCTCCTGGGCCTCCTGGAGCTTCGCGAGTAGCGACAGGCCGTCCATTCGCGGCATGTTGATATCGGAGACCACCATGTCGACATGCGGATTCTGCTCCAGCGCTTCCAGCGCCTCCAGGCCGTCGCGCGCGAAGATCAGCGCGAGCTGCCCATCGCGGATCTGCCTGCGGAATTTCTGCAGGATCAGCGCCTCGAGATCCGGCTCGTCGTCGACGAAGAGGATGGTCGCAGTCATGCGGCTTGCTCGAGCCTCGTGTCGATCTCCTGCCGCAGCAGCGCAAAGTCGATCGGCTTGGTGAGGAGCCCGACGGCGCCCCGTTCGATCGCCTTGCGGCGCGTCTCCGCATCGCCATAGGCCGTGATCATGATGACGGGAACATCGGGATGCGCGGCACGCACCTTCGGCAGCATGTCGAGCCCGCTCATGCCGGGCATGTTGATGTCCGACAGGATCAGGATCAGCGAGGGATCACGGACTTCGGCGGCGCGCTCGAGCGCCTCGGGGGCCGAGAGGGCAAACTCCATCTGAAACCGGCCGGCGCGCAGGTCGCGCCGGAACTGCTGCCGAAACAGTGCCTCGACGTCGGGCTCGTCATCGACGACCAGGATGTAAACGTTCAAGACTTTCCTCCGGAAGTGTCGCCCGCTGCCATCGTCCGCGGCAGCGTGATGATGAACTCGGTGAATACACCTTGTGTGGTGTCCACGTCGATCGTGCCGCCGTGTTGTTTCACCACGATGTCGTGGCTCATTGAAAGGCCGAGTCCCGTGCCCTCGCCGGCCGGCTTGGTGGTGAAGAAGGGATTGAACATCTTTTCCTTCACCTCGGCTGGAATCCCGGTGCCGTTGTCGCGAATCCGGATCTGGACCCTGTCGCCGAGATTCTTCGTTGCCGCGCGCAAGGTGGGCTCGAATGCATCGCCCTCGCTCTCCTTGCGCTTGGCCGCGGCATAGAAGCCGTTCGAGATCAGGTTCAGCAAGACGCGCGTGATCTCCTGCGGATACACCTCGATCATGCCGGCATCCGGGTCGAAATCGCGCTGGAGCGTGACGTTGAAGGCGGGCCTTTCGGCGCGCGCGCCGTGATAGGCGAGATTGAGGCTCTCCTCGACCACCGCATTGATGTCGACGGCGCGATGCTCGCCGGAACCCTGACGCGAATGCAGCAGCATGTTCCTGACGATGGAATCGGCGCGCTTGCCGTGCTGCACCACCTTCTCGAGATTGGCCCTGAGCATGCCGGTCAGCTCGTCGACCTCCTTCTTCGTCTTGCCGTCGAGCGCGGCCGATTGCAGGATCTCGTTGAGCTCGTCGATCAGCTCGGTCGAGACCGCGGAGAAGTTGTTGACGAAGTTGAGCGGATTCTTGATCTCGTGGGCGATGCCGGCGGTGAGCTGGCCGAGGGAAGCGAGCTTTTCGGTCTGGATCAGGCGGTCCTGCGCGGTGCGCAACTCATCGAGCGACTGCGACAGCTCAGTGGTGCGCTCCCGAAGCTGCTTCAGCAGACGCGTATTCTCAATTGCGATGACGGCCTGCTTGGTAAAGTTCTGGACGAGAGCGACCTGCTTATCCGTGAAGCTGCGAATCTCTTGTCGGAAAATGGTGATCGCGCCAATCAGATCGTCCTCTTTCAGCATTGGAACGACGAGGAGCGTCCGGGCCCCGGCAATATCTGCCATTCCAACGACATTGGGAACGCCGGCCTTGTAGGTCGGACTCTCTCTCAAATCACGGATCTGCGCCGGCTGATGCGTCGAAACGACTGCAGCCAGAATCGATCCTGGGTGTGGAAGGATCGGCGTCCGCTTGCGGTAGGCGGAGAATTCGGGCGGAATGTTGTAGTCCGTGACGATGTTGAATTTCTGGCCGTCCCACAGATTCATCGTGCCGAAATTCGCACCGCAGACGCGGGTAGCATTCTCCAACATCTTCTGAAACACCGGCTCTAACTCTCCCGGAGAGGAGCTAATGACTTCGAGCACCTCCGACGTCGCCGTTTGTTGCTCGAGCGACTCCCGCAATTCGGCGGTCCGCTTCTCGACCTTGTTCTCGAGGTCCGCATAGGATTCCTGCAGGCGCGCGCCCATGTCGTTGAACTGGTCGGCGAGCCCTTCGAGCTCGTCGCCGGTCTTGATCGAGATGCGCTGGGAGAAATCACCACCGCCCATTCGTTCCGCGCCGCTCCGCAGCGCCTGAATCGGCCCGACCATGCGGCGCGCCAGGAAGATCCCGGCCAGCACCGCGAAGATGGATGCCGCGAGCAGCACGATTGCAAGGCGCTGCAGCGAAGCATAGAGCGCGGCATAGGCTTCCTCGACCGGCAGCTCGACGAACATGGTCCAGCGCAGCGGCTCGATCGGGGCCGATGCGGTCAGCACCTTCTGCCCCTGGATGTTGTGGGCCTCGGAAAGCACGTCAGGCATGGCGCCGCCGGCCTGCACGGCGCGTACCTGCGCAAGGCCGGACATGTCGGTGTTGCGCAGCACGAGACTGATGTCGGGATGCGCGATCAAGCGGCCCTCCGGGCCGACCACGTAGGCGTTGCCGTGCTCGCCGACCTTGATCTGGGACACGACGTCCCAGATCAGCTTGAGATTGACCTCGGCGATGCTGACGCCGGCATCCTTGCGTGCGCCCGCCAGCGCCAGCGTCATGTAGGGCTCGGACTCCCGGCGAAAATAGACCGGCCCGTAATAGACCTTGCGCGCGACCGCTTCGGTGAACTTCGGATCGCTCGACAGGTCGATCCCGCTGTCGAGCACGTCCATCGCCAGCCGCGAGACCCGCAGCCGCTCCTTGCCGGTCGAATCCACCTGGGCCAGCTCGGTGATCGCAGGGACCTGGCGCAACAGGCGCAGCGCGTCGAACCGGCGCTGCTCGATCGAGCCGCCCGACCAGGGCAGCTGCGTGGTCCAGCCGAGCTGGCTCTCGATCTCCTTGACGAACCGGCCGATCTTGGCAGCGGCCGCCTCGGCCTGCTCGTGCTGGACCCGGATCAGAGAGGCCTTGTGCTCGCGATAGTAGAAGTAGACCTCGAACAGGCCATTGGCGAGCAGCGCAATGGCGACGACCGCCACGAAAAGCGCGACGTATTTGGCAAAGAGCCGGGTCCGGATTCCGCGCCCCGCAGTGTCGCCGGAGGCGACCTCGCCTGGGGCCGCGCTCGGCAATGTCCCGGCTCGAGGTGTATCGGGGTGGAGGGACAGGCTCATTCCACGGAACCTAGCAAGAAGACCGGACCTTGTCTCTCGCAAGCGCGGCAAGGAGCTCGCCCGAGACCCAACGAAAAGGGCGGCAGCGGATCACCGCTGCCGCCCTTTCGGGACTAACCTGCCAGCGGCCTCAGGTCGGCCGTAGCGCCTTTGAATCGAGGTCCAGCTCGCCGATCTGCTTGTTCCGCTCCGAATCGGCCGCCGCGCGATGGTCGGTCGCCAGCACCACATAGACTGCCGGCAGCACGAACAGCGTGAACAGCGTGCCGATCGACATGCCGGCGACGACAACGAGACCGATCGAGAAGCGGCTGGCCGCGCCCGCGCCGGTCGCGGTCAGGAGCGGGATCAGGCCGGTCACCATCGCGGCCGTGGTCATCAGGATCGGCCGCAGACGGATGCGGGCCGACATCTCGATGGCCGAGCGGCGGTCGAGCCGCTCGTTAACCTGGAGCTCGTTGGCGAACTCCACCATCAGGATGCCGTGCTTGGTGATCAGGCCGACCAGGGTGAGCAGACCGACCTGGGTGTAGATGTTTATGGTCGCCATGCCGAAGAACAGCGGGATCAGCGCACCGACGATTGCCATCGGCACCGAGATCATGATGACCAGCGGGTCGCGCAAGCTCTCGAACTGGGCCGCCAGCACCAGGAAGATGATGATCAGCGCGAAGCCGAAGGTGATGGCAAGCTGATTGCCTTCCTGCACGTATTGCCGGGAGTCAGCCAGATAGTCGTGGCTGAAGCCTTGCGGCAGCTTCTTGGCCTCGCCTTCGAGGAAGTCGACCGCAGCGCCGACGGTCACGCCGGGCATCGGCACGGCGGAGAACGTCGCCGAATTGAGCTGGTTGTAGTGCGTCAGCGAATTCGGATCGGTCTTGGTCCTGATCGAGACCACGGTCGACAACGGAAGCTGCTGCCCGGTGTTGGTCGTCACATAGTAGCCACCGAGCGATTCCGGGGACAGCCGCTTGCCGCGCGGCACCTGCGGAATCACCTGATAGGAGCGGCCCTCGAGGTTGAACCGGTTGATGTAATTGCCGCCGAGCAGCACCGCGAGCGTCGAGCCGAGGTTCTGCATGTTGACGCCGAGGTCCTGAGCCTTGGTGCGGTCGATCGTCACCTCGACGTTCGGCTGGTTGTAGGCGAGGTCGCTATCGGAGACGATGAACATGCCGCTCTTGCGTGCAGCCTCCTTCAGCTTCTCCATCTGCTCATAGACGGTCTGGAAGCTGGCCGTGGAATTGATCACCATCTGGATCGGCAGACCGCCGGGTCCGCCCGGCAATGGCGGCAGGTTGAACGCGAACGCCTGCACGCCCTCGATCTTGGAGAGCTCGGCCTGCACCAGCGGCTTCAAGGCGATCGACGAGCGTGTGCGCTCGTCCCAGGGCTTCAAGAGCATGCCGGCAATGCCGCCTTGCGGGCCGTTGATGCCGTTCAGTACGAAACGCAGATCGGTCTCGGGGAATTTCTGGAATTCCTTGTCGAGCTTCTCGCCGTAGAAATCGACATAGTCGATGTTGGCGTATTTCGGCGCCTTGGTCACCGCGAACACGATGCCCTGATCTTCCTCGGGCGCCAGCTCCTTCGAAGTGTTCATGTAGAGGAAGCCGACGAGTCCCAGGATCGTCACGGCGAACAGGCCGGTGATGGCCTTGTAGTCGAGCGAGCGGTCGAGCTTGCGGCCATACCACCGCGTCATGGCGCCGAACACCCGGTTCACCAACTTGGCGAAGCGGCCCTCTTCGGTGTTCTTCAGCAGCACCGAGCACATCATGGGCGACAGCGTCAGCGCGATCACGCCTGATACGATGACCGAGCCTGCGAGGGTAAAGGCAAATTCGCGGAACAGCGACCCGGTGAGGCCACCGAGGAACCCGATCGGCGCGTACACGGCGGCGAGCGTGATGGTCATGGAGATGACCGGTCCGACGATTTCGCGCGCGCCTTGTAGCGAGGCCTGGACCGGCGTCTTGCCCTCCTCCAGGTGGCGATGGATGTTCTCCACCACGACGATGGCATCGTCGACGACGAGGCCGATCGCCAGGACCATCGCGAGCAGGGTCAGCAGGTTGAAGCTGAAGCCCAGCGCCAGCATCATCGTGCAGACGCCGATCATCGACAACGGAATGGTGACGACGGGAATGATGACGGAGCGCAGCGAGGCCAGGAACAGGAAAATGACCACGATCACGATGATGACGGCTTCGCCCAATGTATTCCGCACCTCGTCGATCGAAGATTGGATGAACTTGGTCGAGTCGTAGGCGACCTTCATCTTCATCGAGGGCGGGAGGTTGCGTTCGAGCTCGGGGAACAGCGCGCGCACACCCTTGACCAGCGTCAGCGGATTACCCTGTGGCGTCGCCTGCACGCCAATGAAGATCGCGCGCTCGCCGTTAAAGGCGACGCTGGCATCCGTGCTCTGGGCTGCAAGCTCGACGGTGGCGATGTCCTCCATCCGCACGAAGCCGCCGTCCTTGGCCTTGACGATCATCTTCTTGAACTGATCGACGTTGGTCAGGCCCGTGTTGGTCGAGACGTTCGAGACGATCAGATAGCCCTTGGTCTGGCCGGCCGCGGACTGGAAGTTGTTGGCCTGGATCGCCGCCGCAACGTCAGCCGGCGATACGTTGCGGCCCGCCATCTTCACGGGATCGAGCCACAGCCGCATCGCAAAGGTCTGGCCGCCCAAAATGTCGGCCGAGGCGACGCCGTCGACGGTCGACAGCACCGGCTGCACCACACGCGTCAGATAGTCGGAGATGGCCGAGCCGGACAGCTCGTCCGAGGAGAAGCCGAGATACATCACGGCCGTGGTCTGGCCGGTGGTCTTGGTGACGATCGGGTCGTTGGATTCCTTCGGAATCAGGTACTTCACTGAATTGGTCTTCGCCAACACCTCGGTGAGCGCCTGGTTCGGATCGAAATTCAGCTTGATGTAGACCTGGATCGTCGAGGTGCCGAGCACCGAGGACGAGGTGATGTAGTCGACGCCTTCGGCGGACGCGACCGCCTGCTCGATCGGCGTGGTGATGAAGCCCTGGATCAGGTCTGCGGACGCGCCGGGATAGACGGTCGTGATGTTGATGACCGTATTCGACAGCTTCGGATATTGCCGGATCGGCAGCACCATTGCCGCGCGCAGGCCGATCAGCAGGATCAGCAGGCTGACGACGACCGACAGGACCGGTCGTTTGATGAAAATGTCGGTAAAGGCCATCGCGGGCGATCTCGATTTCTTTTTTTCAAGACGCGTGATCCGGCCGGGCCGGATCACGCGAGGATATTGTCAGTAGCGCGGCGGCTGCGCCGGGATCTGCGGGGCCGGATCGGTCGAGATCGATACCGGCGCGCCTGATTGCAGCTTGAGCTGGCCGAGAGCGACGACCTTGTCGCCTACCTTCAGGCCCTTGACGATTTCGACGCGACCCTCGACCCGGTTGCCGGTCTGCACGAAGGTGCGCACCGCCGACAGGCTGGTCTTGCCGTCTTCTTCCTTCTTCTCGGTGATCACGAACACCGAGTCGCCGTACAGCGTGTAATCGACTGCCGTTTCAGGCACCGTGATCACGGCCGGCTTTTCCGGCAGCACCACGGTCGTGGTGACAAACATGCCGGGCTTCAGGATCTTCTCCGGATTGGCAATCGTGGCCTGCACGCGGATGTTGCGAGTATCGGTCGAGATCTGGGGCTCGATCGTGGTGATCTTGCCCTCGAAGGTGCGGCCCGGATAGGCGTCGACCTTCAACCGCACGACCTGGCCGACCTTGAGGCTGCCGGAATCCTTTTCCGTCACCGTGAAGTTGGCCCACAGCTCGGACAGATCGGTCAGCGACACGATCGCCGTGCCGGCGGTCAGATACTGGCCGACCTCGACCTTGCGCATGCCGAGATCGCCGGCGAACGGCGCGCGCACCAGCTTCTGCGAGATCAACGCCTCGGTCTTGGCGATGCCCGCCTGGGCCTGGTCATAGGCAGCCTGCGCGGTATCGACGGTCGCCTGCGGACCGAACTGGCGCGAGGCCAGCTGCTTGGCGCGTTCAAGCGACAGCTGCGCGACGGTCGCTTGCGCCTTGTAATTGGCGAGATCGCCCTGCTCGGGCGCGTCGAACAGTTGCACCAGCGGCGTGCCGGCCTCGACGCGCGTGCCCGGCTCGAACTTGATCGCGGTGACACGGCCGTTGACGTCGGCGCTGACGTCGACCTGATGCACGGCGACGAGGCTGCCGACCGCGGTGAGCAGGTTCGGCACCACCTCGGACTTCGCCTCGGCCGCGCTGACAGCGGTCGGCGGCGGCTTGTTGTTGGCGAAGAATTGCTTGATCATCTGGCCGCGGAAGTAATTGAACCAGACGAGCCCTCCGACGAGCACGGCCAGAAGCGTGCCAACGATGATGAACCAGCGCACTGGCCGGACCGGACGCTTGGGAGCCTTGTTGTCGATCGGTTGCCCCGAAATCTTGTTTTCGGCCACGATGTTCATGTCATGCACTTTCTGCAATCGCCGCCCGGTTCGCATCCGCGGCCTGATTGCGGCCCAGATGCGAAGCAATTGCGGCGTCGTTAAGTCCGATACCCCTCAGGAGAAACTCACAGAGCTGCCGCTCCAGGTCGGTCGCCCTGCCGTAAGCAAGACAGGGCGTGGCCGGCAGCCTGGTCAGCGCCGCGGTCATCACCGCATGATGCGCGAACCAGAACAGGTTGAGCGGATCGCCAGCGCAGGGCCGCGCGTCACCGCTCGCAACCGCACGCTCGAGCGAGGCGACGAAGACAGCGCCGATCAGCGTCTCGATCTTGGCATACAGCAATCGGGCGAATTCGCCGTCATCCAAATGGCTCGTGGCCATTAGCCGCAGGCGCTGGGCCTCTTCCTGATCGGGACCGTCGGCGATCTGGAGGAAGTGTTCGACCATGCCGCGGATCACCTCGACCAGCGTAGCCGTCGACGGCTCGCGCTCGAGCAGCTCCATCAGAGCGGGATCCGCCTCGCATTCGTCGCTGAGGATCTCGGCGTAGAGCGCCGCCTTGGACGGGAAATGCTTGAACAGCAGCGCTTCAGAAATGGCAGCGGCGGCCGCCACGCTCTTGGTCGTGGTGCCGTTATAGCCGTGTCGGGCAAAGCAGCGCTTTGCGGCGCCGAGGATCAATTGACGCCTCAGGTCGCTCGTCATACGCAATGAGCTCATGCTGGGTGAGTAAGCACTCACCCACGCAGGAGTCAAGCACTATGTTGCATCGCAACCTGCGTGCGACCTAGAATCAATGGAAATTGGCCGAGCCTGCACGGCCCGCGTGCAGACGTTCAGCAAGGGATTACCGGACCGCCTAGATCGGCTGGAAGCCCAGGTCAGCACGGATCCGGTTGACGATGTAGGTCCCGTCCCGCGTCGGCAGAATCCGCTCCAGGCCGGCGCTGTCGATCTTCACATTGGCAAAGCGCGGACCCGCGGAGAGGTCATGGACGGCTTTGGCGAAGGCTTCGACTTCGGCCATGGTCGTGACAGCCCGGCTGTCCTTAATGCCGCAAGCCCTGGCGATGCCGACGAGGTCGGCGGCGGCGGAGGTGTGGCTGGTCTGGCCGCCGGTCTCGCCATAGGCCTCGTTGTCGAGCACTGCGATCGAGAGGTTGGCCGGCTTCTGCAGGCCGATGGTGGCAAGGCTGCCCATGCCCATCAGCATCTCGCCGTCGCCGGTGATGACCAATACCGGCAGCTTCGGCTGCGCCAGCGCCAGACCCAGCCCGATCATCGCGGCGCCGCCCATGCCGCCCCAGAGGTAGAAGTTGCGGGCGTGGTCGCCGGCGGCGCACATGTCGTTGGTGGAAGCGCCAAGGCCGCCGATCGCGACGACGTTCTTGCGGTTCGCCAGCAACGTGGACACCACCTGCCGGCGGTCGAGGAGATTGGCCTTGCTCATTTGGTGAAAACCTTGGCGCCGATCAGGCGCTGCGACAGAAGGACGGCGGTTGGCGTCAGGGCGTTGTAGGCCTGCGCCGCGGCCGCTTCCAAGACGGCAGGCACCTCGGCAGCGTGCGAGGCGCGCAGCACCTTGACGCCGGAGAGCTCGAACACGCCTTGCGTGGTCGAGCCCATCGGCACCTGCCACGGATTGAACTCGCCCCACTCGCCGCGCATCGTCACGAGCGTGAGGAACGGAAAGCGCAGGATCGGGATCAGCGACAGCATGTTGATGCAATTGCCGACGCCGCTCGACTGCATCAGCAGCACGCCGCGCTGTCCGCCCGCCCAGGCGCCGGCGAGCAGCGCCACGCCTTCCTCCTCCGTCGTCAGCGCAATGCCGCGCATGGTGGAGGAGGCCAATACGCGCTGGATCAGCTTGGAATGACCGGCGTCCGGAACGTAAGGCACCTGCCGGACGTCAAAGCGCTGGAGGGTCGCGAAAATATCGTCGGGCCAGTTCGGCGCCGTGTCGGCAGCGTCAGCGCGTGCGTGCATTTTCCTGTCCGGTCGGCTAGCAAGGTGCCAAGACTAAAGCTGCGAAGACTGTAGACGCATGCACGCGTCGACCAGAACAACAAAAACGGCATATCGGCTTTAACCGGCGAGTATAACGGGATGAACGCAGATGCGAAGGCGCTGGCGGCAAGCTTCGACCTCGAGAAGCTGACGCCGGAGTTCTACGACAACCCCTATCCGACCTATCGTGCACTGCGGGAGAACGAGCCGGTCAAGCGCCTGCGGAGCGGCACCGTGTTCCTGACCCGCTACGATGATCTCGTCACCACCTACAAGAACACCAAGTCGTTCAGCTCGGACAAGAAGCGCGAGTTCGCGCCGAAATACGGCGACACCCCGCTCTACGAGCACCACACCACGAGCCTCGTGTTCAACGATCCGCCGTCCCATACCCGCGTCCGCCGCCTGATCATGGGCGCGCTGTCGCCGCGCGCGATCGCCAGCATGGAGGGGGACCTGATCAAGCTGGTCGACGGCCTGCTCGATGCCATCGAAACCAAGGGCGCTTGCGAACTGATCGAGGATTTTGCCGCTTCGATTCCCATCGAGGTGATCGGCAACCTGCTCGACGTGCCTCACAAGGAGCGCGGGCCGCTGCGCGACTGGTCGCTGGCGATCCTGGGTGCTCTCGAACCTGTAGTGTCGCCCGAAGTAGCTGCGCGCGGCAACAAGGCGGTGGCGGACTTCCTCGCCTATCTGCAGACGCTGGTGTCGCGGCGGCGCACGAAGCCGGGCAATCCCGAGCGCGACGTGCTGACGCGTTTGATCCAGGGGGAAGAGAACGGCGAGCGGCTGACCGAGAAGGAGCTGCTGCACAATTGCATCTTCCTGCTCAATGCCGGCCACGAGACCACCACCAACCTGATCGGCAACGGCCTCGTGGCGCTCGACCGGCATCCCGATCAGAAACGGCGCCTGATCGAGAACCCGGACATGATCAAGACCACGGTCGAGGAGGTGCTTCGCTACGAGAGCTCCAACCAGCTCGGCAACCGCATGACCACCGAGAAGGTCGAGCTCGGCGGCGTCATGCTCGATGCCGGCACGTCGGTGACGCTGTGCATCGGGGCTGCCAATCGCGACCCCGCGCAGTTTCCCGACCCCGAACGTTTCGATATCGCGCGCACGCCGAACCGGCACCTCGCCTTCGCCACCGGCGCGCATCAATGCGCAGGCATGGCGCTGGCGCGGCTGGAGGGGGCGATTGCGATCTCGCGCTTCCTGGCGCGCTTTCCGAACTATGCCGTGAGCGGCCCGCCAGTGCGCGGCGGACGGGTCCGGTTCCGCGGCTTCTTGAGCGTGCCCTGCGCGCTTGGCTGAGGCGCCGGCAACCAAACTGCGAAAACAACCCCATGCACAGTAGAGCCTGGGTCGCGGAACGGTGCCCTGTGGCCCGGCAGAACCACCTGACATTTCGGGACTATCAGGACGCGCCGCGCCATCGGCGCATCAAGGCTTCCGAGCTGACAAACCGATACCCACATTCATTTGGGCGCGACCCGCCGGTGCAGTCGATTGACGCCCCCGCGCGCAGCAATGGAGTGACGGCAGATGAGCTCGTCGGTCATTGATTTCATCGCGACAGAAGCGCGCTTCGGGGCCCGTAATTACGAGCCGATCGGGGTCGTCCTGTCGCGCGGCGAAGGTGTCTGGGTCTGGGACACCCAAGGCAACCGGTACCTCGATTGCCTCTCGGCCTATTCGGCGGTCAGCCAGGGCCACTGCCATCCCAAGATCCTGGCGGCGATGGTCGAACAGGCGCACAGGCTGACGCTCACCTCGCGTGCCTTCCACAACGACCAGCTCGCCTTGTTCTACGAGGAGATCGCCGCGCTCACCGGTTCCCACAAAGTGCTGCCGATGAACAGCGGCGCTGAGGCGGTCGAAAGCGCGATCAAGTCGGTCCGCAAATGGGGCTACGAGGTGAAAGGCGTGCCGGACGGCCAGGCCGAGATCATCGTCTGTGCCAACAATTTCCACGGACGCACGCTGGGCGTCGTCGGCTTTTCAACCGACCCCGAGACACGCGGACACTTCGGGCCGTTCGCGCCGGGCTTCAAGGTCATCCCGTTCGGCGACGCCACGGCGCTTGCGGGAGCAATCACCCCAAATACGGTCGCCTTTCTGGTCGAGCCGATCCAGGGCGAAGCCGGTGTCGTCATTCCTCCGGCCGGCTATTTCACTGAGGTCCGGGAGCTCTGCACCGCCAACAACGTGATGCTGGTGCTCGACGAGATCCAGACCGGGCTCGGTCGCACCGGCAAGCTGCTCGCCGAACAGCACGAGGGAATTGAGGCGGACGTGACGCTGCTCGGCAAGGCCCTGTCCGGCGGCTTCTATCCGGTCTCGGCCGTGCTCTCGAACAACGACGTGCTCGGGACATTGAGGCCCGGGCAGCACGGCTCCACCTTCGGCGGCAACCCGCTTGCCTGCGCCGTGGCCCGCGCGGCGATGCGCGTGCTGGTCGAGGAAGGCATGATCGAGAACGCGGCGAGGCAAGGCGCGCGCTTTCTGGAGGGCTTGAAGGACATTCGCGCCAATACGATCCGCGAGGTGCGCGGGCGCGGCCTGATGCTGGCGGTCGAGCTGCATCCCGAGGCCGGGCTGGCACGCCGCTATTGCGAGGCGCTCCAGGCCAAGGGCATCCTCGCCAAGGATACCCATGAGCATACGATCCGCATCGCCCCGCCGCTCGTGATCACAAGCGACCAGGTCGACTGGGCGCTGGAGCGGTTCGCCGCGATCCTGACGCAGGATTTCTCTTGAGACTGGCTGCGTCGGAAGATCGCAATGCCGGCCGTGGCCAAGGACGAACGATTCCACGGTCTGTGCGTTGAAAGTCGTGGGCGATTACGAGTTGGGAGCTAGGATCATGCTTCCGCGTGGCGTTTGCCTGACGGCTGTTTTGGTTGGCGTCTCGATGCTGACGACGAGCGCGCCGGCCCAGGGACCTCACGGACACGGACGGGGTGGAGGACCACCAGGACCAGCCGCAGCGCCGCCATCAGCACCACCGGCCATGGCCCGCCCGGCAGCACCACCGGCAGCACCACCGGCTATGGCTCGTCCGGCCGCAGCGCCAGCAGCACCGCCAGCCATGGCACGTCCGGCCGCTCCGCCAGCCATGGCGCGTCCGGCGGCTCCGCCAGCCATGGCGCGTCCCGCCGCGCCGCCAGCCATGCCGCAGCGACCGGCGATGGCGCCACGTCCGGCGCCCCACATCGCCTCACCGCCACCGCGTCCGACCCCACAAATCAGTGCCCCCCGAGCCGCCCCGCAGGTGGCAGCGCCCCGGCGCGAAATCCAGCGCCCGCCGGCAGCGCCGCAACGTCCGGCGATGGCGCCGCGGCCGACGCCGCAGATCGCCGCCCCTTCGCGCCCAAGTGCACCCCCGGCCGTGAGCGAGCGTTCGGGACCGCCGCGTGAGATGCTTTCGCGCCAATCCGCGGAACGCCAAGACCGCATCGACCGCTTGCAGCAGCGCGTGCAGCAACTGCAATCGCAGAAACCGGAAGGCGCAAGGGCGCAGCAACAGCAGCAACGGCTGCTGCAGTCGCAGAGCCGTCTTCTTGAGCGCGAGCAACGCGTGCAACAGCGCTCGCAGCACGTCGAGCAGCGGCAGCGCGACATGCTGTCGCGCCAGACGACGGAGCGCCAGGCCCGCATCGAACGCCTGCAGCAGCGGGTGCAGCAATTGCAGTCGCAAAAGCCCGAAGGCGTGCAAGCGCAACGGGCGCAGCAGCGAATGCTCCAGGCGCAAAACCGCTTGCTTGGCCGAGAGCAGCGCGCGCAGCAAATTGACCTGGCGCGCCAGCAGCGGCTTGGGCTGCAGGCTCCGGCGGAGCGCGCTCCGGCACTTGCAGCCGCTGCGCAGGCCGCCGAGCGCGGACGGTTTGCGGAACGCTTCCGCGAGCAGTCCACTGCGCTGACCCAAGCGGCTCTCGTCACGCGCCAAAGCGGCTGGGCACCCCGGCAGGCCTGGCGTCACCGTCATCCCGCGGTGTTCGTGGCTTGGCTTGGGCCCGTGTTCTGGCCTTACGCCTATTCCGACATCTTCAACTACACATTCTGGTCGTATGGCTACGAGCCCGGATATTGGGCGTACGCCTATGACGACTTCGTCGACACCGTGTTCTGGGGCGGTGACGGCCCCTACTCCGCTTATGCCAGCACCAACTCGTATGACTACCCTCAAGCCGGCGGCGGCTACCGCGCGCGCCAGCGTGCCAGCGTGAGCCCGCAGACGCTTCAGCAATTGTGTGCCACGCCGGACAAGGGCGTGACCGCCTGGCCGCTTGCCGATATCGCACAGGCGGTGCGGCCGACGCCGGAGCAACGCGCATTGCTGGACGAGCTCAAGACCGCGGCGGCCAACGCTGCCGGTGTGTTCAAGGATTCCTGCGCGGAGACTTATGCACTGACTCCCCCTGGCCGCTTGCGCGCGATGATGAACCGCATCAGCGCGACGCTTGAAGCCGTCAAGATCGTTCGACCGGCACTGGAGAATTTCTACAACTCGCTCAGTGACGAGCAGCAGGCCCGCTTCAACGCGCTTGGCCCCAATGTCGGCGAGCGCTCGCCGCAGCAGCAGGAGGCGAGTAGCGAGGGCTGTGGCGATCCGAAGTCCGGGCTGACGCAGTTGCCGATCCAGAGGATCGAGGCTGTGCTCCACCCAGCCGGCAAGCAGAAGGAGGCGCTCGACCGCCTCAGCGAAGCGACGGCGAAGGGCGTTGAGGGCCTACAGGCGGCCTGTCCGAACGATGCGCCGCTGACACCTGTCGGACGGCTGGAGACGATGCAGCATCGGCTCGAGGCCATGCTGACGGCCGCCAAGCTGGTCGAACCCGCCCTGGACGAGTTCTATGCCACGCTGAGCAGCGAGCAGAAGGCGCGCTTCAACAGACTGCAACAGGTCGCAGCCCAATGAAGGCGGCGTCGCGTTCCCTCGTTGCAGTTTGCAGCGGTCGAACGACGTCAGGTGACGTTATCGTTCTCCAACGAAAGCAAGCCCGCGTTTGAGGGAGGGATCATGACAGCCTTAGCTTCCTCCATAAGACACGACATTGCTGCGGCGTACGCCGCGTGGGATTCAGCATTCAACAAAGCAGATGCCAGGGCTATCGCGGCGACTTACGTGCCAGACGCCAAATTGTTGCCGCCAACGCATCAGGTGATATCCGGTCCGACAGAGATCGAGAGCTTCTTTGCTGGGCTGTTTTCAAGCGGATTCACCGATCACAGGTTGGTCGTCATCGACGCCGGCGGAGATGAGAAGATCGTCTACGGCACGGCCCATTGGAGCGCCAACGGTAAGACAGCGGATGGCGCCAGCCAACCTGCAGGCGGGATCGCAACCCACGTGTTTGAGCGTCAGGCAGATGGTTCGCTGAAGCTGAAGTTGCATACTTTCAATTGAGCTGACCGTCGCCTGATCCGGCACGAGGAGGCTTGTCGTGGATATCGCGCAATGGCTTCGCGGTCTCGGGCTGGAGCGCTACATAAAGACCTTTTGTGACGCTGAAATCACGTCCGAAATTTTGCCAGAACTGACCGAAGCCGACCTGCGGGAGCTTGGCTTGCCACTCGGCCCACGCAAGGCTGTGCTAAAGGCAATCCATGCACTCGCTGCGCCGATCACCCCGGTGGCTGTCAACGCCAATGGACCTGCCGACTACGCGAAGCCATCGATCCCTTCGGACGCGGAGCGTCGACAGCTCACAGTCATGTTCGTCGACCTGGTCGGCTCGACGGCACTTGCTTCAGGGCGGGATCCCGAGGAGCTGCGTGACCTCTTGCAGGCCTACCATAACACCGTGGTGGGCGAGATCGACCGATTCGAAGGCCACATAGCCAAATTCCTCGGCGATGGCGTTCTCGCTTATTTCGGCTGGCCGCGGGCGCACGAAGATGAGGCGGAGCGCGCCGTTCGCGCCGGGCTTCGAGTGACCAAGGCGGTCGCATCGCTTACCGAACCGAGTGGTGCAGCGCTCGCCGCTCGCGTCGGCATCGCAACCGGTCTGGTCGTCGTCGGCGAGTTGATTGGCGAGGGAGAGGCCCGCGAGCGCGCAGTCATCGGCGAAACACCAAACCTAGCAGCGCGACTGCAGGGTTTGGCCGAGCCCAATGACGTGGTGATTGCCGAGTCAACGCGCCGCCTACTCGGAGAAGCTTTCACATACCACGACCTCGGCAGAGTGCCTCTCAAGGGGCTCCCGGAACCAGTGCAGGCGTGGCTTGTCATTGGTGAAGGCGCAGCCGAGAGCAGGTTCGAGGCCCAGCACGGCACGGCAACGACCGCACTGGTCGGACGGAATGAAGAACTTGCATTGCTCTTGGACCGCTGGGAGCAGGCAAAGGAGCGGGAAGGACAGATCGTCCTGCTCGGCGGCGAAGCCGGCATTGGCAAGTCGCGGCTCGTGCGAGCCTTACGCGACCAAGTCGCACGTGTGCCGCACACGCCACTGAGCCATTTCTGTTCACCATTTCATACCAACACCGCATTGTATCCCGTCGTTGGCCTCCTTGAACGAGCAGCGGCAATACGGCGGGAGGACGCTTCCGACGAACAGCTCGACAAACTCGAGGCCATGCTCGCGCTTGGTACGGACGATGTGCAGGAGAGCGCGCCGATTCTCGCGGACCTCTTGGCAATCCCGACACGGGACAGATACCCACCCCTTGCACTTAGTCACACCAGAAGAAGGAGCGAACATTCCAGGCCCTTCTGGAACAGATACAAGGCTTGGCGGCAAGACAGCCGGTCCTTGCCATTTACGAGGACGTCCATTGGGCGGACCCTACCATGCTCGAATTTCTCGATCGGCTTGTCGACGAGATGCAGCGGCTTCCGATCTTGATGATCATTACCTTCCGGCCCGAGTTCGTTCCGCGCTGGACGGGTCATGGACACGTGACAGCGCTCTTTCTAAGCCGATTAGGACGTAGGCAAGGGGCGGCAGTCGTTGACCGGATTACGGGCGGCAAAATACTCCCCCAGGACGTGCTTGAGCAGATTTTGGCCAAGACCGATGGCGTGCCGTTGTTCGTCGAGGAGCTCACCAAGGCCGTCGTGGAATCCGGACTGCTCAAAGACCACGGCAGCCGCTATGAATTGATCGGCCCGCTGCCGCCGCTAGCGATTCCGACGACGCTGCAGGACTCGTTGATGGCCCGCCTTGATCGGTTGGCGCCGGTCAAGGAGGTTGCCCAGATTGCAGCTTGCATCGGACGCGAATTCGGACACGATCTTCTCCGCTCCGTAACGGCGCTCGACGAACACGCGCTCCAGCATGCTCTCAATGATCTATTGGCGGCGGAACTGATATTCCGTCGTGGCGTGCCTCCGAATGTTGGCTACAGCTTCAAACATGCGCTGGTGCAGGACATCGCGCACGAGAGTCTTCTAAAGAGCAAGCGGCAGCAGATCCATGCCCGCATAGCTGCAGCTCTCGAACAACATTACCCTGCCCGTGCTGAGGCGGAGCCGGAGACGATCGCTCTGCATCTCACCGAGGGTGGACTGGTAGGAAAGGCGGTGGACTATTGGCTGCGGGCCGGCCGCATTGCGGCTGGGCGTTCCGCAAATCTCGAAGCGATCACTCATCTCACAAGGGGGCTGGAGGCGCTCAAGTCCAATCCACCAGGCCCGGAGCGCGATCGTCAGGAACTCGCTTTGCAAACAGCAATCGGAGGTCCACTGATTGCCATCCACGGATATACGGCTCCGCAGCTTGGCACAGCCTTCAACAGGGCTCATGCGCTCTGCTATGAACTCGACGACACGGGTGCGTTGTTCTCCACCCTTAGCGGCAAATTCATCTTCCACTTCGTGCGCGGCGACTTTGCTGCCATGCAGAGCCTCGTTGCCGAAACGCAGCGCGCCGCCGAGCGCACCAGTGACACAGCGCTGGAACTAGCTGCGCATCGTCTGGCTGCGCTCACCGCCATGCATGCCGGTGATTTTCTAACCGCACGCTCGGAGTTCGAAACGATCTTGAGGCGCTATCAACCAGGGGCGCATCGGCCGCCGCCTGTGCACTACGTACATGACCCGAAGGCCTCGGCGCTACCCTACTTGGCGATTGTGCTTTGGATTCTGGGTTACCCCGAACAGGCTCAGCGGACTAGCCGTGCCGCATCTCAATACGCTATTGAGTTGAATCAGACGAACCTTACCGCGCATGTGCAGGTCTATGGCGGGGCGGCCACTGCGGAGCTAATGGGTGACGTGGCGGCCGTCAAAGCGCACGCCGAGGCCATCATCGATCTCGCCGATCAGAACAGCTTGAACTATTGGCGCGAGAGCGGCCTCATCCTGCGGGGCTGGGCCATGGCCCAAGAGGGCAACGTGGAGGGCGGCCTGGCGCTCATGCGCCTCAGTCTGAACGAGCGGAACAGGCTCGGAGCCAGTTGGTACCAGGTTCGGTACTTATGGATGCTCGCGGCCACCTACCTCCACTTAGGTGACTACGACAACGGCGTCGCTGCCCTTGCCGAAGCAAAGGTCCTTGCCGCGCGCAGTGACGAGCATATGTGGGAGGCAGAACTTGCATGCATCGATGGCGAACTGCACCGGATTCGTGGTGCTCCAGCTGACGAGGTCGAGGGGTATTTGCAAACTGCACTCAAGGTCGCCCAAAGCCAGAGCGCAAAGTCCTTTGAATTACGTGCCGCAATGAGTTTGGCTCGGCTTTGGCACGACCAGGGTAGGATAGCCGACGCGCGGTGCCTTCTTGGCTCGGTTTACGGTTGGTTTACGGAAGGCTTCGAAACGCCGGACCTTCGTTCCGCCAAGGCGCTCATGGAGGAGCTTTCCCGATCATGATCGCGCGCCTTTTCAAGCTTCAGACGTTGCCGCACAGCGAGCACACAGATGATACGGCAACCCTGTACTTGCGTTATTGGATCTGAACACGAGGCAATTCCGCTGTGGGTCACAAGCAGTGCTGCTCTGGACGATCAGCCCGACTTCCTTTTATGAGTACACGACCTTTCTGTCCTCACGCGGCGGAAATCGTCTTCCGCTCAGCACTTCGCATCTGTGATCGCTTGAGGCTGCTCTACCTCATTCAAGCCAATGGCGTTGCATTGTTGGAAATGGGAAGATAGCTCGAGGTCAGCCAGATGATCCCAGTATTCTGCCTCTGCGAGCAGCTTCCATTTGTTCATGCTGTTGTACGCGGCCTGTTGACGGCACAGTGAGCTCATCGCACGCAAGCGTCGCACTTTCTCCACTGCGAACCTCCCTCCGCGCCTGCTTGGTCGCAAGCGCATTTGTGTCGGCAGAGCTTCGCAGATCGAATTGACGAGTGATAGTCCGGGATTCGACGGTAAAATCAATGATAGCGCAATCGTCTGACTTTTCACGAGACACTCGAGGCAACTACACCACCGTCCGATGTCGCTGGATGCAGGTCTTCAGCACCTCGTCCATCGGCTTGCCCCACCATTCGTTGGAGAAGATCTCGATCTCGGAATAGCCGGCAAAGCCCTGCGCTTCGACCGCTGCACGCACCGATTTGATGTCGATGACGCCGTCGCCCATCATGCCGCGGTCGTTGAGGATGTCCCTGGTCGGCACCAGCCAGTCGCAGACATGGAACGCCAGCAGGCGGTCCCGGCCGGCGCGTGCGATCTGGTCCATCAGCTCCGGGTCCCACCAGATGTGATAGACGTCGAGCGCGACGCCGAGCATGCCGGTGCGGCCGGGGTCGAGCCGGTCGCAGATATCGAGCGCCTGCTTGGTTGTGTTCACGCAGGCGCGGTCGGCCGCATAGGCCGGATGCAACGGCTCGATCGCCAACGGCAGCTTGGCTTGCCTCGCGTAGTCGAGCATGTCAGCGAGCGCTTCCTCGACCTGCCCGCGCGCTGCCACCAGATCCTTCGAAGCCTCACTGCCCGGCCGCGAATATTGCGGCAGGCCGCCGACGACAAGGACGATACAGGGCGCGCCTAGTGCCTTGGCTTCATCGACACAGCGCCTGTTATCGTCGCGCACTTCGCCCCGGCGCGAGACATCCGAGGTGAACATGCCGCCGCGGCAATAGCCTGAGAGATCAAGGCCAGCCTCGCGCACCGCGCGCGCGGCGCGGTCGAGACCGACGTTCGCGACCTGGTCACGCCAGGGATCGATGGCGCGGATGCCGTGACGTGCGCAGGCATCAATAATCTCGATAAGGTCACCCTGCTTGCGGACCGTCGCCGTGTTCAGCGACAGCCAGCGGTGATCGGACGAAAAATCGCGCATCAGGATTCGATACCGTGGGTGGCGAGCACGGTTTTCATCCGTTGCGTCGCGAGTTCAGGGTTGGCGAGCAGGCCGGCCTTGTCAGCGAGACGGAACAGTTCGGCCAAATGCAGCGTGGACCGCGTGCTCTCCTGTCCGCCGACCATGGTGAAATGATCCTGGTGTCCGTTGAGATAGGCCATGAACACGACGCCGGTCTTGTAGAAGCGCGTCGGCGCCTTGAAGATGTGACGCGACAGCGGGACCGTCGGGCCAAGCACGTCGTGGAAGCCGGCTTCGTCGCCTGCCGCCAGCCGCGACAGCGCGTAGGACGCCGCCGGCGCGATCGCATCGAAGATGCCGAGCAGCGCGTGCGAAAAGCCCTGTTCGTCGCCGGCGATCAGCTCCGCGTAGTTGAAATCGTCGCCGGTATACATCTTGATCCGCTTGTCCAGACGCCGGCGCATGTCGATCTCGCGCTGCTTGTCGAGCAGCGAGACCTTGACGCCGTCGACCTTGGCGGCATTGCCGTTGATGATGGCGACGGCAATGTCCATGGCCTTGTTGAGATCCCTCGTGCCCCAATAGCCCGCCAGCGCCGGATCGAACATGTCGCCGAGCCAGTGGATGATGACAGGCTCGCGGACCTGCGAGAGCACGCGGTCATAGACTTTGGCGTAATCGTCCGCATTGCGACCGAGTTTTGCGAGAGCCCGCGAGGCCATCAGGATGATGCGGCCGCCGACCTTCTCGACCGCCGATATCTGCTCCTCATAGGCGCGGATGACGTCGTCGAGGTTTCTCGCGTCCTCCACTGCGAGATGATCCGTGCCTGCACCGGAGAACACCAGCGCGTTGCGGCGTTTGGCGGCGGAGACCGAGCGCGTGATCAGCTCCAGCGAGGTCGGCCAGTCCAGCCCCATGCCGCGCTGCGCGGTGTCCATGGCTTCGGCAACGCCGAGGCCGAGGTCCCAGACGTGCTCGCGGAAGGCGATGGTCTTGTCCCAGTCGACCGCAACCGACAGCCAGGGATCGTTGTCGGCGAAGGGATCGGCGACCGTGTGCACGGCCGAGAAGGCGATGCGGTTCAGCGGCCCCTCGAGCTTTGCGGAGAACGTGCGCGAGGCCGCGAGCCGATAGGTCTCGATCGAGCGATCGGCTTTGGGCAGCTTCAGCGACAGGGATGACATTGGTTGGACGGGCTTGTTCATTTTGGTCCTCTCTCCGTCATTGCGAGGAGCGAAGCGACGAAGCAATCCAGGGTCTTTCCGCGGAGGCAGTCTGGATTGCTTCGCTTCGCTCGCAATGACGAAATCATGAGCATCGGAATGTCAAACCTTGATGGGCGCGACGTCGATCCAGCGCCGCTCCTTCCAGCTCTTCAGCGCGCATTCGGCGAGCTGAACGCCCTTGGCGCCTTCGAGCAGTGTGAACTTGTAAGGGGCGTCCTCGTAGACGTGGCGGATGAACATCTCCCATTGCTCCCTAAAGCCGTTGTCGTAGGTGACGTTGTCGGGCAGCTTCTGCCAGTCGCCGTAGAAGTCGTGCAGCCGCTTCTCGTCGGGATTCCACACCGGGCGCGGTGTCGCCTGCCGCGCCTGGATCATGCAATCGGTGAGGCCCGCGACCGCCGAGCCGAGCGTGCCGTCGACCTGAAAGGTGACGAGATCGTCGCGATAGACCCGCGTGACCCAGGACATGTTGATGTGGGCGATGATGCCGCCTTCGAGCTGGAACGTGGCGTAGGCGGAATCGTCAGCCGTCGCCTTGTACTTCTTGCCCTGCTCGTCGAAACGCTCGGGGATGTCGGTGTTACCGATGCAGCTGACGCTCCGGACGTTGCCGAAGAGGTTGTCGAGCACGTAGCGCCAGTGGCAGACCATGTCGAGGATGATGCCGCCGCCATCCTCGTCGCGATAGTTCCAGGAGGGCCGCTGCGCCTCCTGCCAGCCGCCTTCGAACACCCAATAGCCGAACTCGCCGCGCACCGAGAGGATGCGGCCGAAGAAGCCGGAATCGCGCAGGAAAGCGATCTTCTTCAGCCCCGGCAGAAACAGCTTATCCTGCACCGTGCCGTGCTTGACGCCCTTGGCATTGGCGAGCTTCACGACCTCGACCGCTTCCTCGAAATTCGTCGCAATCGGCTTCTCGCAATAGACGTGCTTGCCGGCGTTGATGGCCTGGGTCAGCAGGCCGGGACGGGCCTGCGTCGTCGCGGCGTCGAAGAACATGGTGTCGTTCTTGTCGGCGAGCGCGGCATCGAGATCGGTGGTCCAGCGCGTGATGTTGTAGCGTTTGGCCAGCGCCTCGACCTTGTCGGCGCTGCGGCCGACCAGGATCGGGTCGGGCATGACACGGTCACCGTTCTTCAGGCGCACGCCGCCCTGGTCGCGGATCGCGACGATCGAGCGGATCAGATGCTGGTTGAGCCCCATCCGGCCGGTGACGCCGTTCATGATGAGGCCGAGGCGTTGGGTGGTCATGCCAATTGCTCCTGAGATCTTGGCTGGGCGAGCGGGCGCAATGCCGACCAGTCCGGATGGACCGACGAGGCGAAGCCCGCGCAATGAAGCGATCCCGTCAGGAGATCGCCGTCGTGAATGGAGAGCCGGATACCCCGCCTGGCATCGGCATAGAGATCGGGATGCGCGGCGGCGAAGGCCTGAGCTTCTGCTATGGGCGTTTCACCGAAGCCATCGACGTAGTGGTGGCCGTTGCGCTCGGCGTGGGTGACGCCGATGAAGGCACCGAGCGCAAGATCCTGCTGCACGGCAAGGCCGGCCTGGCAGGTGAGGTCCTCACCAGTGATGAAGAAGGCTTCGCCTTGCGCGCTCCATTTCGCCACACGCGCGGCGTTGATGATGGACTTGTAAAGTCCCTTGCAAGATTTCGAGGAGATGCCGCGATAGCCGAGCGCCCGTGCTGCCGGGAACGCGTCGTAGGAATCGTCGGCTTCGTCGATGATGAAGCCGCGTGTGCCCAGCGCGCCGAGCGGCGTTCGCCGCGTAATGTCGCGCGGCATCGGCTGCTCGACATAGAGCAGGCGCGCGGCAATCGGGCGCAGCGCGGCGTCGCGATTGAGCCCGTCCATCAGCGCCTGTAACGCGGCGAGATCGGCATACTGCTCGTTGGCATCGAGCGTCACCTTGTAGTCGCGTCCAAGCGTGTCGAGCTGCTTGCCGATCCGGGCGAGCCGCGCCGCATCGGCAGCCGGATCGCCGGACAGCTTGAGCTTGAAATAGCGTGCTCCGGTATTCTCGCGTGGATCGGCAACGCCGCCCTCACCCTCGACGACATCATCAAGGCCGACGGTATGCCTGATGGCAACACGCGCCAGCGGCACCCGGCCGGCGAGAAACGTCCTGATGTCCCGCTCGCTCAGGTCAGGAGAAAGCCGCGCGTCGATGCCGGCGATGTTCGCGGCCATTCCTTCAAAGAAGCTGGTACCTATCGCGCGCAGCAGCGCATCGAGGATGGCCTTTTCGATCTCCGCGGGGCCGTAGGCAGCAGCCAGCGCCGGAATGTTCTTCTTCGCGCAGGTCGCGATCTGGGCACCGATGCAGGAGGCATGCAGATCGAACGCCGTCTGGAAGCCGGTCCGTGCCAGATAGAGTCCGCGCGCGATCTCCAGCGAGCGACGCAACTCGTCCACCGTCTGCGCTGGCGACAGCTCCGGCCGCTTGTCGAACCACTTTGGTACCAGCAGCTCGGCGCTGGCACCGACGGCGGTACCCCGGCCCTCGACCTCGATCTCGGCCCGCACGAACAGCTGCGGCGTCGCGTTGATCGTGATCGCACCGAAGCGGAACGGCCGCGCGAACTGCACGGGACGTTCGAAGAAGGCGATGTCTCGCAGCTTCAGGCGGGGGGACATGGTTTCAGTCCAACGCCCCTTGCGAGAAGAAATGCTTGCGGATGCGCTGCACCAGCTCCGTAAACACCGGGTCGGCCATCGCGTCGAGCGAGCGCGGGCGCGGCAGCGGCACGTCGTAGATCGCGGCGATCGCGCCGGGGCGCTCGGTCATGACCAGCACGCGGTCGGCGAGGAACACGGCCTCCGGAATCGAATGCGTGATCAGGAGCACGGTCTTCTTCGTCTCGCGCTGGATCCGCATCAATTCGACATTCATGCGCTCGCGTGTCAGCGCGTCGAGCGCGCCGAACGGCTCGTCCATCAGCATGATCTTCGGATCGTGCACCAGCGCGCGGCAGATCGAGGCGCGCTGCTGCATGCCGCCGGAGAGCTGCCAGGGCAGCTTCTTCTCGAAGCCTTCGAGGCCGACCAGCTTCAGCAGCGACTTGGCGCGGTCGAGATATTCCTGGCGCGGCAGCCGCTTCATGTCGATCGGCAGCATCACGTTGGAGAGGATGTTGCGCCAGGGCAAGAGCAGCGCGTTCTGGAACACGATGCCGACATTGCCGTGCGGCGTCGTCACCTTCTGGCCCTCGACCAGGATCTCGCCCGTGGTCGGCGCCAGCAGGCCCGAGATCAATTTGAGCAGCGTGGACTTGCCGCAGCCGCTTGGGCCGACCACGACGAAGAACTCGCCGTCATTGATGTGGAAGTCGAGCGGCCGCAGCGACGGCACGTCGCCGTCGCGCGTCCGGTAGGTCTTCGACACGCCCGACAGCTTGATGCCCGACGCATCGCCGGCAGCCCGGTCGCTCACCAGTCTCAGATGAGCGGCCGACTGCGCGGTTTCACTCATGACCGTCGCAGGTTTCACGAGCCGCTCTTCGGCAGGTAATCGCTGGTGTAGAAAGCCTTCGGGTTCTCCTTGGCCTTGGCGTCGAGGCCGCCATATTCGACCAGCAGGTTGACGGTCTCGGTCATGTTCTGGTCGGTGACCTGGAACGGCCGCTTGCCCTTGGTCTCCGCGGTCCGATAGAGCGGGATGGTCAGCTCAAAACCCTGCGTCAGCGTGTCGATCTTGCCGCCCTTGGGGTTGGCATCGAGGATCGATTGCGCCGCCGCCTTCGGCTCCTTCTCGGCAGCTTCGACCGCCTTGGTCGTCGCCGACATGAAGCGGCGGACGAGGTCCGCATTGGCCTTCACGTAGTCGGTGTTGGCGATGACGCCCGAGGAGACCATGTTGATGCCGTAGTCGGCGAACTTGATCGGATAGACATCCTTGCCGGTGGCGTCCTTGATCTTCATCGACTGGTCCATGACGTAGCCGAGCAGGAGATCGGCCTGGCCGTTGATGACGGCGTTGAGCTTGGTCTGGCCGTCGCCGGCGACGGTCTTGAAGTCGCTTTCCTTCAGGCCGGTCTTCTTCAGGAACAGCGGCCAGATCTGCGTCATGGAATCGGCCGGCGTGATCGCCACCGTCTTGCCCTTGATGTCTTCAGGCTTCCTGATGTTCTTGTCGGCGAAGCCCATGGCGGACATCGGGCTCGTTTGCAGCAGCACGCCGGTTGCGACCACGGGCGCGCCCTTGATCGCGGCGCGCATCATGGTGGGGACGTCGACATAGCCGAAGTCCGCGGTCTTGGCGGCAACCGCCTGCGTGGTCGCAGCCGAGCCGCGGCCTTCCTGGATCTCGAGCTCGATGCCTTCGGCGGCGTAGATGCCCTTGGCCTTGCCGTAATAGAACGGCGCGTGCTCGCCATAGACGTACCAGTTCAGCATCAGCACGACCTTGTCGGCTGCCTGCGCCGGCATGGCTGCGAACGCCATCAGTGCTACGGATGCAGCTCCAATCAACCGCTTCATCGTTTCTCTCCCTTGCCGTTGGTTGCGTCGGCCGTTGGTGGCCGCTCGTTGCTTTAGTCAGGATGCAAAGATCATGTCCTCGCGCTGGCTGACATGCCAGGGAATGACCAGCTTCTCGACCCGGTCGACGATCCAGAACAGGACCACGCCGAGCAGCGCCAGGATCACCAGCGCCGCGAACATCGTCGGCAGGTCGAAAGTGCCGATCGAGCGCTGCATCACGTAGCCGATGCCGGAATTGGAGCCGACGAACTCGCCGACCACCGCGCCGACCACGGCCAGCGTCACCGACACTTTGAGACCGGAGAAGATCGCCGGCAGCGCATGCGGCAGGTTCACCGCGCGGAACACCTGCAGGCGGCTGCCCTGCATGGCACGGGCGAGATCGACCATATCGGGATCGACCGATTTGAAGCCTTGCACCGCGGAGACCACGACCGGGAAGAAGCCGAGCAGGAACGCCGAGATCACCTTGGGAATGATGCCGAAGCCGAACCACACCACAAACAGCGGGGCGATCGCGATCTTCGGCACCGATTGCGAGAACACCAGCAGTGGATAGACGTAGCTCTCCACCGTCTTCGAGCCCGCGATCAACATCGCGACGGGAATGCCGAACAGCGCCGACAGCAGGAAGCCGCAGACGGTCGCATAGGTGGTCGGCCAGGACTGGCGCAGCAGCTCCGGCCATTCGGTGCGCAGCACGGCGACGACGTCGAGCGGCGCCGGGATTTGGTAGGCCGGGATTCTGAACAGCCGGATCGCGAGATCCCAGGCGACGACGATGAAGACCAGGAACAAGAACGGCCGAACCCAGGTTGCATTCAGCAGCTTGGAAACAGCGTTTTGCGGCTTCGGCTCGGCCAATTTTCACTCCCGGCAGTCTTCTTCATTATGGGGAGAAATTAACCCGTTGGATAAATACTGTCCAGAGCTTTCCCTGTGACGTTTTGTGCTCGGGGTTCCGGGAGCTTGGGGACCGGACTATCGCCTTCCGTGTCCCGGACGCGCTGCAATGTAAGCGTTGCTGCGCTGCGTCGGGGCACGGGGGCGGAGTGAGGTGCACGCGCCTCCACGTGGTCATTGCGAGCGCAGCGAAGCAATCCAGAATCTTTCCGCGGAGACAGTCTGGATTGCTTCGCTGCGCTCGCAATGACGGAGCAAGGCGCCCCATCATGGCTACGGGCTACACCGCCTGCACGACCGCGGCGCGCGACTTCGGCGTCTTCGCGATCTCGAACAGCGCCGCGGATTGCCCCGTCAGCGCGGCCAGCACCAGGCCCACCATATGCGCCAACCGCTCGTCCTTGGCCTTCTTGTCCAGGAGATCGCGGCCGAAGATCACGCTCAGCGTTGCCGAATTGGAGAGATAGAAGAAGCTGAGCGCTGCGATCGAGATGTAGAGCTGCACGGGGTCGACCGCGACCTGGAAGTCGCCGCTGTCGACGCCGCGGCGCACCACGGTGCGGATCATCTCGACGAAGGGCGAGTGCATCGACTTGACCTTGGTCGATTTCTTCAGGTGCTTGGCGCGCGCGAGGTTCTCGGTCTGCAGCAGCGAGAGGAATTCGGGATTGCGCAGGAAGTAGTTCCAGGTGAACTCGATCAGGCGGCGGATCGCCTCGGGCGGATCGAGATGTTCGAGGTCCAGCCCGCGCTCCTCGCTGCGGATCTTGTCATAGGCGCCTTCGAGCACGGCGAGATAGAGCTCGTCCTTGTTGCCGACGTGATAGTACAGCATGCGCTTGTTGGCGCCGGCCTTGGCGGCGATGCGGTCGACGCGCGCGCCGGCAAGGCCATGGGCGGAAAACTCCTGCTTGGCGGCTTCGAGAATGCGCAGCCGCATCCCCTCGGGGTCACGCTGCCATTTCAGAGTTCGCTTTGCCTTCGCCAAACCGGGTGCTCGCTGGGTGCCGACAAGACGCGTGTAGCACGCGAGCGTGAGTTTGAGAATGTTCGTCATTCCGGGGCGCGCCTCTTGGCGCGAGCCCGGAATCCATTGGGCGGCAGAGTCAGCCGCGAAATGGATTCCGGGTTCGATGCTACGCATCGCCCCGGAATGACAGAATCACTCCACCGGCCTCGGCGAACGCTCCAGCAGCACGGTCTGGATTCCGCAGGTGCCGTTGCGCACGGTCATGATGCGCGTCCCCGGCTTGCGGCCGGTGCGGACCTCCGAGACGTCGAGTCCGCTCGCGATCAGGCGGGCGCGGGTGGCGTCGATGTCGCCGACCCGCCAGCTCAGGCCCCAGAGCCGGTCATGCGCGGCATCGCCGCCCGCGACCGGGCGGCGCACCACCTCGACGATGACGTCGCCGCAGCGGAAGAACATCAGCTGGCCCCAGTCCTGGTGCGAGCGGTCGAGCGCGAGATCAAGGCCGAGCCGGGCGCCGTAGAGCGCGGCGGCGCGCTCGGAATCCTCCGTGGTGACGACGACGTGGTCGAGCCCCTCGATCGGCGCGATGTCGGTCACGGCGGACTTCGGACGCTCGTCGGCCAGCTCCAGGAAGAACATGCGCACGCCGCGCGTCAGCTCGGTGGCGGCCCGCGTGCGCTTCCAGTGCAGCACGGCGTCGGTGGCGGTGTCGCTGCTCTCGACCTCGGCGACCGTATCAGGCCTCAGGGCCACCCGCTCCAGCCGCCGGTGCATCTTGCCGATGTCGGCGACACGAAAGCACAGGCTGGCGAGCATGCCTTCCTGGTCGCCGAGCAGTGCGCGCATGCGGTCGGCGGTGACGCTGAAGCCGTGAGGGGCCATCAGCTCGACGGTCATGTTGTCGAGGGTGAACAGCACCCGGTCGGCGCCCTCGCCCGAGTTCTGCCAGGCCGGCGCGCGGGCGAGCAGCGTCTGATAGGCCGCCTTGGCCGCACCGATATCGCCTACGAGAACGACGATGTGATCGAGGCCGGTGATCATTCTGCACCCTTTTTGTGGACGGGGAACCCCGGGAGCGAAAGACGGCGTTTGTCCGGGCTTGGCATAGGCCAGTGATGGTCGTATTCCCGGACCATGCTGACCTCAAGCGCTTCGGACGGCAGTTTTGCGAATAATTTCAGCGTCCCTCCGGAGCGGAACCGGTGCTAGAGTAATCTCGCCGGCCGGGACCACAAGCGCATCACGGACAAGCAATGCAGGCTCTCTTCATCGGACAGACCTATATCGACGTCGTCTTCATCACCGACCACATGCCGACCGGCGACGAGAAGCACGTGGCGCGTGACTACGCGGTCTCCTTCGGCGGCAATGCGGTGACGGCGGCGTTCTGCTGCGCCAAGCTCGGCATCGTGCCGGACCTGATCGCGACCGCAGCCAATGACTGGCTGGGGCGCATGTTCCAGGACATGTGCGCGAAGTACGGCATCTCGCTGCATGGGCGCAAGGTCAACCAGTCCTCGCTCTCCTTCATCATGCCCAAGGACGGCAAGCGCGCCATCGTCCGCTGCCGCGACGACGAGCACATCCACCCCTTTCCGATGCTCAATCTCGGCGGCTGCCGCGCGCTGCATGTCGACGGCCACCAGCCGGATGCCGCCATCCACTACGCCAAGGTGTGCCGCGAGGCCGGCATCCTGACCTCGCTCGACGGCGGCGGCCTGCGCACCAACACCCATGAGCTGCTGGAATTCATCGACGTCGCCATCGTCGCCGAGCGCCTGTGCGAGCAGATGGATCTGACGCCGGAGAAGATGCTCGACTATCTCAAGAGCCGCGGCTGCAAGATCGGCGGCGTCACCATGGGCGAGAAGGGCCTGTTCTGGTACGACGAAACCGGGACGGTGCAGGTGATGCCGGCGATGCCGATCCCGCGCGAGCGCGTGATCGACACCAACGGCGCCGGCGACGTCTTCCACGGCGCCTATGTCTATTCCTACCTCGCCCATCCCGGCAAAAGCTGGCGCGAGCATTTCGACTTTGCCCGCGCCGCCTCGACCTACAAGATCCAGCGCCTCGGCAACGAGGCCGGCTTGCCGACGCTGGTCGACATCGCCAAGGTCAGGCACGAGTTCGAGGTCAGGGTCTAGAAAGAGATGGGGCGGGTCTTCGTTGCCGGCAGCATCAACATGGATGTGGTGGCCACGGCCGATCGCCATCCGCGCGTCGGCGAGACCGTCGCCGGCCGCCAGGTCCTGTATTTCCCAGGCGGCAAGGGCGCGAACCAGGCGGTCGCGGCCTCGCGGTTAGGGGCGCGGACCACGCTGATCGGGCGGCTGGGCAGGGATTCGTTGGGCGCCGAGCTGAAGGCCTTTCTCGGCGACCAGGGCATCGACCTCGGCTATGTCGTGGAGACGGCCGAGGCGCACACCGGGACGGCCATCATCACGGTGGCCGAGGCCGACAACACCATCGTCGTCGTTCCCGGAGCGAACGGGCTGGTCGGCGCTGATGACGTCAAGGTCGTGCCGCTGCTGAAGGGCGACGTCGCCGTCAGCCAGTTCGAGATTCCGCTGCCGACGATCGCTGCCTTCTTCCACCGCGCCCGCGCGGCGGGGGCAGTGACCGTGCTGAACCCGGCGCCGGCGCAGAAGATGCCGGGCGAGCTGCTGGCGCTGGTCGACATCCTCGTGCTGAACGAAACCGAGCTCGGCTTCCTCGCCGGCGTTGAGCTCTCCGAGAGCGACGCGGCCGGCCGCATCATCGATGTCGCGCGAAAACTTCAGGCGCGCGAGGACCAGACCATCTGCGTCACGCTCGGCAAGCGCGGCGTGCTCGCGCTCGCCGGGCACGAGGAGATCTCGGTGGCCGGCCGTGTGGTGAAGGCACTCGACACCACCGGCGCCGGCGACTGCTTCGTCGGCGCGCTCGCCGCGCAACTCGCTGATGGCGCGCCCTTGCGTGAGGCGCTGACGTTCGCCAATGCCGCCGCCTCGATCAGCGTGCAGCGCATGGGCGCCGGACCGTCGATGCCGACGGGGGCGGAAGTGGCGGCGATACTGTAGAGGCCTATCCCAGCGCGCTCTTGAGGTCGAAGCTCTCGTCCGCGGCCTGCTCCGGCGTGATGGAGCGGTCCATAGCCTGCAATCTCCGGCCGAACATGTGATCGCCGGCGCGGTTGATGGATTCGATTCCGAGCAGCTTGTCGCCGTGATAGCAGAACGCCGAGAATGCCTTCTTGGCGGGATCGCCGCGCAGCACGACGCGGTCGTAGCCGGTCGTCAGCCCCGCGATCTGGAGCTTGTCGTCGCCCTGATCGCTCCAGAACCAGGGATGGCTGTCGTACGGTTTCTTATCCCCGGTCAGCTTTGCTGCGAGGCAGCGGGCCTGATCGGTGGCGTTCTGCACCGATTCCAGCCGCAGCGATCCGCCGAAGCGCGGGCTTGCGAACAGCGCGCAATCGCCAATGGCCGAAATGTTGGGATCAGCCGTCGACAGATATTCATCGACGATGATGCCGGCGGCGACCGGCAGCCCTGCCTCGGCCGCGAGTTCGATGTTCGGCAGCACGCCGACGCCGACCACGACGAGGTCGGCCGGCAGATGCCGCCCGTCGCTCAAGGACACGCCGGTGACCTTGCCGGCCTCGGCTTCGATCGAGGTCGCCTGCACACCGAGATGGATACGGATGCCGGCCTCGCGGTGGCGCGCCTGAAAATATTCGGAGACCTCCGCCGTCACCGCCCGCGCCATCACACGCGGGGCGAGCTCGAGCACGTCGACCTCGAGGCCCTTGATGCGGGCGGTCGCGGCGAATTCGAGGCCGATGAAGCCGGCGCCGATGATCACGGCGCGCGTCTTCGACGGCATGATCGCGCGCAGCGCCTCGCTGTCATCGAGAATGCGCAGATATTTCACGTCGGGCAGATTGGCATTGGGCAGATCGAGCAGGCGATTGCGCGCGCCGGTCGCCAGCACGAGGTGCCAATAGTCCAGCGTCTCGCCGGATGCGAGATGCACCTTACGCGCGGCGCGGTCGATCGAGGCGGCGCGGCCGGCGATCAGCTCGATGCTCTGGTCCTGGTAAAACTTCTCAGGCCTGAACATCAGGCTCTCCGGGCCCGCGGAGCCCTTGATGTAGGCCTTGGACAGCGGCGGCCGCTGATAGGGCAGATGCGGCTCGTCATTGATCAGGCAGATGCGCTCGGCAAAGCCGGCCTGGCGCAGCGATGCCGCGATCTGGTAGCCGCCATGGCCGGCACCGACGATGATCACCGGGCCAGTCATCGGACAGCCCATTTCCGGAAGACACGAGCGTGACCCATGCCGCCTCCTCTCTCGCTGATTTTGCTTGCTGGCCTTGCGAGGAGCCGGCGCTCGTGTCCGTCCCTTGGCGAAAGCGGCTCCATTTGAGCCTATCGTTCCGCCCGGCGCAAGAGCGGTGGTTCGGGGATTGTCACCCCTGCCCTTCTGCGATTTAGTTCGAGCCTCGACCTCCTGCCGGAGAATCCAGATGACCGCTCCCGTCTCAAAGCCCGACGATCCCGCCCTGCTCAAGGTCGACGGCCCGATCGCGACCATCACGCTGAACCGCCCTGCCGCATTCAACGCGATCGATCTTGCGATTGCCCAGAAGCTCGAGCAGCTCGCAACCTATATCGAAGGCGCCGACGACATCCGCGTCGTGGTGCTCGAAGGCGAAGGCCGCGCGTTCTGCGCCGGCGGCGACCTGCAGACGATCGGGGCCGCCGCCGAAGCCGGCACGGTGACGCCCGTCGTCGGCGAGCTATTGAAGCACTATCACGCCTTCATCGAGATCATCAGGCGCATGCCGAAGATCTCGCTGTCGAGCGTGCACGGCTCGGCCGCCGGCGCCGGCATGGGCCTCGCCTTCGTCACCGATCTCTGCATCGCCGCTGACGATGCCAAGTTCACGCCGGCCTATGCCAAGATCGGGGTGTCGCCGGACGGCGGCTCGACGGTCGGCATCGTCGGCACGGTCGGCTCCCGCCGGGCGCTGCAGATCTTTCTCGCCGAGGATAATTTTACCGCGCAGCAGGCCTATGAATGGGGCTTGGTTGCCAAGACCGTCCCCGCGGCCGAGTTGAAGACCGCGACGCGAAAACTTGCCGAGCGTCTCGCGCAGAACCCGCCGGCTTCGATCGCCGGCACCAAGCAGCTGGTCTATCAGGCGGCGACCACGCCGGTGAAGCAGCAGCTCGATGCCGAGGAGCACAAGATCATCATGGCGATGAACACGGAAGCGTTCCGCACCGCCGTGAAGAAGTTCACGAGCAAGGGGAAGTAGCGAGGCGGTGGCTCAGCCCTTCGCGGGGCCATTCCTCTGCATGAAGTCGAAATCGCAGCCCTCGTCGGCCTGCAGGATGGTCTCGTTGAACAGCCAGGCGTAGCCGCGCCGCGCCTCTTCCGGCGCGGCCACCGGCTTCAACGCAGCGCGGCGCCGCTCCAGCTCGGCGGCGTCAACCAAGAGCTCGATGCTGCGCTTGGCCACATCAAGGCGGATCATGTCGCCGTTCTCAACCAGCGCCAGCGGCCCGCCGACGGCGGATTCCGGGGTGATGTGCAGCACGATGGTGCCGAACGCGGTGCCGCTCATGCGCGCATCCGAGATGCGCACCATGTCCTTGATGCCGCCGCGCGCGAGCTTCTTCGGGATCGGCAGATAACCGGCTTCCGGCATGCCCGGCGCGCCCTTCGGGCCGGCGTTGCGCAGCACCAGCACGTCGTCGGCGTTGACGTCGAGATCGGGATCGTCGACCCGCAAGGTCATGTCCTCGACGGATTCGAACACGACGGCGCGCCCGGTGTGCTGCAGCAGCTTCGGGCTGGCGGCGGATTGCTTGATGACCGCGCCGCGCGGGGCGAGATTGCCGTGCAGGATGGCGAGGCCGCCCTCCTTCTTGATCGGATTATCACGCGGACGAATCGCATCCTGGCCTGGCACGTCCTCCGCATTCGCCGCGATCTCCCGCAACGTCTGGCCGCTGATGGTCTTGGCATCGAGGTCGACGAGATCGCCGAGCTGCGCCAGCAGCTTCGGCACGCCACCAGCGTGGTGGAAGTGCTCCATATAATGCTCGCCGGACGGCTTGAGATCGACCAGCACCGGCACCTCGCGACCGATCTGGTCGAACGCTGCGAGATCGAGCCGGTGCGGCGAGCGATGCGCCATCGCGGTCAGATGGATCAAGCCGTTGGTCGAGCCGCCGATCGCCTGCAGCACGACTTGCGCGTTCTTGAACGAGGCCGGCGTCAACACGTCGCTCGGCTTCGGGCCCTTGGCCTTGGCCATCTCCGCGGCAACCTTGCCGCTGGCCTCGGCGAGACGGAAACGCTCGGCATGCGGCGCGGGAATCGTCGCGCTCATCGGCAGCGACAGGCCCATCGCCTCGATCATGCAGGCCATGGTCGAGGCCGTGCCCATCACCATGCAGGTGCCGACCGATGGCGCCAGCCGGCCGTTCACCGCCTCGATCTCGGCATCGTCCATGTCGCCGGCGCGATATTTCGCCCAGAGGCGGCGGCAATCGGTGCAGGCCCCCAGCACCTCGCCCTTGTGATGACCGACCACCATGGGACCGACGGGGATGACCACGGTCGGCAGATCGGCGCTGATCGCGGCCATCACCTGCGCCGGCAGCGTCTTGTCGCAGCCGCCGATCACGATCACCGCATCCATCGGCTGGGCGCGGATCATCTCCTCGGTGTCCATCGCCATCAGATTGCGCAGGTACATCGAGGTCGGATGCGCAAAGCTCTCCGCGATCGAGATGGTCGGGAACACGAAGGGCATCGCGCCCGACAGCATCACGCCGCGCTTGGCGGCTTCGATGATGTCAGGGACGTTGCCGTGGCAGGGATTGTAGTCGCTATAGGTGTTGGTGATGCCGACGATCGGGCGCTCCAGCGCGTCGTCAGAATAGCCCATGGCCTTGATGAACGCCTTGCGCAGGAACAGCGAGAAACCGGCATCGCCATAGCTCGTCAGACCCTTGCGCAAGCCACTCGTCATCAGGGCGCTCCCTTCAGCTTTTGTCGTGGTGGTAAGGCCAGCGCCCTGATTGTCAATAACTCGACTTGCAGGCCTGACGCTTGGTTTCTGGCACTCCTGAGCACCGCGCGGCATTGCCGCACGGGACGGCGCCGAACGCGCAGGGAATCTCCCGTTTCCAGCCTCTCCAGCGTGGATCGGACCCGACCCGCCGCCCAGCCGAAGTGAATTCCATTGAACGCAACTAAGAATGATTAGCAAGTAGTTGCACGGCCGGCCATTCTGTGGAATTGTTCTTGCGAATGACTTGCAATCGCAGGGGCTTCGCGTGAACCAAGCTCCTTGCGTCGATCAGTGTCCTTGGTTCGCGCGGGTTGGTGGATGTCGTGCTGAGAAAGTTGAGCTTGCGGGGCGCAATAACGGCCGCAATTGTCGTCGCCGGTCATCTGGCGAGTTGCGTCTCCGCCTCTGCCGACGACGGTCCACGCGGCCTCGCCTATGCCTGGCCCGGCTCAGCACCGGCCCCCGGCGTCAGCAAGCTGACGGGAGGTTTGCCGTCGGCTCATTCGGAAATCGACACCGAGCACATCTTCGGTTTCAGCATGGGCTCCGACATCGGCAAGCCCGGCGAAATGGAGATCGAGTTCGAGAATGTCGGCGCATTCGGCAAGCGCTCCGGCACTTACGCAGCCTGGGCCAATCTCAATCAGGTCAAATACACGGTCTCGGACAACTTCCGGATAGCACCCGGATTCGCACTGACCGGACATCACATCAATGGCGTTCCGGGATTTGCCGATCATCGCGACGTCGCTTTCGGCGGGGTGGCGCTCGAACTGCGCTACAAGCTGCTCGATCGTACCGTCGCGCCCTTTGGGCTGACCCTCCATGCGCAGCCCGGCTGGAGCCGGATCGACGACGGCAGCGGCATGCACATCGCGCAATATGGCGCAGAGTTTGCCGCGCTGTTCGATCGCGAGCTGGTGAAGGACAGGTTGTTCGCCGCCTTCAACGTCTGGTACGGGACCGGCGGAACCCGCGAGACCCTGACCAATCTTTGGCGACACGATTCCGAGATGCAGCTCCAGGCCGCGATCTCCTACGCAGTGAATCCCGACCTCCTCTTCGGCCTCGGCGTACGCTACGCGCGGGCCTATGACGGCGGCGGCCTCGACCGCTTTTTGGGAGACGCCGTCTTTGCTGGCCCAACCTTCTCCTACAACATCTCGAAGGAGGTCGGCATCTCCGGCACCTGGCAGATGCAGGTTGCCGGCCAGGCGATCGGCGACGTTCGCAGCCTCAACCTCGATCAGTTCGAGCGGCACCAGGCGCTGTTGCGGCTCAACCTGCATTTCTGATGTGCGGGCCCGCAGTTACGCCCGCGGCCTCCGCGGCGCAACGTTTCCGGGACTGTCGGCCAAGCGCGCCCTCAGGCGCAGCCCTGCGAAGTCGAGAAACGCTCGCAGCTTCGCCGGCATGAAGCGGTTGGGCGAGTAGACGAAGCTGACCGGCTGCGGCGGCGGTTGAAAGTCCTGCAGGACCGCAACGAGCTCTCCAGACCTCAGCGCATCCGACGCCAGATAGGAGAACACGACGGTGATCCCGATGCCTGCGCGCGCGGCATCGATGGCCGATTCCAGATTGCTCGCAATGAAGCGCGACCGCACCGGCACTGCATACTCGGTCTGCCCTCGTTTGAATCTCCACGTGCCCGGCGATTGAAGCGGAGGATAGCTGATGCAGTCGTGGGCGGAGACATCATCGGGAGCCTTCGGCGTTCCCCGCAGCTTCAGATAGGACGGGCTGGCGCAGGCGACGCGGTGAATTTCCCCAACGCGCACGGCGATCAGGCCGCTGTCGGCGAGATCGCCGACACGAAGCGCGACGTCAATGTTCTCGTCCAGAAGGTTGAGCGTCCGGTCCTGCAAGATGAGCTGAACATCCACCTCCGGAAATGCCGCAAGAAACTCGGCAAGGATCGGCTGCAAGCATAGCCGACCGAGCGCGACCAGCGTCGTGATGCTGAGATCACCACGCGGCGTGGTGTATTCGCCGGAGGCAACGCGCTCGGCTTCGGTGAGATCGGCGAGAATTCGCTTGGCCGCGGCGATGTAGGAGCGACCGGCGTCCGTTGGGACGAGCGCGCGGCTCGAGCGATGAAACAGCTTGGTCTGGAGGTGCTCCTCGAGCTCCGAAACCTTCCGGCTCACCGTTGCCAACGGCATTTTCTGACGGCGCGCGGCGGCGGACAGGCTGCCCGCCTCCGCCACCGCCAGGACCACCGACATGCTTTCGAGACGATCCATGGGACACTTCCATATTCTGGAAGGAAAGATCCCGATTTTGCCAGATACCCACCATTTCCGGAAGTGCCTATTCCTTCCCGCACCCAAACCGAAGGAGAGACGAAAATGACCCAGACCAGAACAGGCACTGCCCTCATCACCGGAGCTTCGACCGGAATCGGCGCGATCTACGCCGATCGCCTGGCGAAGCGCGGCCACGACCTCATCCTCGTTGCGCGCAACAGGCAGCGGCTCGCATCGCTCGCGCGCAGGCTCGGCAACGAAACTGGCCGCAAGGTGGAAACGGTGGAAGCCGATCTCACATCCCCTGCCGACCTCCGCCGCGTCGAGCAACTCATCAGAACCAACGGCGACATTTCGGTGCTGGTCAACAACGCCGGCGTCGGCGCCTCGGCCCCGCTGATCGATTCCGACATCGACAAGATGGAAGACATGATCCGTCTCAACGTCGGTGCACTGACGCGCCTGACCTACGCAGCGGTGCCCGGATTCATCGCCCGCGGCCACGGCACGATCATCAACATCGCTTCCATCGTCGCGATCGCGCCGGAGCTGCTCAACGGCGTCTACGGCGGCTCGAAAGCTTTCGTGCTCGCATTCACCCAGTCACTCGTTCACGAGCTCGCCGGGAAGGGCATCCGCATTCAGGCCGTGCTGCCGGGCGCCACTGCGACGGAGTTTTGGGACATCGCGGGCACGCCGGTTCACCAGCTTCCGGCAGAGATCGTCATGTCGGCCGACGACCTGGTCGACGCCGCCCTCGCCGGTCTCGACCTCGGCGAAGTCGTGACGATCCCGGCGCTGGCCGACAAGTCGGAGTGGGATCGCCACGAGAGCGCGCGGCTTGCCATGACGAACAAGCTCTCGAGCACTATTCCCGCCCCTCGCTACAACCTGCACACGCACGTGAATGCGTGAGCGAACAACCGGCATCAAACGGAGATCACCATGTCACGCATCATCAGCCAATCGTCCACCTTATCCATCGCCCTGCGCCGCACGATCAGTTGGCGCGAACAGTCTGAACGCCTGCTCGCTTACGCCGAACCGATCAGCCGGATCGGTCTCTACGCCTCGCTCGCAATCATCTACGGCTGGTTCGGCGGGATGAAATTCACCGACTACGAAGCACAGGGACTCGTACCCCTGGTCGAGAACAGTCCGCTGCTGCGATGGTTCTACACGCTGTTCTCGGTGCGCGGCTTCTCGACCTTTCTCGGCTTCGTCGAACTCAGCATCGGGCTCCTGATCGCGCTCCGCCTGTCCAGCCCGATCTACTCCGCGGCCGGCGGCCTGTTGTCGGCCGGGCTGTTCGTCACCACGCTGAGCTTCATGATCTCGACGCCCGGCGTCGTCGTGCCGGAGCTCGGGGTCCCCGCGATCACGGTCGCTCCGGGTCAGTTCCTGCTGAAGGACGTCGGCCTGCTCGCCGCTTCCTTCTGGGTGTTCACGGACTCGCTGAAGGCCGTCATCCGCAGGTGAGAGCTCAGCCACAGCGCAATAGCCGAACTCGAACAGGAGCCCCGCCATGAAAATACGATTCAACCTCGGCGGGGCTCGCGCTGCTCGCGGTGTTCGCCATCGATAGCAGCGAGAAGGATCCGACCACCGCCATCCAGCAGAATCACCGCCAAGGAGAGAAACATGAGTAAGCGTCTCGACTACAACCAGATCGCGCCGGCAGGCATCAAGGCGCTCGGGGGCGTCTACGGATACGTCCTGCAGAGCCGGCTTTCCGCCACGCTGATCGAGCTGGTTTATCTGCGGATCTCTCAGATCAACAATTGCGCCTACTGCCTGGACATGCACACCCGCGACCTGCTCAACAAGGGAGAAAAGGTCGAGAAGATCGCGCTGCTGCAGGCATGGCGCGAGGCCGGAAATCTCTTCGACGAACGCGAACGGGCTGCCCTGGCCTGGGCGGAAACGGTGACGCGGGTCGCCGAGACCGGCGTGCCCGACGAGGCATACCAGGCCGCACGCGCTGTGTTCGAAGAACGTGAGCTCGTGGACCTCACGATCGCGATCAGCCTGATGAACGCCTACAACCGCATGGCCATCAGCTTTCGCGCAATGCCGGCGGCTGCCGCCGGTTGATGCGCTCACCGACAACATCCTGCACAATCCGAAAGGACATTCACATGACGAAACGTGGAACCGTGGTTGCGGCGGCGCTGATCGCCGCAATCAGCCTGGCTTCACTCTCGGCACGATCCGAAGAGCCACGACTGGGCGACATCAAGCGCACACATCTCATGAAGGAAGCGCTGAGTGCGCCCGGGCGCGAGGTCATCCAGGTTCGCGTCGACTTTCCTCCGGGCGTCGTTGCCGTCAGGCACAGTCACCCGGGCGAAGAGCTCGTCTATCTGATCGAAGGCGAGCTGGAATATCGGCTCGACGGTAGAGAGCCCGTGATCCTGAAGGCCGGCGACGTGCTGCTCATTCCTCACGGAGTGCATCACGCCGTGAAGAATGTCGGCAGCGGCAACGCCGCGGAGCTTGCGACCTACATTGTCGAGACCGGCAAGCCGCTGTTGACGCTCGGCCGGTGAACGATCTCTACCGCTTATTCCAGTCGATCACACGATCCGGATCAGCGTCGAACTCCATGCTGCAGAACGTGCCGCCCTGGAAATAGTCGCCGACCGGGTCCGGCTTCAGCTTGGCCTGCTCGGCCATGGCGTGCTCACGGAAATCTTCGGCGCGGCCGGTGGGGCGATAGCCGAATTCGTAGGCGCGGTGGTTGTCCCACCAGGCGCGCTCGTTGAAAGAGGCGCCGTAGAATATCTCGAAATGGATGTCGGGATGCTCGAGCCCGATGCGGCAGAGCTGCACGAGATCGTCCGGCTTGAGCCAGATCGAGAGCCGGCGCTTGTCCAGCGGCATGTCGCCGAAATTGCCGATGCGAAGGCACGTCACCTTCATCCCATGCTTGTCGGCGTAGAGCGCGCCGACGGCCTCGCCGAACACCTTGCTGACGCCATAGCGACTGTCGGGCCGCGCAGTGACGTCGGTGCCGATCTTGTGATGGCGCGGATAGAAGCCGACGGCGTGGTTCGACGAGGCGAACACCACGCGCTTGACGCCTTTGCGGTACGCCGCCTCGAACAGATTGTAGCCGCCGATGATGTTGGCCTGGAGGATCTGATCCCAGGTGCCTTCGACCGAATAACCGCCGAAATGGAGAATGCCGTCGACGCCCTCGCAGATCGCCTCGCATTGCGCGAGATCGGCAAGGTCCGCGGCCTTGAATTTTTCATCGGGGCCGAGATCGGCCGGCGGCTTGATATCGGACAGAAGGAGATCCGGGTAGATCGGCGGCAACAGCTTCCGCAGGCTGGTGCCGATTCCGCCCGAAGCTCCCGTCATCAAAATACGCGCCATGTCGTCCCTCGCCGTTGGTGATCGAATTTGCGGTCACGTGTCTCTAATGATAGCAGGATTGTCCAGAGGGAACGAAACGAGAGAACCGGCATGAATGAGGCATCGTCCCACACGGAGGAACGGCCAGGCTGGCGGCCGGCGACCTATTACCCCGATCCCGCGATCAAAGCGCTCGATCCCCGCTTCGAAAAATACTGGCTGAAGCTTTCGGCGGTGGAGCGGCTGGCGACCGGCCTGCGCTGGGCCGAGGGGCCGGTGTGGTTCGGCGATGGGCGTTATCTCCTGTGCAGCGACATCCCGAACCAGCGCATCCTCAAGTGGGAGGAAGAGACCGGTGCGGTCAGCGTGTTCCGCAAGCCCTCGAATTTTGCCAACGGCAACACGCGCGACCGGCAAGGCCGGCTGATCACCTGCGAGCACGGCGGCCGGCGCGTGGTGCGCACCGAGTATGACGGCAGCATCACCGTGCTGATGGATCAATTCAACGGCAAGCGGTTGAACTCGCCGAACGATGTCGTTGTCAAATCGGACGGCTCCATCTGGTTCACCGATCCGACCTTCGGCCTGCTCGGCAATTACGAGGGCTACAAGGCCGAGCCCGAGATCGAGCCCAACGTCTATCGGCTTGATCCCGATACCGGCAAGGCGACCATCGTCGCCGAAGGCGTGCTCGGACCGAACGGCCTGTGCTTCTCACCGGACGAGAAGATCCTCTATGTCGTGGAATCGCGAGGCGTGCCCAACCGCAAGATCCTCGCTTACGACGTTTCGCCCGAGGGCACCACGATCTCGAACAAGCGCGTCCATATCGATGCCGGGCCGGGCACGCCCGACGGCATGCGCTGCGACATCGACGGCAATCTCTGGTGCGGCTGGGGCATGGGCGATCCCGAGCTCGACGGCGTGGTGGTGTTCGCACCCGACGGCGTCCTGATCGGCCGCATCGCCCTGCCCGAGCGCTGCGCCAACCTCTGCTTCGGCGGCGTCAAGCGCAACCGCCTGTTCATGGCCGCGAGCCAGTCGATCTACGCGCTTTACGTGAACACGCAAGGTGCTGTGGGGGGATAGGTTTTACATACAGCGCGCCCAACCACCGACCGCCTCTACCCCTTCTTCTCCTGTACCGCCGCGGTCTGCTTGACGAGCGCCTCTTCGAACGCCTTTTCCAGCGATGCCGCATAGACCTTGAACTCGCCCGGGTCGACGAACGGATTGGGTCCGCCGCCGGCGAGCTTGGCGCGCTTCTCGGCCATCTTGTACATCTCGGGATGAGGAGCCAGCAGGATGTCGACCTTCATGTCCTTGGCACGCGCAAAGGTCTTGCGATAGTCGTCAACGATGCCGGCATAGGTCGGCCTGCCGACAAGCCGGTTCAGCGCGACGGTGCCGCTGCAGAAGATCAACACCGAGCGTGTTGCATCGCCATCCTTCACCGAGAATGCCCAGCTGGTGCAGCCCGGCGAATGGCCGGGCGTCTCGCGCGCCGTTAGCGTGACGCTGCCGACCGCGACGGTCTCGCCCTCACGCACCGCGCGGTCGACTTTCACCGGCGGAAAGTCGAGCGCCTTCTCCTCCTGCGCACCCGGATAATAGCCGCCTTCGAGCAACGGCTTGTCGGCCTCGCCCGCGACCATCTGCGCGCCGCTCGCCCGCTTCAACTCGGCGAAGCCGCCGGTGTGGTCGATATGGGCGTGGGTGTTGATGAGATACTTGATGTCGCTGATGTTGAAGCCGAGCTTCTCGATGCTCGTCCTGATCTGCGACGTCGATTCCGGCATCACGGTATCGACCAGAATATGTCCCTGTGGCGATGTGATCAGGTAGGACGCGAGGCCGTTGGTGCCGACATAGTAGACGTTGTCGATGATCTTGAACGGCTCGGTCGGTTCGTTCCATTTCGCCCTGAGCGTGTTGAGCAGATCCTTCACCGTCTGGGCCTGCGCAGCGCCTGACAGCGCCAGCAGCGCAACGAATGCGATGATCAGTTTTCTCACGTTCCGTCCCTTTGCTTTTCTTGATTTGACGGGCTGTTGTGGCCGTAAAGCGGCTGGTCTCACAGCAAAGATGCCGGCTTCCCTGGAAGCCGGCATCCCCTCGCGGCGCAAGCGCCGTATCAACTACGCCGCGTTGAAGCCGGCGACCGCCTTCACTTCGAGGAAGTCCTCGAGGCCGTACTTGCCCCATTCGCGGCCGTTGCCGGACTGCTTGTAGCCGCCGAACGGCGCGGTGCGGTCGTTGGGCACGCCCTGCAGGTTGACGTTGCCGGCGCGGATCTGGCGGCCGACGCGCTTGGCGTCCTCGACCGTCGGGCCGGTGACGTAACCGGCGAGGCCATAGGGCGTATCATTGGCGATCTTGACCGCGTCGGCCTCGTCCTTGGCGCCGATGATGGTCAGCACCGGCCCGAAGATCTCTTCGCGCGCGATCGTCATGTCAGGCGTGACGTCGGCGAAGATGGTCGGGCGGACATAGAAGCCCTTGTTGACGCCTTCGGGCAGGCCAGGACCGCCGGCAACGAGCGTTGCGCCCTCGTCGATGCCCTTCTTGATCAGGCCCTGGATCTTGTCCCACTGGCCGCGATTGACGACCGGGCCGATGGTGGTGCCTTCGGCGCGGGGATCACCGGCCTTGGTCTTGTCGGCGACGGCCTTCGCGATCGCGGCGACTTCCTTCATCTTCGACAGCGGCACGATCATGCGCGAGGGCGCGTTGCAGGACTGGCCGGAATTGTTGAACATGTGCATCACGCCGCCGGTCACCGCCTTCGTGAGGTCGGCGCCTTCGAGGATGACGTTCGGCGACTTGCCGCCGAGCTCCTGGCTGACGCGCTTCACGGTGGGCGCGGCGCGCTTCGCGACGTCGATGCCGGCGCGGGTCGAGCCGGTGAAGGAGATCATGTCGATATCAGGGTGCTCGCTCATGGCGGCGCCGACCTCGGGCCCGAGGCCGTTGACGAGGTTGAACACGCCCTTGGGCACGCCGGCTTCATGGAGGATCTCCGCGAAGATCAGCGCCGAGGTCGGCGTGAACTCGCTGGGCTTCAGGATCATGGTGCAACCGGCGGCGAGCGCGGGCGCGACCTTGCAGGCGATCTGGTTCAGCGGCCAGTTCCAGGGCGTGATCATGCCGACCACGCCGATCGGCTCGCGCAGCACCATGGCGGTGCCGACCGGCTCCTCGAAATGATAGTTCTTGAGCACATCCAGCGTGGTCATGAGATGGCCGAGGCCGGCGCCGGCCTGCAGCTTCTCCGCCATCGGCAGCGGTGCGCCCATCTCGTCGGAGACGGCGGCGCCGATCTCCTTGAGGCGGCCCTTGTAGACCTCGATGACCTTCGACAGCAGCGCGACGCGCTCCTCGCGGCTGGTCTGGGAGAAGGTTTCGAAGGCGCGCTTGGCGGCGGCGACCGCCTTGTCGACATCGGCCTTGGAGCCGAGCGCAACCTCGTACATCGCCTCTTCCGTCGCCGGATTGATCACGGCGGTGGACTTCTTGACGGCGGGATCGACCCAGGCGCCGTCGATGTAGAATTGCATGCGATTGACCATCGTTAACCTCTTCTTGGGGGCTTGGAGGGGGCGTTTCGGCAGGCATCCTTGCACGAAAGCGCCGGCAATTGAACCCGCCATATGCGGGGCCAGCGTTGCGGCGAGCGGAGGTTATATGAGCCGATGGCGGGAACGTGGCAAGGTGGCCCCGCTGTCATTCCGGGGCGCGGCAAAGCCGCGAGCCCGGAATCCATACTCCCGATCGTGGTTATGGATTCCGGGCTCGACGCTCCGCGTCGCCCCGGAATGACGAGGCAGTTACCTCCGCTACACCGCCATCTTCCGATGCAGCACCGGCGCGCCGGTGGTGAGGCTTTCGGCCGCATCGATGATGGCGTTGGCGTCGATGCCATAGTGCCGATAAAGGTCCGCGATGCTGCCGGTCTGGCCGAACTGCTCGACACCGAGCGCCTCGGCGCGATGGCCACGGACGCTGCCGAGCCAGCCGAGCGCAGACGGATGGCCGTCAATCACGGTCACGATGCCGCAGTCGCGCGGCAGCGGCGCGAGCAGCTTTTCGATGTGGCCGAGATGCTGCACGCCGCGGCGGTCGCGCCGCAATTTCCGCGCCGCGGTCCACCCCGCATGGAGGCGATCGGCCGAGGTGATCGCGAGCAGGCCGACGTCACGGCGGCTCTCGCCGATGAAGCCGGTTGCCTCGATCGCCTCGGGCGCGACCGCGCCGGTATAGGCGATCACGACCTCGGCATTCGGCCCCGGCTTGCGCAGCCAATAGGCGCCGTCGGTGATGCCCTGTCGCAGCTCCGGTGTCATGATCCGCTGCGCCTGCTCGATGGCGCGTGTGGAGAGGCGCAAATAGACCGAACCGCCCTCGCCCGGCTCGCGCTGCATGTGCTCGAAGCCGAAAGCCATGATCACGGCGAGCTCGTCGACGAAGGCCGGCTCGAACGAGGCCAGGCCGTCCTGCGCCATGCCGATCAAGGGCGTTGCGATCGACTGATGCGCGCCGCCTTCGGGCGCGAGCGTGATGCCGGACGGCGTCGCCGCCACCATGAAGCGCGCGTCCTGGTAGCAGGCGTAGTTCAGCGCATCGAGGCCGCGCTCGATGAAGGGATCGTAGAGCGTGCCGACCGGCAAGAGCCGCTCGCCGTTGATCTGGTGCGACAGGCCGAGCGCCGAGAGCATGATGAACAGGTTCATCTCGGCGATGCCGAGCTCCAGATGCTGGCCCTTTGGCGAAGCGTCCCAATTGTAGGTCGAGGGAATTTTCTCGCTGCGGAACAAGTCCGCCTTCTCGGCCCGCGCGAACAGGCCGCGGCGGTTGACCCAGGGGCCGAGATTGGTGGAGACGGTGACGTCCGGCGAGGTCGTGACGATGCGCCTGGCGAGCTCGCTGTCGCTGCGCGCGATCTCGTTCAGCACGAGGCCAAAGCCCTGCTGGGTCGACATCTGCGGCGACGGCTTGAAGGCGAGCTGTTGCGGCACCTCGACGACGGGCGCCGTGAGCCGGCGGCCATCCTGATTGAACGGCACCCGCGCGAGGAAGGCCTCGAGCTCGGCCGCATCCTGCGGCAGCCCTTCGAACTTGTCCCATTCGTGGCCCGGCCGGATGTTCTGGCTGTCGCGATATTTCTCCATCTGCGCGACCGTCATCAGGCCGGCGTGATTGTCCTTGTGGCCCTGGAAAGGCAAGCCGACGCCCTTGATCGTGTAGGCGATGAAGCAGACGGGGCGGTCGTGGTCGATGGAATCGAACGCCTCCAGCACGCTCGCCATGTCGTGGCCGCCAAGGTTCGACATCAGCGCCAGCAGCTCCTCGTCGCTGCGCTTGTCGATCAGTTTTGTGATCGGGCCCTGGTCGCCGATTTCGTCATGGAGGTGCTTGCGGAAGGCCGCGCCGCCCTGGAAGCACAGCGCCGCGTAGAGCGCATTCGGGCAATTGTCGATCCACGTCTTCAGCGCCTCGCCGCCGGGCTCGGCGAAGGCGTCGCGCATCAGGCGGCCGTATTTCACGATGACGACGTCCCAGCCGAAATTGCGGAACATGGTCTCGAACTTTTCCCAAAGACCTTCGCGCACGACGGCATCGAGCGACTGCCTGTTGTAGTCGACCACCCACCAGGTGTTGCGCAGGCCGTGCTTCCAGCCCTCCGCGAGCGCCTCGAAGATGTTGCCTTCGTCCATCTCGGCGTCGCCGACGAGCGCGATCATCCGCCCCTCGCGGCGATCCTTCATCCAGCCATGCGCCTTGACGTAGTCCTGCACAAGCGATGAGAACAGCGTCTGCGCGACGCCGAGGCCGACCGAGCCGGTGGAGAAATCGACGTCGTCGACGTCCTTGGTGCGCGAGGGATAGGACTGCGCGCCCTTGAAGCCGCGAAAATTCTCCAGCTTCTCGCGGCTCTGCCGGCCGAACAGATATTGGATGGCGTGGAACACCGGGCTCGCATGCGGCTTCACCGCGACGCGATCCTCAGGGCGCAGCACGTGGAAGTACAGCGCGGACATGATGGTGGCGAGCGAGGCGGACGAGGCCTGGTGGCCGCCGACCTTGAGGCCATCCGCATTGGAGCGGATGTGGTTGGCGTGGTGGATGGTCCAGGACGACAGCCACAGCGCCTTGCGGCTGAGGGCGGTCAGGATGTCGAGACGGGCGGGGTCAACGGGCATGGCGATGCTCCGGGAAATATGCTCCGATCATACGCCTGCGCGGTGCGTCAAACTTCTCAATTTTTCGCGCCATCCCCGCCGATATTGGGATACTTTACCAACGTAGCGGACAAAATGCAGGTTTCATCCCAATGCCCGAGCTCGACGCCATCGACCGCAAGATCCTCAGCCACCTTCAGAACGACAGCAGGCTGACCATGCAGGAGCTCGCCGACAAGGTCGGGCTCTCGGTCTCGCCCTGCCATCGCCGGGTCAAGCTCCTGGAGGAGCGCGGCGTCATCTCGCGCTATGTCGCGACCGTCGACCAGAAGGCGCTGGGACTGCATGTCAGCGTGTTCATCTCGATCAAGTTGGCACGGCAGAAGGAGGAGGATCTCAACCGCTTTGCCCGCGCCATCTCGAAATGGGACGAGGTGCTGGAATGCTATCTGATGACCGGGAACCGCGATTATCTGCTCCGCGTCGTCGCCGCCGACCTCGCCTCCTACGAGACGTTCCTGAAGACCAAGCTGACCCGGCTTGACGGCATTGCCTCGATCGAGTCCAGCTTTGCGCTCAGCCAGGTGAAATATTCGATCGCGCTGCCGGTGTGACCAAGCGTCCGCCGGATTGCATGTTGTCACATGGGCGCAACAAACCCCGCCGATGGTCGTTGTGCTGGTATCCGAGCCGAGAGAAGAGCCCATGACCGCAGCCGATCGCAAATCCGAGATCTCCAAGCGCGAGCGCATCATCCAGGAAATGGCCGACGATCTCGACGAGGAACTTGAGATGGAGCTGGATGATGCCCGTCTCGACGAGCTCCTCGACGAGACCGGAACGCTGAAACCGACGGTCGATCGCAGGCTCTATTTCCGGGAACTGCTTCGCCTCCAGGGCGAGTTGATCAAGCTCCAGGACTGGGTGCAGAGCGAGAGGAAGAAGGTCGTGGTGCTGTTCGAGGGCCGCGACGCCGCCGGCAAGGGCGGCGTGATCAAGCGCATCACGCAACGGCTCAATCCGCGTATCTGCCGCGTCGCGGCGCTCCCCGCGCCGAACGAGCGCGAGCGTACGCAATGGTATTTCCAGCGCTACGTCGCGCACCTGCCGGCCGGCGGCGAGATCGTGCTATTCGACCGAAGCTGGTACAACCGCGCCGGCGTCGAGCGCGTGATGGGCTTCTGCTCGGAGGCGGAGTACCAGGAGTTCTTCAAGACCGTGCCGGAATTCGAGCGGATGCTGATCCGATCCGGCATCATCCTCGTCAAGTACTGGTTTTCGATTACCGACGACGAGCAGCAATTCCGATTCACCATGCGCATCAAGGATCCCCTGAAGCAGTGGAAGCTGAGCCCGATGGACGTCGAGTCCCGCAGTCGCTGGGAGGCGTACACCAAGGCCAAAGAGACGATGCTGGAGCACACGCATCTGCCGGATAGCCCGTGGTGGATCGTCGATGCCGTGGACAAGAAGCGCGCCCGGCTCAACTGCATCGCACACCTATTGACTCAGATCCCGTACCAGGAGGTCGTGCGGGCTCCGGTGACGCTGCCGCCGCGCGTGCGACATCCCGACTATCAGCGAGGCCCGGTCCCGCCAGAGATGTACGTGCCGGCGAAATATTGACACTCCTAACGCCACGGCTGCACGATGATCTTGGTGTGGGCTTCTGGGTTGGCGAGATCGGCGAAGGCCTTTGCGACGCCGTCGAGGCCGACTTCGGCGGTGACCATCGCGGCCGCGTCCACCTGCCCTTCGGCGATCAGGCGCAGCGACGCAGCAAACTCCTCCGGGGTGTAGCCGAGCACGTATTGGACGTTGAGCTCCTTCATGATGCCGAGCATGGGCTCGCTTCTGTCGCTCTCCATGCAGACGCCGACTACGACGATGCGCGCATCGCGCGGGGCACCCTCGAACACCTGTTGCAACAGGCCGGGCACGCCGACGCATTCGAAGATGATCGCGGGCTTCAGCGCGGGCAGCATGGCCTGGAACGGCGGCCGCGCCGCCTTCTCAGCCTCCGACATCTGCGCGTGCTCAGCCCAGGTCGCGTAAGGCTGCGACGTGCGGGGATCGACGACGATGTCGGCACCGAGCTTTGCGGCGAGCGCGCGCCGCGCCGGCGAATAGTCGGCCGCGACGATCGGATGCAGCCGTTTGAGCTTCAGCGCGGCGATCACCGCGAGTCCGACCGGGCCGCAGCCGATCACGAGCGGCACCTCGCCGCCACGGATATTGGCTTTGGCGACGGCATGAACGCCGACGGCGAGCGGCTCGGTCAGCGCGGCATGCTCCGGCGCGAGGCCGTTGGGTACTTCGAGCAGCAGCGCTTCGCTCAGCAGCATCGCCTCGGCATAGCCACCGACATTGTCGTTGGAATAGCCGATCCCTTCGATGCCCTGCGGCGTCACCAGCACCGGCAGCGAGCAGACCTGGGTTCCCGGCTTCAGCTTGCGTGATGTGCCGGGGCCGTAATCGACGATCTCGCAGCAGAACTCGTGGCCGAACACGACGTCACGGCTGAGGTCCATCGGCTTGCGCCCGGTCTTCCGCGCCATCTCCACCATACGATGGGCGTGCTGGCGCGCGTGCAGATCGGAGCCGCAGATGCCGCAGGCGAGCGTCTTGACCAGAACCTGGCCGGGGCCCGGCGCTGGCTCGGCCATCCGACCTACGACGATTTCACCGTTCCTGAAAATCGCGGCGCGCATCCGGCTCCTCCCCTTTGGAGCGAGTGATAGCACGAAGCAGGACGTGCAAACTTGCGTCAGGGGTTCGGGGACCGCTCTTCCAGCACCAGCAGCTGGGCGCGGCGCACCCGCTCGCGATGGGCGATATAAAGACCGCTGGCGACGATGAAGGCGGCGCCGACGACCGTCCAGATATCCGGGACCTCGCCGAAGATGAAGAAGCCCAGAATGCTGACCCAGAGCAACTGCGTATAGGAGAACGGCGCCAGCACCGAGGCATCGCCGTAGCGATAGGCCAGCACGATGATCCACTGGCCCACGGTCGAGGCGACGCCGATCACGATGCCCAGCCCGATCGCGGTCCAGCTCGGCGTGACCCAGACGAACGGCACCATGACGCTGAGGATCGCAACGCCGGTCAGCGCGGAATAGGCCATGGTGGTGAGCACCGCTTCGCGACCGCTCATCATCCGCGTCAGGATCAGCGCGGCGGCCCAGCAGAACGCCGAGATGATCGGGAAGAATGCGGCGGCATGGAACGCGCTCGTGCCGGGCCTCAGGATGATCAGAACGCCCGTCAAGCCGATCGCGGTCGCGATCCAGCGCCGCATGCCGACCTTCTCGCTCAGGAAGATGATCGACAGTGCGGTGACGAATAGCGGCGAGACGAAGCCGGTGGCGGAGGCTTCGGCGATGGGCAGAAATGCAAGGCCGGTGATGAAGAACAGCGACGAGCCGAGCAGTGCGGCGCCGCGCATCAATTGCAGACCGAGCCGCTCGGTGCGCATCGCATGCAGTGGCGAGCCCGGCAGCATCACGGGCGTGAATAGCAGCGCGAACGTGACGAAGCGGATCCAGGTGATCTCGATCGAAGGCAGGCTGGTCGACAGATATTTCGCGGTGACGTCGGAGCAGCCGAGGAAGATCGTCGAGAGCAACACCAGCGCAATGCCCTTGAAGGGATGATCGACGCGCGCAGGCGCGCGGCGAGCCTGCTGCTTCTTCTCCGGAACGGGCATGGGAATACTGTCGAGCCTTGCGGCTGCGGCGGGCGGCGGTGTCACGGCTGGAACCCGGGCAAAATGCGAATCGAGAACAGCCGTAAAAAACGACATCTGCTCCGCATTCACAACTTCCGAAAACAGGATGCCGATATGCGCGAGCCGCCGCGCGCGTCAATGCTCCGTTAATCTTGCCCGTTGTGCACTACAGCATGGGCAGGCCGCGCGGCTTCGGCCCGCGCGGAAACACCGCGTCGAGCGCCGCAATCTCGTCCTTCGTCAGCACGAGGTCGCCTGCTGCCGCATTCTCGCCGGCATGTTCCGCAGACGAGGCCTTCGGAATGGCGAACACCGTAGTCGCACGGGTGAGAAAGCTCAGCGCAACTTGGCGCGGCGTCGCACGTCGCGCCTCCGCGATGCGCGCCAGCACGGCGCCGCCCTTGCTGCTGCCTGCGGGGAAATCGTCGTGGCCGAAAGGGGAGTAGGCAACGACGGCAACATTATGCCGTTCACACCACGGGATCACCGCATGCTCGATCGCGCGTTCTTTCAGGTGGTAGAGCACCTGGTTGCAGGCGATCCGCCCCTCGCCGGAGACGTCGAGAATCTCATCGAGATCGTCGGCATCGAAATTGGAGACGCCCCAGGACTTGATCTTGCCTGATTGCACCAGCTCCTCGAACGCAGCGACGGTGTCCTCCAGCGGATAGGAGCCGCGCCAGTGCAACAGATAACAGTCGAGCCGGTCGGTCTTCAGCCGCTTCAGCGAGCGCTCGCAGGCGGTGATGGTGCCGCGGCGCGAGGCGTTGCTGGGCAGCACTTTCGAAACGAGGAACACTTCATCGCGCCGGCCTGCGATCGCATCCGCAATGACGAGCTCGGCATCGCCGTACATCTCGGCGGTGTCGATGTGGGTCATGCCAAGATCGAGCCCGCGCTGCAGCGCCGCGATCGCGCGCTTGCGGTCGCCGTGGTCGAGATACCAGGTGCCCTGCCCGATGACGGAGACGCTGGCGCCGATCTTGCCGAAGGGTTTCTTGTTCATGGTCGCTCCGATCTCCGCTGTTATTTTTCCCTCTCCCCGTTCTTACGGGGCCGCGACGAGCTTCGCTCGCGCTGAGAGGGTCGGGGTGAGGGGCTGCTTCCGCAAACTCGATAGCAAAGAGACTCGCGGAGTCCCCCCTCACCCGCCGCGCTTTGCGCGTCGGCCTCTCCCCGCAAGCGGGGAGAGGCGAAACGTCAGCGCTACAATCCGCCGATTTCGGCCACCAGCACGCTGCCGGACGACGACTCCATGATATAGAGCCGATCCTTGTTTTCGCCACCGATCGCGACATTGGTGCAGTTCGGTCCCGCGCACGATTTGATGCGCGCGATCAGTTCCCCGTTCGGCGCGAACACGAAGACGTGGCCGAGCGAGGGGTGGCCGACGAACAGGCGGCCCTTGGCATCCATGGTCAAACCGTCAGGGCCGCTGGTGCCGAACAGCGAGCAGAAGCGGCCGACCTTGGACACGCTGCCGTCCTTCATGAACGGCAGCCGCCACACCGCGTTGTCGCGCGTCATCGCGACGAACAGCACGGTTTCGGTTGGGTCGAGCACCAGGCCGTTCGGACTGATGCCGGTGTCGAGCAGGCAATCGAGGCGGCCGTTCGATGCCAGCCGATAAACCCGGCCACTCGGATCATGCAGGCCGGTCTGCCCCTGGTCGGTAAAATAGATATCGCCGTTGGAGGCGAGATGCAGATCGTTGCAGCCGCGGAACGATTCCGAATTGCGCCCGGTCACGACCGGCTTGACGCGGCCGGATTCGGCATCAAGCTCCATGATGCCATGCCTGTAGTCGGCGACCAGGATGCGTCCGTCGGCTGCGATCTTCAGCCCGTTCGGCCAGCCCTCATATTCGATCACGAGCGACCATTCGCCGTCGGGCGCAATCCGGAAGATGCGGCCGAACGGAATGTCGACGATATAGAGATTACCGTCCTTGTCGAATGACGGCCCCTCGATGAAGCTCTCGGTCGGTATGTTCGGCCGGTTGGCGTCGGCCCAATCGGTTCGCACGCCCTTGCGGCGAAACTTGTCGGGCATGGCGGTGAACAGCCTGGTCTCGATCAGGCGCGGCGGCGTTTCCAGGTACATCATGGTTGTTGTGGATGTTGAAGGGAGCGCGGCACCATACGGCACATTAGCCGGCGCGTCGATTGGGGTGGTCCACATTGCAATGGTGCGGGCGCTGCGTAGGGTGGGTTAGCCCCGGGGCTGCGCGAAGCGCAGTCCCTTGGCGTAACCCCCCTCTTTCGCTTCCGCATTGACGAAGAGTGGTGGGTTACGCTGCGCTAACCCACCCTACGAGACCTATCCCGCCGCGCTCGCGACCTTCGCCTGCTGTGCAGGCACTTCCGTCATCGCAATCAGGCGTTTCAGCTCGGGGATGCAGGAGCCGCAATTGGTGCCGGCCTTGAGCTTGGCGCCGATGTCGGCGGCGGTGCGCGCGCCGCTGGCGATGCTGTCGCAGATGGTGCCGCGGCCGACGCCGAAGCAGGCGCAGACGATGGGGCCGGTCGAGGCCGCGCCTTCGCTTGACCTGCCCGACAGCAGCATGCGGCGCTGCTCGTCGCTGACCTGATCGGCCGCGAACAGACTCTTCACCACCTCCCAGTCGCCGGCATCATGCGCGGGGCCGACGAACAGGCAGGTCTCGATGCGATCGCCTGCGAACGAAGCTGCGCGAAAAACCCCGCCGCCGAAATCGCGATATTCGGCAACGTCCTCGCCGGCGACGCTCTCGAGCCAGGCGGGCCAGCGGGCGAGATCCGCGTTGTCGGCGAAAAGATAGCCGAAGCCGCCGCTGACGGTCACGCGCGACCACAACAGGTTCTGCGGCAGATCGAGCGGCTTGCGCGACAATGCAAAGCCGCGGAAGACAAATTCGTAAGGCGCGATCGCGGCCGGCGTCGCCTTGGCTTCCGGCTGCCCCGAGAACGGATCGGTGAACGGTGCGACCATCGCCCCGACGCGGCCGTGCGAGGCGTTCATTGCGCTCCAGTGGATCGGCACGAACAGGGTGCCGCGCTGCTGCCACTCGCTGACGACGACTTTCAGGATGCACTGGCCGTAATCGGTGGTGATGCGGGCATAGCCGTCATGGACGATGCCGTATTTGCCGGCGTCGTCGGGATGGATCTCGACGAAAGGCTCAGGCAGATGCGCGCCCAGGCGCTGGCTCAGGCCGGTGCGCGTCATGGTGTGCCACTGGTCGCGGATGCGCCCGGTGTTGAGCCTTAAGGGACGCGACGGACCGGTCTCGCCGCGCAGCGCCGGCACCTCCGGCGCAACGAAGCGGCCCTTGCCGTCATTGGTGAAGAAGCCGCCAGCAGCGAAGAAGCGCTCGCCGGGCGTCCCGCCCTCGCGCACCGGCCATTGCACCGGCTTCAAACCATCGAAGGCATCGTCCGACAGCGAGGTCAGCGCGCCGATGTCGAAATCGCGGCTGCCATTGTTCTCGAACGCCGAGAGCGCGGCATGCTCGCGGAAGATATCGGCGGCCGATTTGTAATTGAAGCTGTCGCCGAAGCCGAGGCGCTTTGCGGTCTCGCTCAGGATCCACCAGTCAGGACGCGCTTCCCCCGGCGCCGGCAGGAACGCGCGCTGGCGCGAGATGCGCCGCTCGGAATTGGTCACCGTGCCCGACTTCTCGCCCCAGGCCAGCGCCGGCAGCAGCACGTGCGGGCCGGCCGCGACGGTGTCGTTGGCGAGCACGTTCTCGGACACCACGAACAGCTCGAGCTTCTTCAGGGCATCGCGCACCATGTCGGCATCGGGCAGCGACACCACGGGGTTGGTGCCCATCACCCAGAGCGCCTTGACCTCGCCGCGGTTGATCGCCTCGAACAGCTGCACCGCTTTCAGCCCCTCATGGGTGGCGATGCGCGGCGCCTTCCAGAACCGTCTGACGCGGTCGATGTCGGGCGGCGTGAAGCCCATATGGGCGGCGAGCATGTTGGCGAGGCCGCCGACCTCGCGGCCGCCCATCGCGTTGGGCTGGCCGGTCAGCGAGAACGGCGAGGCGCCCGGCTTGCCGATGCGCCCCGTGGCGAGATGGCAGTTCAGGATGGCGTTGACCTTGTCGGTGCCCTGCGCCGACTGGTTGACCCCTTGCGAATACAGCGTGACGACCTTCTCGGTGTCGCGGAACATCCTGAAGAAGGCGGCGACGTCCTGCTCGGAGAGGCCCGTGGCGAGCGCGGTCGCGGTGACGCTGCCGGCGATGCTGCGCGCGCGCGCCAGCGCATCATCGAAGCCAGACGTGTTCTGCGCGATGTAATCCTGGTCCAGCACGCCATTGTCGGCGAGATGCACGAACAGGCCGGAGAACAGCGCGGTGTCGGTGCCGGGCTTGAGGCCGAGGAACAGGTCGACATCGCTGGCGGTATCGGTGCGGCGCGGATCGATCACGATCATGCGGGCGCCGCGCTCCTGCCTGTTCTTCAGCATGCGCTGGAACAGCACCGGATGACACCAGGCCGCGTTCGAGCCGACGAAGACGAGCAGATCGGCCTGGTCGAGATCCTCATAGCAGCCAGGCACCGTGTCGGCGCCGAAAGCGCGGCGATGGCCCGCAACCGAGGACGACATGCAGAGCCGGGAATTGGTGTCGACATTGGCGGTGCCGACAAACCCCTTCATCAGCTTGTTGGCGACGTAATAGTCTTCGGTGAGGAGCTGGCCGGAGAGATAGAACGCGACCGCGTTGGCGCCATCGCGCGCCACGATGTGCTGCATGCGGTGGGCGACGTGGTCCAGCGCATCGCTCCAGGCGACCCGCTCGAGCACGCCCTTGCAGCGGATCATCGGATAGAGCAGCCGCCCTTCCAGGCCGACGGTCTCGCCGAGCGCGGAGCCCTTCGAGCACAGCCGGCCGAAATTGGCGGGATGATCGGGGTCGCCCGCGATCGCCGCGCCGCCCTTGCCGTCGGGCGTCGCCAGGACGCCGCAGCCGACGCCGCAATAGGGGCAGGTGGTCTTGGTGGTGCGGAGATTTGGATCGATCGCCGTCATATCACGCCGCTTTCGAAGGCTGCGCCAGCGCGCGGCCGAACATCATGTCGGTGCGGATCGAAGCGACCTTGTCGCGATTGCGGATCAGCTCGAGGTACCAGAGCGCATCGATCGTATCGCCGATCAGCACCGCCCCGGTGAGCCGACCGTCGGCGATGACGAGCTTCTTGTAAGTGCCGCGCCTGCGATCCGACAGCACGAGGCTCTCGCTGCCCTCCCCGCCCATGAAGTCGCCAGCGGAGAACACGCTGACGCCGGAGACCTTCAGATTGGTCGAGACCACGCTGCCCTGATAGGCGGCGGGCCGGCCGGCCAGATGCCGCGCCAGCACGCGCGCCTGCTCGTAGGCGGGCTCGACCAAGCCATAGCAGGTGCCGCGATGCTCGGCGCATTCGCCAAGCGCAAAGATATCGGACGCGGAGGTCTGCATCACGTCGTTGACGACGACGCCGCGGTTGACCGCGATCCCCGCCTCCTTCGCCAGCGCGACGTTCGGCTTGATGCCGGCGGCGAAGATCACCGCATCGGCCTCGATGCGGCTGCCATCGGCCAGCTCGACGGCCTGGACGTGGCCCTCGCCGTGGATGCGGGCCGTCGCGGCATTGAGCATGACGCGGATACCCTTGCGCTCGACCAGCGTCTTGAGCAGGTCGGCCGCGGGCGCGTCGAGCTGACGCTCCATCAGCCGATCCATCAGATGCAGCAGCGTCACGGGCGCGCCGGCCTTGGCGAGACCGTAGGCCGCTTCCAGCCCGAGCAGGCCGCCGCCGACCACGACGACGCGCTTCCTAGCCGCGGCCAGTGTCAATAGCAGGTCGACGTCGCGGGTGTCGCGAAACGTGTGCACGCCGGCAAGATCGGCGCCTGGCACGTTGAGCCGCAGCGGCGTCGATCCCGTGGCGAGCACGAGCTTGGAATATTCCATGCTCTCCTCGCCCGCGATCTTGAGCTCACGACGGCCGACATCGATCTCGCTGACGCGATAGCCGTAGCGCACCGTGACGCCGCGGTCTCGCCACCAACCGGCCGGCCGCAGCTCGATCTCGTGCGAGCCGGTCTCGCCCGCCAGCACGGAGGAGAGGAGCACGCGATTGTAAGCGAGCCGCGGCTCTTCGCCGATCACGGCGACCGCATAGCGGCCGAGCGCGGTCTTGGCGAGCTCGTCGACCAGACGCGCGGCCGCCATACCGTTGCCGACGATGACCAGCGGTTCACTCACAACGCATCTCCTATTCGGCGGCCTGCGCTTGCGCGCCGTAGGCCTCGGACATCATGTAGCCGGACAGCACGCCATAAGCGTCGGTCCAGGCTGCGGCGAGTTCGGGCGTCCAGGCTTCGCCAAGGCCCTTCTCGAGGGTCCACAGCAAGGTCGCGCCGACCACGGGGTAGTGCTCGGCCTTGGCGCCATAGTCGACGTGACGCTTGGCGAGCGCGGAGGCCGCGGGAAGAATCGATTCCAGGTTCGACAGGCCGCCGACCACGGCGGCGAGCATGCCCATCAGCTTCTTGCGCTGCTCGGTCATGTCCTCGGGAAACATCGCGCGCACGGACGGCGCCACCTCGAACAGGCGGTCGTAGAACAGCACCGCGGCGGCTTCCGAAATCGGGGCGACCTTGGCGAAGCTCTGCTGAATGAGAGTAATCTGCTCGGGCGTCATAATGTCTCCTGTCTGTTTCGGTCTGCCTTCGTCCGCGCCATTGCGGACAAAGTTCATGGATCAAACGTCATCAGAGAGATTTCTCCCCGCGGACGGGGAGAAGCGACATTCGTGCCAGTTTGTCGTGCTCACACACGCGCCTCGGCGAGGCTTGGCGCGCCTTCGCCCTGCGGGCTGCGACGCAGGTAGAACCACCAGGTCAGAGCGAGGCAGGAGGCGTAGAAGGCGAGATAGACCACGAGCGCGAGCTGCGGCCCGCCGGTCATGGCGATCGACTTGCCGAAGCCGCTCGGGATCAGATAGCCGCCGACGGCACCGACCGCGCCGATGAAGCCGACCGCCGCGCCGCTCTCGATGCTCGCGGTCTTCAGGGCAGCGCTGCGTGCCGCATCGCCCTTGCCGCGCACCTTGAACAGGTTCTCCTCGCGGAAGATCGAGGGGATCATGCGGTAGGTCGAGCCGTTGCCGATGCCCGTCGTCACGAACAGGATCAGGAACATCGACAGGAAGCCGATGAAATCCTTGTGTCCGACGAAATAGAGCGCGCCGACCGTGGCGCCCGCCATCACGATGAAATTCCAGAACGTGATGATGGAGCCGCCGACCCGGTCTGCGAGCCAGCCGCCGAGCGGACGCGACAGCGAGCCGACCAGCGGGCCGAGGAAGGCGATCGAGATCGTCACGGTGGGGAACTGCGTCTTGAGCAGCAGCGGAAACGCCGCCGAATAGCCGATGAAGGACCCGAACGTGCCGATATAAAGATACGCCATGATCCAGGTGTGCTTGCGCTTGACGATCGCGAGCTGGTTCTTCACCGACGATTTCGCCGTGGTGAGGTTGTTCATGAAGAACACCGCGCCGAACACCGCGATTGCGATCGGCAGCACCCACATCAGGCCGGCATTCTGCAGGAAGATGCCGTCGACGGGCGTCGCCTGATACAGGTTGAAGACGGCGAGCGTCATCAGGATCGGGGTCAGGAGCTGCACGCTGGAGACACCGATATTGCCGCCGGCCGCGTTGAGGCCGAGCGCCCATCCCTTCATCCGGTCGGGAAAGAAGAAGGAGATGTTGGTCATGCTGGAGGCGAAATTGCCGCCGCCGAGACCCGCGGTCGAGGCGACCAGCAGCATGAGCCAGAACGGCGTGTCGGGCTGGCTGACGAAATAGGCGAGCGACAAGGTCGGGATGAACAGGATCGCCGCGCTGAAGATGGTCCAGTTGCGGCCGCCGAACGTCGTCACCGCGAAAGTGTAGGGAAAGCGCATGAAGGCGCCGATCAGGCCCGGCACGGCGACGAGCTGGAACAGCTGGTCGGTGGTGTAGTGGAAGCCGGCCTGCGGCAGCTTGGTGGTGACGATGCTCCAGATCAGCCAGACCGAGAAGCCGATATGTTCGGCGACGATGGACCAGATCAGATTGCGCCGCGCGATCGACTTGCCGGTATTGTTCCAGAACGCCTCATCCTCGGGGCGCCAGTCTGAAATCCAGCTGGAGTTCAGGGTCGGATTCTTCGTCATTGCGTATCCCTTCCAGGCTCACCGCTGCGTCGTTGCAGGCTCTGCCTCCGGTCACGGAGGCGCGCTCCGAGGCTTCACCCCGGTGGCGAGATCACGATGCTGATTGATGATGTTGAGGGACGTCGTCGTTGGCGTCGCGCAAAGACGTTTCAATTTCCGTGCCAGTTGCGCGCATACGGGAAACACAGGGATTTCAGGATGTTATTCGTATTGCCCGAATTGTTTGCAGGGCTTTTCCGCACGCAAAATTTGCGTTTCGCTCAATCCCTGTGCGACGCACAAGGATTGAGCTTGATGTCGATTAATTGGGCGCGGGCAGATCTCGCGTGAACGCGTGACTTACGCGGCTTCGACGAAGCGATGACGCTCGTAGAGGAATTCGAGCACGCGCTGGCGACACTTCAGATATGTGGCGTTGGTCGCGAGGTCGAGCCGCTTGCGCGGCCGCGCCAGCGGCACTTCCAGCACCTCGCCGATGCGCGCGCTCGGTCCGTTGGTCATCATCACGATGCGGTCGGACAACAGCACGGCCTCATCGACGTCGTGGGTGATCATCAGGATGGTGTTGCCGAGCTTCTGATGCAGCGCCATCACCGAGTCCTGCAAGTGGGCGCGGGTCAGCGCGTCGAGCGCGCCGAACGGCTCGTCGAGCAGCAGCACCTTCGGCTCCATGGCCAGCGCCCGCGCGATGCCGACGCGCTGCTTCATGCCGCCGGAGATCTCCGATGGACGCTTGTCCCTGGCATGGGCCATCTGCACGAGGTTGAGATTGTGCATCACCCAGGCGTCGCGCTCGGCACGGGACTTGGTCTTGGCGAAGACCTTGTCGACGCCAAGCCTGACGTTTTCGTAGACGGTCAGCCACGGCAGCAGGCTGTGGTTCTGGAACACCACGGCACGATCGGGCCCTGGCGAGTTCACCTCGCGGTTTTCCAGCAGCACGCCCCCCATCGTGGCGCCGGTCAGCCCTGCGATGATGTTGAGCAGGGTCGACTTGCCGCAGCCGGAATGGCCGATGATCGAGACGTATTCGCCTTTCTCGATCGTCAGATTGATGTCCTTGAGCACCTCCGTGGTGGCGGTGCCGCGGGTGAAGACCTTGTCGATGTGGTCGAGTTTCAGGTAGGCGGTCATGTCCCCTCTCCTCAGTTCTGCGCGGTGCCGCGGGTGACGACCTTGCCGAGCCCCGCGATCAGGCGGTCAAGCACGAAGCCGATGATGCCGACATAGAACAGCGCCAGGATGATCTCGCTGATATGCGAGGAGTTCCAGGCGTCCCAGATGAAGAAGCCGATGCCGACGCCGCCGATCAGCATTTCGGCGGCGACGATCGCGAGCCACGACAGGCCGATGCCGATGCGCAGGCCCGTGAAGATGTAGGGCGCCGCCGCCGGGATCATGATCTTGGCGAAGAATTCCAGCGGATTGAGCTGCACCACCGCGGCGACGTTGCGATAGTCCTGCGGGATGTTGCGGATGCCGACCGCGGTGTTGATGATGATCGGCCAGATCGAGGTGATGAAGATGACGAAGATCGCGCTAGGCTGGCCGTCGCGGAAGGCCGCGAGCGAGAGCGGCAGCCAAGCGAGCGGCGGAATCGTGCGCAGCACCTGGAACAGCGGATCGAGCCCGCGCATCGCCCAGACCGACTGCCCGACCAGCACGCCGAGCGCGATGCCGGCGATCGCCGAGAGCGAGTAGCCGAAGGCGACGCGCTGGAGACTGGCGGACAGATGCCAGAACAGGCCCTTGTCGATGCCGCCACGGTCGAAGAACGGATCGAAGATCAGCTCCTTCGTATCCGCAAACACTTTTGAGGGCGGCGGCAGCGCCGAGCCGGCTCTGCGGCAGACCAGCTCCCACACCAGCGTCAGCAGAGCGATCACGACCAGCGGCGGGATCACGCGCACGGCGGTCTCGCGTGCCATGCGTGCGTAAGCCTCAGTACGCGGGGGACGCTTCGGCGTCAGCGTGACGACCGGCGCAATCGTTGCGGCAGGCGTCGCGGTCTCAACCTCGATCTTCGTGGCAGTCATGTTCATCGCTATCTCTCTCCGGCGTGGCAGGGACGATGCGGCCGCCCCTAAAGGCGGCCGCAGGGCTCCATCAGACTTCGACGCGCTTGATCGCGAGCGACTTCAGATAGGCGGCCGGATTTTCGGGGTCGAACACCTTGCCGTCGAAGAAGGTCTCCTTTCCGCGCGAGGTGGTGGCCGGAATGTCGGCGGCGGCGACGCCGAGGGTCTTGGCCGCATCGCGCCACATGTCCTCGCGGTTGACCTTGGCAATCAGCGCCTTGGTATCGAAGTTCGGCTCATACTTGCCCCAGCGGATGTCCTCGGTGAGGAACCAGAGATCGTGGCTCTGGAACGGATAGGAGGCATGATCGCGCCAGTACTTCATGACGTGCGGCGAGTTCTCGACCACCTTGCCGGGGATGCCATAGTCGAACTTGCCGGCGGTGCGATCGTAGACGTCCTCGACCGGGCAGTTGATCCACTGCCGCTTGGCCATGATGGCGGCCAGCTCCTGCTTGTTTTCCGCCTTGTCGGCCCATTGCTGGGCTTCCAGCACGGCCATCAGGATCGCCTTGCTGGCCTTCGGGTATTTGTCGACGAAGGCCGCGCGCATACCGAAGGACTTCTCCGGATGCTTATTCCAGATCTCGCCGGTGTTGACGGCGGTGTAGCCGATGCCCTGGTGGATGAGCTGGAGATTCCAGGGCTCGCCGACGCAGAAGCAGTCCATGGTGCCGACCTTCATGTTCGCCACCATCTGCGGCGGCGGCACCACGATGGTCTCGATGTCCTTGTCGGGATCGATGCCGCCGGCGGCGAGCCAGTACCGGATCCACAGATCGTGGGTACCGCCGGGGAAGGTCATCGCAGCCTTCACGGCCTTGCCGGACGCCTTCTTCTTCTCAAGCGCCGCCTTGAACGGCGCCGCATCGGTGCCGAGCTTGAGGTCGGCATATTCCTTGGCGACCGAGATGCACTGCGCATCGAGATTGAGCCGCGCCAGGATGTACATCGGCGTCGGCTGGTTGTTCTGCGTCACCTTGCCGGCCGAGATCAGGTACGGCATCGGGGTGAGGATGTGCGCGCCGTCGATGCCGTTGCCTTCGGAGCCGAGCACGAGGTTGTCGCGCGTGGTGCCCCAGGACGCCTGCTTCTGCACGTCGGTGTCAGGCACGCCGTGCTTGGCGAACAGGCCCTTGTCCTTGGCGACGAACAGCGGGCCGGCATCGGAGAGCGCAATGAAACCGAGCTTGGCTCCCTTGACCTCGGGGCCTGCGTCCTGCGCGAAGGCGCCGGCGGGGAAATTCAGCTTGGCGGCGGCGAGCAGTGCGGCGGTCGAGCCGGTGGCTTTCAACAATTGACGGCGGCTGAGGCCAGTCTCGGAGGGCCGGCGAATGCGCTTGGTCATAGGTCGTGTCGTCCTTTTGCGTCGTTGCGGAATGATTGCGTCAGTGCGCACGAGCAGCCCGTCCGTCCGTGACGCCAGAAAAAGGCGCATGCGAACGCGCGACGGGGAGACCCCGTTTGGGTGCGTCAGCAATTCGGATGAGAAGTCTCGCGGGACGGCTTCAATGGCGTCGACCTGGAACTATTCAAGCTTCATGCCAAGCCTGCCACCGCCAAAAATGATGGATAATCAGACGCTTGGTAATTCCGCGCCTGACTAACGCAGCCCTGTTCCGCACGCGAAATTTGCGGTCTGCTCAATCCTTGTGCGCCGCACAAACGTTGTGCAGTCGCTCAAGCAAGAGGCGGCGCAGTTCTGCCAATCATCCCCCTGCAGCTGACATCTAGCTGAATTTGCTAGCTTTTTCGATCGACGCGCCACGGCACACAAATTGCTTCTAAGGTTGCGTCAACGACGACTGCGGCTTGGCCGCATTGATGCAGCCTCTGGCGGCTGCATCCCGGAAGCTCACCTGCTTCGCGGTCTCCGGCTTCAGAGTCCTCGTGACGCGATTCCCAAGGCTTCCAAACTTTCCATAGCCCTCGTGCGCGGCAGGCTGCCCGCACGGCCGATGACGTTCAGCCGCGCCCTCGTCGGGGGCGTGTCGATCTCACTTACGAAGCAAAGGAACCATTGATGTCGTATCTCGCGCCTTCGGAATTCGTCACCAAGATGGTGGATGCGGGCGAGTCCAAGATCTTCATGTCCACCCGGGATACCATTATCCGCGCCTACATGGCCGGCGCGATCCTGGCCCTCGCAGCCTGGTTTGCCGTCACGATCACCGTGAACACCGGCCAGCCGCTGGTCGGCGCGCTCTTGTTCCCGGTCGGCTTCGTCATGCTCTATCTCCTGGGCTTCGACCTCCTGACCGGCGTGTTCGTGCTCTCGCCGCTCGCGCTGATCGACAAGCGCCCGGGCGTTACGCTCAACGGCGTGCTGCGCAATTGGGGTCTCGTCTTCGTCGGCAATTTCGCCGGCGCCTTCACCGTCGCCTTCATGATGGCCTTCGTCACGACCTTCGGCTTCACGCAGGCGCCCGACAAGGTCGGCGCCGCCATCGGCAATATTGGCGAGGGCCGAACCCTTGGCTATGCCGCGCACGGCGCGGCCGGCATGGCGACGCTGTTCCTGCGCGGCATGCTCTGCAACTGGATGGTCTCGACCGGCGTCGTCGGCGCCATGATCTCGACTTCCGTCCCCGGCAAGGTCATCGCGATGTGGATGCCGATCCTGGTGTTCTTCTACATGGTGTTCGAGCATTCCGTCGTGAACATGTTCCTGTTCCCGTCGGGCCTGCTGCTCGGCGCGAAGTTCTCGATCATGGATTATCTGATCTGGAACGAGATCCCGACCGTGCTCGGCAACCTCGTCGGCGGCCTCGCCTTCACCGGCATGACCCTCTACGCCACCCACGTCATGACCCTGCCGAAGCGACAGGCGGAGAAGCCCGCGAAGCCCCGCGTCGCGGCCTGATCGAATAGGTATCGACAGGGGAGCCTCGCCCAAGCACGGTGAGGCTCCCTTCTCCCGGTGATGACGATGCCCCGCGGACTCCAGATCTCGGTCGGCCAGCATTCCGACAAGGGTCGCAAGCCCATCAACCAGGACTTTCACGGCGTCCTGATTCCGGAAGAGCCGCTGCTCAGCCTGAAGGGCATCGCGGCCGTTCTCGCCGACGGAATTTCCTCGAGCACGGTAAGCCAGATCGCCAGCGAGTCGGCGGTCAAGAGCTTCCTGATGGACTATTACTGCACGTCGGAATCGTGGACGGTGAAGACCTCCGCCCGCCGCGTGCTGGAGGCGACCAATTCCTGGCTGCATGCGCAGACGCGCAAGAGCCAATATGCCTATGACCGCGACAAGGGCTATGTCTGCACGCTCAGCGCCATGGTCATCAAGGCAACCACCGCGCACATCTTCCATGTCGGCGATTGCCGCGTCTATCGCGTCGCCGGCAAGGCGCTGGAGCAACTGACCGACGATCACCGCATCATCGTCTCGTCCGAGCAGACCTATCTCGGCCGCGCGCTCGGCATCAATCCGCAGCTCGAGATCGACTATCAGGCGATCGAAATCGAGGCCGGCGACACCTTCTTGCTGGCGACCGATGGCGCCTATGAATTCGTCGACGCCCGTTTCATCACGAGCGCGCTAAGCGAGCATGCAGCCGAGCTGGACGGGGCTGCGAAGGCGATCGTGCAGGAAGCCTATCGGCGCGGCAGCGACGACAACATCACCGTGCAGATCCTGCGGATCGATGCGGTGCCGCAGCGCGATCCGGCCGGCATCTTCAATCAGAGCTCGGAATTGCCGCTGCCGACGCTGCCGGAGCCGCGGGCGATCTTCGACGGCTACCGGATCGTCCGCGAGATCCACGGCAGCAGCCGCAGCCATATCTACCTCGCCGTCGACACCGAGACCGAGCAGCCGGTCGCGCTCAAGCTGCCGTCGGTCGACCTACGCGACAACGCCGCCTATCTCAAGCGCTTCTTGATGGAAGAATGGATCGCACGCCGGATCGACAGCCCGCATGTGCTCAAGCCGCTGTCGCAGTCGCGGCGACGCGGCTATCTCTACGTCGCGACCGAGTTCGTCGAGGGGCAGACCTTGAAGCAGTGGATGACCGACAATCCGCGGCCCGATCTCGAAACCGTGCGCGGCCTCATCGAGCAGATCGCCGCAGGCCTGCGCGCCTTCCATCGCATGGAGATGCTGCATCAAGACCTCAGGCCCGACAACATCCTGATCGACAAGACCGGCACCGCCAAGATCATCGACTTCGGATCGGTCAGGGTCGCCGGCGTGGCCGAGGCGGCGCCGCCAGGGGAGGCCGACGAAATCCTGGGCACCGTCCAGTACACGGCGCCGGAATATTTCCTGGGGCAAGGCGGCTCGCCGCGCTCCGACATGTTTTCTCTGGCCGTGATCTGCTACCAGATGCTGACGGGAAAGCTGCCCTACGGCACCCAAATCGCCAAAATCCGGCGCAAGGCGGATGTGCGAAAGCTTAAATATCGCGCCGCCGACGATGACCGCAACGTCCCCGCCTGGGTCGACGGCGCGCTCCGGCGCGCGCTCCATCCCGATCCCTACAAGCGGCACGAGGATCTCTCGGAATTCATCTTCGAGCTTCGCACGCCCAACCCGGCCTATCTCGACACGCGCATCACACCGCTCCTGGAGCGCAGCCCGCTGATGTTCTGGAAGCTGACAACGGCGGCGCTCGCCTGCGCCGTCGTCGTGCTGCTGGCCTTGCTGCATGCGCGCTGATCGAGATTGCCGCTCGCCACATGATTAATAGCGAGCGGCGCAGCCAGCCCGCCTGCGCTTCTGCTCTGGCAAGCCTCAAACGGGGGCCGCGATCTCGGCGACGAAGTCGCGATAGGAGCGCAAGGGACGACCCAGCATGCCGGTCAGACGCTCGACGTCGCCGGGCTCAGGGATCATTCCCTCGGTGAGGAAACGCTCGCCCATCACCCGCATGTCGAAAGCCATCCAGGGCGGCATGAACTGCCTGAGGTTCTTCTCGAACCCCGCGGTGTCGTCTCCGCCGTAGGCGATCGCGCGGCCGAGCACCTCCGACCAGATCGCGGCGGCCTTCGCGCCAGTGAGTGTCTCAGGGCCAACAAGATTGATGCGTTCGAGCGGAAGCGGCGCTGCGGATGTCTCGCGGCGGATCAGTTCGATCGCAGCAATCTCGCCGATGTCGCGCGCGTCGATCATCGCAAGGCCCTTGCTGCCGATCGGCATCGGGTAGACGCCATATCCGGTCACGGCATCCTTGATCATGAGTTCGTTGTTCATGAAATAGGCGGGCCGCAGGATGGTCGCCTTGAAGCCCATCTGCTCGATCATGCGCTCGACCCCGAACTTGCCGGCGAAGTGCGGCACATTCACGTAGAGGTCGCTGTGAATGACCGACAGATAGACGAACCGCTCGATGCCGGCTTCGCGGGCAAGGTTGAGCGCAGTCAGCGCCTGAGTGAATTCGTCGGGCACCACGGCGTTGAGCAGGAACAACGTCGAGACGCCCGAAAACGCAGTGCGCACGGAATCGACGTCCAGCAAGTCGCCCTGGGCGACGGCAACACCTGCCGGAAGGTTGGCCTTCTCGGGATTTCGGACGAGTGCGCGCACATCGGCGCCGCGCTTGACGAGTTGCTCGACGACGTTGCGGCCGATGGTGCCGGTGGCGCCGGTAACGAGGATGGTCATGGGATCACTCCGGTTGGGTTTTGGAAGACACCCGGAAACTAATGATCCACACGCGAGCCGATAGACGCTATATTTGGACAGACCGTCTCACTGGTGGAACAGATGGATTTGCTTGCGCTTGCCGATTTCAATCTCGTCGCCCGTCACGGAGGGTTCGGAAAGGCCGCGCGGGCAGCGGGACGTCCGAAAGCGACCTTGTCTCGACGTGTGTCCGAACTGGAGAGCAGTCTTGATCTGCGTCTGTTTGAGCGCGGCGGGCGCACGCTCAAGCTCACCCAGGAAGGGCGCGCGCTCTATGAACGGACGGGCGCACTTCTCACCGAGCTCGACGAAACCGCGGCCGCGATCGCCTCGGGCGGAGACAAGCCAAAGGGCAGGCTGCGGATCAGCGCACCCCTGCTCTTCTCGCAAACCGCGATGGGCCGTCTCGCGGCCGGCTTCGCCCTTCGACATCCGCAAGTCCGGCTCGAAGTTACGACCGATGACCGCTACGTCGACATGATCGAGGAAGGCTTTGATCTCGTGATCCGGGTCAATCCCGATCCGGATGAAAGCCTGGTCGGCCGCATCTTCTTGCGCGACCGAATGCTGGTCGTCGCCAGCCCCGCTCTGAAGCACCCGAGAGGAAACCTCGCCGTTCCGGCCATCGTGCGCGGCGATGACAAAGCTGCGGTTTGGGACATCAGACGGCCAAGCGGCCCATCGCACATCGCGATCGATCCCGTGCTTCGACTGTCATCCCTGATGATGGTTCGCGATGCCGTGAGAGCCGGTATCGGTGCCGCAAGGCTGCCGCTGTCGCTCGTCAGCCACGATCTTGCCGCCGGCACGCTCGTTCGATGGGGCGACGTCGAGGGAGCCGACATCGCCCTATGGACGCTCTATCCCTCGCGGCGATTGCTCAGTGCGCGCGTCTCCGCTTTCCTCGATTATCTGAGAGACGCCTTTCCAAAGGGAACGCCCGACGAGTTGGCAGCCTATATCGGGGGATGACTGAGATTTCGCATCCTCACGCCGGCTCGGTCGCCTTCATCCCGAGCGGCTTCGGCGCCATGCCGCCGCCCGGCTTGAGGTGGAATTCGTAAGTCATCAAATGCCACCGCCCGTTCGCCGTGGTGCCGTCGGGCATCTCAAGGTCGTTGCGCGGCTCGACCTTGGCGACGAGGTCGTCCTTCACGCCGAACACCACGTCGGAGTCGAGATATTTGTCACCGTCCATGAAGACGTGCGTGATCAGCGGCTCATAGCCTCTGGCATTGACCAGGAAGTGCACATGCGCCGGGCGCATCGGGTGGCGGCCGGTCTGCACGATCATCTCGCCGACCGGACCATCGGTCGGGATCGGATAGCTGCACGGCAGGATGGTGCGGAAGAAGAAGCGGCCCTCGTCATCGGTGATGAAGCGCGCCCGCGCCGAGGCGCCGACCTCATCGTAGTTCGGCTTCTGGGAATCGTAGAAGCCGTCGTCATCGGCGTGCCAGACGTCGACGGGAACGCCGGCGAGCGGCTTGCCCTCGAGGTCGGTGACGCGGCTCTGCACGAACATCCGCTCGCCGGTCTGGTTGTTCGGCGAGATGTCGGTGCCGTGCGCAGTCACCTTGTGCTCGCCGACATAGAACGGGCCGAGCACTGTGGTCTCCGTGGCACCGTCGCGATCCCTGTGATTGACGGCGTCGACCAACATGGAGACGCCGAGCACGTCGGACAAGAGGATGAATTCCTGGCGGATGTCGGTGCATTTCTGCCCGGTCCGGGTCAGGAAATCGATGGCATATTCCCATTCCGCGAAGGTGAGACCGGTCTTGCTCACGTAATCGTGCAGCGACCTCACCAATTCCTGCAGCAGAAATTTCGCGCGCGTGTCGGGCGTGTGGTCGAAGCTCCTGACGACGGCTTCGGTGAGTTCGGTCTCGGTGAACTGAGTCATGGTGCGTTTGCCCTCGCGTTCTTCTCGTTGGCCCCGGCGGGCTCCTTGCGTTCCGAGCCCGAGTCTACACCAGCCGGCCCGGCCTCGTTAAGCGCAACCGGCTTGGAATGCGGCCGTCATTTCGGTATCAACTTTCCGACAAAACGCCCCGGAGGAACTGATGCTCGCCCCCACCCCCGCTTCGCCCGAATCCGTCGGCATGTCCAAGGCCGCGCTCGACCGCATCGATGCGCATCTCAAGCGCCGGTACATCGATGCCGGGCGTTTCCCGGGCACGCATCTTCTGGTCTACCGCCGCGGCAAGGTCGCGCACAGCTCAGTGCAGGGCTTTGCCGATGTCGAGCGCAAGGTGCCGGTGAAGGACGATACGATCTATCGCATCTATTCCATGACCAAGCCGCTCACCAGCGTCGCCTTCATGATGCTGGTCGAGGAAGGCCTCGTCGCCATCGACGAGCCCGTCGCGAAATATATTCCGGAGTGGAAGGACCTCGGCGTGTTCGTCGCCGGCACCTACCCGGCCTTCCTGACCCGGCCGCCGTCGCGGCCGATGCTGATCGTCGACCTCTTGCGCCACACCTCCGGCCTAACCTATGGCTTCCAGCAACGCTCCAACGTCGATGCCGCCTACCGCAGTGAAAAGATCGGCGAGGTCGAAAAATCAGGCACACTCCAGACCATGGTCGAGGGCCTGGCCAAGATCCCGCTGGAGTTTTCGCCGGGCGAGTCCTGGAATTACTCCGTTGCGACCGACGTGATCGGCTATCTCATTGGCAAGATCTCCGGCATGCCGTTCGAGCAGTTCCTGAAACAGCGCATCCTCGATCCACTTGGCATGACCGACACCGACTTCCACGTCCCGGCTTCGAAGGCGCATCGCTTCGCCGCCTGCTATTCCGCCGATCCCGGCGGCGGCATGACCTTCCATGCGGGCCAGCGCCGCGAGGGGCTGACGCTCCAGGACGACCCGGCAACGAGCTCGTTCCTGTCGCCGCCCTCGTTCATCTCCGGCGGCGGCGGGCTGTGCTCGACCGTTGCCGACTATCTGACCTTCTGCCGTGCGCTGCTCAATGGCGGCGAGCTCGGCGGCGTCAGGCTGATCGGGCCGAAGACGCTGGCGCTGATGACGACCAACCACATTCCGGGCGGCCGTGCGCTGCCGGAAGTCTCGCGCTCGCTGTTCTCGGAAGCGACCTATAACGGCATCGGCTTCGGTCTCGGCTTCGCCGTCACCATGCGCCCGGCCGAGACATTGATCGCCGGCAGCCCCGGCGAATACAATTGGGGCGGCGCCGCCACGACCTCGTTCTGGATCGATCCGGCCGAGGACCTGATCGCCATCTTCATGACCCAGGTGCTGCCGTCGAGCGCCTATCCGATCCGCCGCGAGCTGCGCAGCATGGTCTACGCCGCGATCACTGAAAGCAATCTGTAGCCCACCGCGACGACCCCGCGGCCGCCGGCCGCGGGATCACGCCATCGCCCCTCACTTGAGCATTTCCGGCACGATCAGGCGCGGCAGGAACAGCGACACGCTGGGCCAGATGATGACCGCCGCCAGCACGAGCAGCATTGGGATCAGCATGATCACCGTGTCCTTCAGGGCATAGCGCAGCCGCACGCCCGCGATCGAACAGGCGATCATCAGACAGAGGCCGTAGGGGGGCGTCACCAGTCCGAAGGCCAGCGAGACGATGGAGATGATCGCGAACTGGACCGGATGGAGATCGACCGACCTGGCGAGCGGCTCCAGCACGGTGCCGACGATGATGATCGCGGGGATGGCGTCGAGAAAGCAGCCCACCACCAGAAAGCAGAAGGCGATGAAGAAGCCGGCCGCGACGGGACCCATGCCCCATGTCGAAACGTTCGCCAGCAGTTCTTGCGGGATCTTGTAATAGGCCAGCAGCCAGCCGAACGCACTGGCGGTGCCGACGCAGAACAGCGCCACGCCGGCGAGGCGCCCAGTGTCGAGCAAGGCTCTGTACAATTCACGGATTCCCGTCTCGCGGTAGAAGAACGCCGAGAGCACGACGGAATAGAGCACGGCAACGCAGGCGGACTCGGTCGCGGTGAACCAGCCGAGCAGAATGCCGCCGACGATGATGAACGGCGTTATTAACGCGGGTATCGACCGCCAGATGGCGCATCGCATGTCGACCCAGGTCGACTTCGGATAGGTCGGGTAGCCGCGGCGCACCGCATAGACGTGCACCGTCGCCATCTGCGCGCCCGCGATCAGCAGCCCGGGCACGATACCGGCCAGATACATCGCCGCTATCGAGGTCGAGATCAGACCGCCCCACACGATCATCAGGATCGAGGGCGGAATGACGACCGCAAGAACCGCGGAGGCCGCCGTGATGGCAATGGAAAACGAGAGATCGTAGCCCTCCTTGGTCTGCGCATCGATGAAGATCTTCGATTGGCTCGCCGCATCCGCAGTGGAGGAGCCGGAGATGCCGGCAAAGAACACCGACAGCACGACGTTGATCTGCGCCAGCGACCCCGGCCAGTGCCCGACCATCGAGCGCGACAGCGCCACCAGGCGATCCGTGATACCGCCTATACTCATCAGGTTCGCCGTCAACAGAAAGAACGGCACCGCGAGCAGGATGAACGAGTTGTATGCGTTGAAAGTCTCCTGCGCGAGCGTCATCAGCGACAGGCGCGGCTCGATCAGAAGGATCGGCACGCAGGCAAGACCCAGCGCGAAGGCGACCGGCACCCGCACGATCAGCAGGCCGACGAAGACCCCGAACAGCACCATGGCGGCCTGTCCGGCAGAAAGTACGGTGCCGTTCATTGCTGTGCCCCGACCAGAACGCGCAGTTCATCGAGCATCTGTTCGCCCGCAAACACAATCCATGTCACGCCGGCCACCGGCCAGGCGACGTGGATCAGCCAGAGCGGCAGATCGGCCAGCTCCGACGTCCTGTTCCAGGCGAAGCGTGTGAATTCGATGCCGGCCGACACGAACACGAGGGCCAGTGCCAGCACGCCGAGCCGCGCGAGGATCCGCACTGCGGCCTCCGACCGCCGCGACAAATCGGGCCACACGTCGACCTCGAAATGCTGAGCCTCGCGGATGCCGACCATGGCGCCGATCATGATCGTCCAGATGAACAGGAATCGCGCCATCTCCTCGGTCCAGATGTAGGAGGGAATGAACGGCGTGTAGCGCGAGACGATCTGCAATGTGACGGGGATGACCAGGATGCCGACGCAGGCGGCAAGCAGGAATTCCAACAATTTCGCATAGGCCGCGGTGACGCGACGCCACAGCGACGGTGTGGACGGGACGTGCATTTCGGACATTGGAGCTCCGTACGGCGCTCATCCGCCATGTCCGGGCAGGAAGCGGGGCCTGCCCGGAATGCTGTCGGCGGACAGGGCGGCCTCAGACGACGTTGATCTTCTCGAAAATGCCCTCCGCGCCGATCTCCTTGGCGTAGGTGGCCATCACGGGGTCGGCGAGCTTCTTCATGGCGTCCCGCTCCTCGAACGGAACGCGCTTGAGCTTGCCGGCCTTCTCCAGCGTGTCGAGCTTGACGACCTCCTCGCTCGACTCGAGCTGGCGGCCGTAATCGCCGGCCTCCTTGCCCGCTTTCATGATCGCGTCCTGCAGATCCTTCGGCAGGGTCTTCAGCGTCTTGACGGAAAAGCAGATCGGCCGGATCGACACGGCGTGCTGGGTCAAGTTGAGATGCGGCGCCACTTCATAGAACTTCATCGCCTCGACGCCGGCCGCTTCGTTCTCGCCGGCTGATATCACCCCGTTCTGGATCGCGTTGTAGACTTCGTTATAGGCGATCACCGTGGGGCTCATGCCAACGGCCGCAAAGGTCTTCGACCAGATCGGCGCGCCCTGCACGCGCACCTTGAGGCCCTTGAGGTCGGCGAGGTTCTTGAGCGGCTTGTTGGCGAAGATGTTGCGGATGCCGCCGCCGGCATAACCGATCAGAACCACGTCCGCCTTGGCCGCGACCTCGTCGGCGACTGGCGCCAGGATATTGGCTTCGACCACCTTGTTCATGTGCTCGATGCCCTTGAACACGAAGGGCGCATCGATGAACGGGGCGGCCTTGGCGAAGGTCGACATGTGAGCCGGCGAGACGATGCCGTAATCGACTGCCTTGCCTTGCGACATGTACTCGAAATACTGCTTCTCGAGGCCGAGCGAGGAGTTCCTGTGCAGGGTGAAGTTGACGGGCTTGCCGTAATATTTCTTCACCAGCTCCTCGAACCGCAGCAGGGCCCGATTGAAGGCATGGTCGTCATTGAACTGCACGGCACCGTTCAGTGTGATCGGGGCTTGCGCCCTCAGGATCGACGGCATGCCGATGGCAGCTGCCGCAGTGGTTGCACCGATCCCAGCGAGAAATGACCTTCGCTTCATCGTCTCCCCTCCCTTTGATGCTCCGGCCCTGTCGCCGGGCCGTGAGCGCAGCCGTTATGCGGCTTGCGAGAGGCAAGCGTATGAAAAACCTCGGCGGGACGGAAGTCATTTCGCGTGGGCTGGAGCTACCCCTTCGTCGCAGGACTGCACGTAAACGCCTGCTGCACTGCAACTCGCCGCTTCGGTATGCGGCGGAGGCGCGAGGTCTCCGGCGATCAGGAGCGCGCTGGACGGACGGCGAAAATTCGTGGCGCAGCACAATTCCTGCGCCTATGGTCTCTTCAAAATCATTGTCCGGTGCTGCCGCGCTGGAACCGGGACGCCTGCGTTCGCCAAAGCTTACCTTGCCCGTTCGGCTCGCCTCCTTGTCGCCGGAACGACGCTACCGCTGATCGTTTTCGCGGTGGGCCTTGCCTATTACAACTACCATCAGGATCGCAGCGAGGCTGCGCGCCGTTTGCTGGAAACGGTGCGTAGCATGCGCATGGTGCTCGATGCCGAGGTGCAGCGGATCACGGGGGCTTGCCCCTGCCGCGCGGCGTCGTCTGCACTGTGACCTGCACGCTGGAGGAGACGCTTTGATCCGCGGTCCACGCGCATATCGCAACGCAACACGGGGTGTGCTGCGACAATTGCGCTTGCCCTCATCCATTCATCCGATGTTAAACATCCGATGATTGCAGCTGCCGGGGCGTGGCAGCCAAATACAAACGAACCAGCCGCGACAGGCCGGACGGGAGAAACGTACGAGTGGCAAGAGCGCGCCCGAGCCCCGTCGACAAGCCGATCAAGCCCGGCCGCATTCGCGCCGTGCTGACGACGCTCGGCCGGGAGATCGCGCAGGATCTCATTCCGGTCGGGACAGCCCTGCCGCCGGAACCTGAGCTCGAAGCCCGCTTCGGAGTCGGGCGCGGCGTGGTGCGCGAAGCCATCAAGACGCTCGCCGCCAAAGGTCTGGTCAGCGTGCGGCCGCGCCACGGCACGCACGTGCTGCCGCGCCATGAATGGAGCCTGCTCGACCGCGACGTGCTGAGCTGGCTGGTCGGTCAGGACGAGCCGGATCGGGACCTTCTGCTGGCAATCCAGGAGGTGCGCTCGATCATCGAGCCCGCTGCCGCAGCGCTTGCGGCCGAGCGTGCAACAAGGAACGACCGCTGGCGGATCGACACGGCCCTGGCGGCGATGCAGACTGCAAAGGACCAGGCCAGCGCCCTCGCTGCCGACAAGGCTTTCCATCTCGCCATCCTGGACGCGACCCACAATCCGGTCCTCCAGGGCTTTCGCGGCGCGATCGATACCATTCTGGGCACCGTCTTCACCGTTGCCGTCGGCGGCCCCGGCGGCTGGTTCAAGGACAATCTGCCGAACCACGTCATGGCGGCGCGGGCCATCGAGAGCGGCAACCCGGAGAAGGCGCGCGCCGCGATGGAACGGCTGCTGGGCTACACCCGATCGAAGCTGTCGAACCGAAAGACCATTATCGCCGCGGCGGCTCGCAAAGCGGATGGATCGACCCTGCGCGCCGTCAGGAAGCCGAGCCTCAACCGCAAGAGAAAGCGCCATGCACCGTGACATGAGGGGCTTGGCCCGGATCCCCGCTCCGCGCGGATCGCGAGGAGGGTCGCAACCGATACAGATATGCGATTGCGCGAGACGCGGCTACGATACCAGCAATGATCAGTGGGAAATGCCGGTACAGGCATAGCTGAGCGTCAGGGAGGTCGAATGCAGCTGACGGACAGTCTGAAAGGCCGATCGTCGCGGCTGATGCGCAGCGTCAACTCGCTGGCCGGCGCTGCAATGTTCGTCGCGCCGCTGCTTGCGCTGGTCGCGGTCTGGGCCGCCGTGATCCCGCTGTTCAACGTCAATCCGCGCGTGTTTCCCTCGGTCGGCGCGGTCGGCACCGCCGCGCTTGACTCGATCCGGGACGGCACGTTGTTCGCGCATGTCGGCGCCAGCCTTTTGCGCGTCGGCCTGGGGACACTGATCGGCATCGCCACGGCGGTGCCGCTCGGCATCGCCATGGGCGTCAGCCCGACGGTCGCGGCCTTTCTCACGCCGCTGTTCCGGTTCTTCTCGGTGCTCGCCGGCATTGCCTGGATCCCGATCGCGACGCTGTGGTTCGGTTACGGTTTCGGCGCGATCGTCTTCGTGATCTTCAACGCCGTATTCTTCGTCGTCGCCTACAACACGCTTCTCGGCGTCAGGACCATCCCGCACACGCTGCGCAACGCTGCCGCCTCGCTCGGCGCCGGCCGCTGGGCGCTGCTGACCGAAGTACTGCTGCCGGGCGCGCTGCCCAATATCGTCACTGGCATTCGCACCGGCCTGGGCTTTGCCTGGCGCGGCCTGATCGCCGCGGAGATGATCGCGACCAATGTCGGGCTCGGCTACATGCTGTTCGTCGCGCGCGATTTCTACCGCACCGAGGTGATCGTGTTCGGCATGATCGTGATCGGCGTGCTCTGGCTTCTGATCGACCGTTTGCTGCTGGTCCCGCTGGAACGCGCGACTATCGAGCGCTGGGGCATGGTGAGGCGCGCATGAACGTCCTGCTGCAAATCTGGGCCGGCTATGCCCGCCTGATCCGGCGCTGGCCGGGCATCGCCGCGATCATTCCCTTCATCCCGGTGCTGGCGCTGTGGACCGCGGTCAGCGAGGCCGGGCTGTTTCCACGCGCGTTCTTCCCCGGCCCGGCCGACGTCATCCGCGCATTCTTCACGCTGACCTACAAGGGCATCCTGCCCGACTATCTCCAGGACAGCCTGATCCGGCTCGCGACCGGCGCCGCGGTCGGCATGGCGCTCGGCATACCCTTGGGCATCCTGATCGGCACCAGCCGCTGGGCGCATCGCATCTGCTGGCCGGTGCTGCTGTTCTTCCAGGCCATCGGCGACATCGCCTGGCTGCCGATCCTTCTGATCTGGTTCGGCTTCGGTCTGACGACGATGACCTTCGTCATCGTCTACACCGTGCTGTTCCCCGTCGTGCTCAACACCGTGCTCGGCGTCGAATCGGTACCGCGCGATCTGTCACGCGCCGCCTTGAGCCTCGGGGCTTCGCAGGCGCGCGTGCTGTGGGAGGTGACGCTGCCGGGCGCCCTGCCCAACATCATCACCGGCCTGCGCAACGGACTCGGCTACGGCTGGCGCGCGCTGATCGCGGTCGAGATGATCGTCGGCACGTCGGGCATCGGCTTCATGATGTTCGATGCGCGCCGCGCCGGGTCGACCGTCGAGATCATCCTCGGCATGATCATTCTCGGACTGCTCTGGTACATCGTGGACGCCTGGATTCTCGCCCCGCTCGAGCGTGCGACCGGCCAGCGTTGGGGATTGGTGACATCATGAAGACGCTCTCGCTGCGCAATCTCGGCAAGACCTATTTCGACCCTTATGCAGGCGCGCATGTCACCGCCGTCCACGACGTCTCACTCGACGTCGAGCCCGGCGAGTTCATCTCGGTGGTCGGCCCCTCCGGCTGCGGCAAGACGACGATCCTGAACATGATCGCCGGCTTCATTCCCTATTCGAAGGGGGACATCCTGCTCGACGGCAAGCCGGTGCACGGGCCCGGCCCCGAGCGGGGCGTCGTGTTCCAGTCGTTCGCGCTGTTTCCCTGGAAGACCGTGCTCGACAATGTCGGCTTCGGGCCGAAGATGCGCGGCGTGCCGAAGGCCGAGCGCGACCGCATCGCGCATGAATATCTCGCGCTTGCCGGGCTCTCGCATGCGGCGCACCGCTATCCCAACGAGCTTTCCGGGGGCATGCAGCAGCGCGTCGGCGTGGTGCGCGCACTCGCCAACAACCCTGACGTCCTCTTGATGGACGAGCCGTTTGCCAGCGTCGACGCGCAGACGCGCATGACGCTCCAGGAGGAGCTGACGCGCATCTGGCAGGAGCGCAAGCCGACGGTGATCTTCATCACCCATGACGTGTCCGAAGCGGTGTTTCTCGCCAATCGCGTGGTCGTGCTCTCGAAGGGACGCGTGCTCGACGAGATCGCGGTCGACCTGCCGCGTCCTCGCATCTGGGACGATCTCGTCAGGGATGATGAGTTCAAGCAGCTCTCGGCGCGCGTGCTGCAGATGGTGCGCGCAGCATGAGCATCGCCTCCGAAGCCTTGCGATCACCCAAGCTGCGCATCGCGCTCGGCGCAATTGCGGCATGGGCGCTGTTTCAGCTCTGGCTGACCATCGCGGCGCCCGGAAAGATCTCGCCGCAGCTCACGGGCACGTCGGAAAAGGTGAACGTGCAGATCGAGCTGCCGTTCACGCCGGAGCGTTTCCACGTGCTCGCCTTCCAGCAATACGGACGCGTCTCGGGCACGGACGAGCATTCGATCGAGCTGCGCGGTGTCAAAAGAACGGACCTCAATGCCGTGGCCCGGCCCTATTGGGTGACGGCGGTGGGGCCGATAAAAGAGGGAGGCTGAGACTATGAAACGACTCTTGCTGCTTGGATTGGCGCTTCTCGCCGGCATGGTGCCGGCAAGCGCCCAAACCCTGACGAAACTCAAGGCCGGCATGGTCACTGGCATCGACCAGATTGGCCTGCCCATCGCGCTCGAGCGCGGCTTCTTCGAGAAGTACGGGCTCGACGTCACGATCGCACGCCCCTACGCCACCGGTGTCGACGCGCTGAACGCGTTGCAGGCCGGCGAGAGCGAGATCGTGCAGGTCGGCGTACCCATGATCGGCGCGGTGCTGCGCGGCATGGACCTCGTCGCGCTGGGCAATTACAGCGGCAACGCCACCAAGGCCGGCTCCGATGCCACGATGGCGATCATCGCGCGCGAAGGCTCGGGCATCGTCAAGGGCGACCTGTCGACGTTGAAGGGCAAGAAGATCGCGGCGTCGTTCGGCACGATCAACCATCTCTACATCCTGGCGACGCTGGAGAAGGCCGGACTGAAACCCGACGACGTAACATTGGTCAACACCCCGCCCCCGGACATGACCGTCGCCCTGCTCGCCAAGGGCATCGACGCGTTCTCGGGCTGGGACCCCTGGCCGATCGTCGCGGGCAAGGACGTGCCGGGCGCCGTCGAGATCATTCGGGGCGGCGACGTGATCTCCTATATCGGCTTCAACGTCGCGCTGCGCCCATGGGTGCAGGCCAACGGCGAAACCATCGAGAAATTCCTCGCCGCCGTCTCCGAGGCCGACCAATGGATGCGCAAGAACCCGAAGCTGGCGGCACAAGTCGCGACGCGCTGGATTCCAGGCCTGAAGCAGGAGGTCGCGGAGGCCGCGATGCAGTTCAACATCCAGCAGGCGGACCGCCGGCTGTCGGCGAACAACTACCGCGCGCTGTGGAGCGCCCAGGACCGGCTCACCCGGCTCGGCATCCTCAAATCGACCTTCGATGTCAATGCGCATATCGAGCCGAAGCACATTCTCAAGGTCATGAAAGACCGTCCTGAGCTGTTCGCCGACCTGCCGCCGATCCCGGAGACGGCGGCGATCACGCCGGGCTACGTGTTCAAGCCCTGAGCATTGTTGCAAACGTCCAGACCGGCGCGCCATGCACGCCGGTCCGGCCCATCGTCTGCAACGCTGGCGGGCGTCTGGTCTAGACGGTCGAGATGCCGTCGATCGGGCTGACATCCCCGACGAAACGCAGCAGGTCGGCCATCGTGAATTCGCCCGGCACTTGCGACGGCAGCGTCGGTTTCCAGCTCTTGCCCTTGAGCCAGAGATACGACTGGTGGTCGCCATGGACCAGGCCGACGAAGACCTCGGCGAGCAGGGTCGCGCCGACCGGGCCGAGCCTTTCGCCGCTGCCCCGCTGCTCCGCCTCCTTGAGGATGTAGTACCAGAGCGGGGTGTTTTGGTGCAGGCCATGCTTCTTCGCCACGGCGCCGTCGCTCCCCTTCGAGATTTCTTCCGGCGTCAGCGGATTCTTGATCTTCATGGCCTTGGCGACGTCCTGCCCGGACGGCAATCCCAGCAACACGCCGCGCTTGAGGTTGCGGAACGGCAGGCTGCCGCCGTCACCAGGCAGGGTATGGAGTTGCGGCACGATGAACGGGTCGATCTTGCGGGAGGGATTGAAGCCCACGCCCGCAGGATTGTTCGGCAACAGCTTATAGTAGCGCCGCCAGTCGATGATCCAGTTGCTCGAAAGCACCGGAAGCGGGAGCGGCGGCTGAATCGGGTTTGGTGCCAGATCGCCGATGATGCCGCCCGACAGCCCGGTGAACCTGAACAGCAGGTCCAGGGTCGCCGGCGCGAGGCCACCGGGCGTGAAGATCCGGTTGTGGCTATAGACCTGGCGCACCATGCTGTGGCCGAGACGATAGACGGCGCCCGAAAACTCGACGGGCATGTAGGGGATCTTCTTGAAGCGGTAGAAGCGCCGCCCCTGCTCGAGGATCTTCGCGACGATCCCTTTCTCGGTGATCCGCTCCACGAAATCGTGCAGGACCATCCATTGGTAGTGCCAGGTCACGATCCGGCGCGCTTCCTCGAAGATCTCGCCCGCCGGCTTGCCGGACGCCGCGAGCTGATCGCAGACCTTGTTGTGAAACTTCAGCATCGCAAGGTGGGTTTGCGCGACGACCAGGTTCTCGTCGTTGCGGTGATCGCCGATCAGGGCAAACCCCTCGGGATTGCGCGGCAGGTCGTTGCGATGATCGCCGGTGATGTCATCGACGTTGACGGTCTTGCCGATCAGCAGCTTGGGGCCCGGTGTCTTGCCGCTGTCGCTGGCCGAATTGCGCGCGTAGAGATGACGGCTGCCGTCGGGGCCGAGACCATAGACGCTGTCGAGATCGAGTGCGGGCGTGCGGAAATTCGTGACCGCCGTCGGATCGGCTTCCTTCTCGCCGAAGGAGGTCAGATCGAGCGTGATGTCGTGATCCACGAATTGGCCGAGATAGGTGAAACCCGCCGGGACGTTGAGGTTGTTGCCCGCGGCGTCGCCGGGGGCGGGATCCTTCATCGCGTCGGCGAGCTCGCGCAGCGGACCGTCGTCGACAGCCAGCGGCTCCAGGGTCGGAAACATCCGGCCAAACATGCCCGGATCGTCGTGTCCGGAAAGCGTATCCAGAAATTGTCGCGTCGGTTGACGTCCGGCCTTGCCATGACCGGGATGAACATTCACGTCGGTTCCCATCGCTTGCTCCTGCTTAAAATGCTGTAAGGGAGAGGGGCGCCGAAGATGTCGATTCCAAAATTCTCGTTTCAGTATACGTTCAGAAGAATTGCCCCTCAGGGTGTAGTACGATGAAATATTACTACAGATTGCATTCTCTGGGCGGCTCCTACCGCGAGGCTTTTTGCCCCACCAGCCACACAGGCTTTTGATCGTCCGAAGCTCGAGCAGGAAAGACTAAGGCGCGATCGACGCGTCGGCTGAATCTCTCAGCGCGTCAGCGCTTGGCAGCGAACCGCGACCAGATCTCAGCGTCCGTGTAGAAGTCCACGCCGCCATCGAGATCTCTCACCAGCCACTCGCCGAGATAGACGATCTGGGTGCCGCTGCGCCGCTCGTGCCGAAGCTCGAATTTTCCGTCGGCATCCTTCTGCAGCGAGCAATTCGACTGAACCCAGCTCGGCCACTCCTGCAACGGCTGCCCCAAAAATTGCCAGGCAACCAACGCCGCGTTGTCCGACAGGGGTTCTAAGCGCAGTGTCTTGGTCACGTGATCTCCACCATGCGAGTTGTCCCCCGATGCAACGCCTCGGGACCGGAAAGGTTTGGAATCGTCGTTCCGTGGCAGCATGCCTGACCGTTTTCAACGGTTCCTCTACTTTTTCGTCCGTGAAAACCCGGTCCCCGCGCGCCCTAACCGATCGTCTGCAGCACCGGAAACGTCTCCAGCAGCCAGATGCTCACATTCGAGACCGCGCCGGTGAGAAAGCCGATGCCGGTGAGCACCATCAGGACGCCCATGGCGCGCTCGACGTTGACGAGGTGGCCCTTCATGCGCGCGAACAGCGCGGAGAACTGTTCGATCATCAGCGCGGCGATCAGGAATGGGATGCCGAGGCCCGCGGAATAGACCGCGAGCAGGCCGGCGCCCCTCGTCACCGTGGCTTCCGCCGCGGCGACCGAGAGGATCGCGGCGAGGATCGGGCCGATGCAGGGTGTCCAGCCGAACGCGAATGCGAGGCCCATGATATAGGCGCCCCACAGGCCGACCGGTTTGGGGATCGGCAGGCGTCCTTCCCGCATCAGAAAGCCGATCCGCGTCAGGCCGAGAAAGTGCAGGCCCATGATGATGATGACGATGCCGGCGAGGATCGACAGCTCCGCCGACCAGGCACGGATCAGCCCGCCGATCAGCGAAGCGCTGGCGCCGAGCGCCACGAAGATGGTGGAGAAGCCGAGCACGAACAGGAGCGCCGACATCATGATCGCGCGCTTGGAGGCCGCGACCGGCTCGTCGCTCTCGACATGCTCGATCGTGGCGCCCGTGAGGTAGACCAGATAGGGCGGAACCAGAGGCAGGACGCAAGGCGAGAGGAAGCTGACGAGGCCGGCAATCAGTGCGGCCGGAATCGAAACATTTTGCATGATGCAATCGGAGCCATCTCAGGCCCCGTCAGGGCGCGCAGGGAACGCGCCCGGCCCGGAGCCGAACCGGCTCTGGTGTAGCCCATGCCGGAGAATGCGCAACAGAGGCGCACAAAGCCAGGGCTCCGCCCGATGCCCTCCGTGATCACAGATGCGGCATCGGGACGCGCACAAACCTCGCCGGAAAGCGAGATTGGGCGGCGCGGCTACTTCACCACGCGGAGCAGCGGACGCCGGGGCTGGTCCTGCGTCTGCTTGGAAGGGGGCGGCGGCTCGCTGGCAGCGCTCCGCAGCATTTCGTCGCACAGCGCCTTGAGATCGGCACTGTCGATTCCTTTCAGTTTCATCCTGACGTCGAGGATGACGATGGACAGCATCTCGGCCGACTCGCGGCTGTTGCAGGCATTGAGAACCCTGCGGCACTCCTCGAGCGTTTCCAGCACCGACTGCAACTGTTCGTCTGAATGCGACACCGGCGTTCTTTCCGTTAATTCGGCCTGCGAGACGTATCTGTCACGCCCCCTTCGGCCCCCATGGAAGACGATAGATAGCACGAGGCGACTGCGCCTTCGAACCTGATTTCAGTGTGTTTCTGCTGTGGAACCGGGTTCCCGCTCGCATCGCCATGCGGCGCCTTTGGCGACCGCCGCAATGCTCCGGGAGCGAACGCCTGACGCGGTGCGATTGATCCAGCAACGGCGAAGAGCACCGACTCCTGCGCAGACCGTTCATTGCAGTCAGCGCCGGCACTCCCGCAGCCATCTCGCGGCTCGCAACGGAACTCACGTCATACCCCTCACTCGAGCCGATTAGCCTCGCCCGAATTCCCAGCCCATGGGAGCATCCAAATACCGCCCTAAGGTAGTAAGGATGACGTTCAAAACTCGTCGTTCCCCAACCCGTCGTGGTTGTGGTTTGCGCCAGATTCTGCCAGTTTAGCGTTCCAAAGGGAATTGTATGCACTCCTTGGCGGAAAGGGGCGTTCCTCTGGAGGAACGCCCAAAGACAAATATCAGCGGCCTCTCCGACTGGGACGCCGCCCGCATATTCTTGGAAGTCGTCCGATGCGGAAGCTTTCGCTCGGCGGCCGAGCGCCTGTCTCTGTCGATCAACGCCGTGCGGCGCCGCATCGACGATTTCGAACGCCAGACCGGCACCACGTTATTCACGCGCGACGTCCACGGCACCCATCTGACCGATGAGGGCGCCCTGGTGGTCTCCGCCGTCGAGCGCATGGAGGCAGCCACCTTCGACGTGCTGCGCGCCAGCGATTCGATGGCCAACGCGCTGTCGGGCGAGGTCCGCGTCGCCGTCACCGAGGGGCTCGGCACATTCTGGCTTGCCCCCCGCCTGGTCGAATTCCAGCAGGCCTATCCGAAGATCCTGGTGGACCTGCATTGCGCGATGCGCTCGGCCGACGTCTCGCGCCACGAGGCCGACGTCGCCATTCATCTGTCCCGTCCCTCGGCGCTGGACATCAAGCTGGTGCGGCTCGGCCGCATGCATCTGATGTTCTGGGCCTCGGAGAAATACATCGCAAAGCATGGCGCGCCGCGCTCGGCGGCGGAATTGATCAAGCATCGTCTGGTGCTGCAATTCGCCGACCAGCTCGCCGCCAAGGAATCCTTCGAAAGCTTCTTCCCGGGCGTGTCCGAACGTGACCTTCTGGTCATGAAGACCAACGTCTCGAGCGCCAACTATTGGGCGGTCGCGAATGGCGCCGGCATCGGCGTCTTCCCGAGCTACGCCATTGCGCTCGGCGGGAAATTAATTCCACTGGAGGTCGAGCTGAACCGACCGCTGGATATCTGGCTGTCCTACCACCCTGGTAGCGGCCGTATCCCGCGCGTGCGGCACATGATTGACTGGCTGATCGAGGCTTTCAATCCGGCCCGCTTCCCGTGGTTTAAGGAAGAGTTCGTGCACCCGCATGAATTCAAGGACTCGTATATGGGCGAACCCCTGACCCAGCTCTTCGGGGGATTTTCAACCGAAGAACAAAGGTGAAAACAGAGATGAAAGCAGCGGCCAAAAGAATGAAGCAGCGCAGCGCGGGCAAGCCGGACATCGAGCTTGGCAAGCGGATCCGTCTGCGGCGCGTCGAGATGAAGATCTCGCAGGCCGAGCTCGGCGAGAAGCTCGGCGTCAGCTTCCAGCAGGTGCAGAAATACGAGAAGGGCGTCAATCGCGTCGGCGCGGCCCGGCTTCAGCAGATCGCCTCCGCCCTCGATGTGCCCGTGACCTTCTTCTACGACGGCGACAACAAGGCCCGCGAAGTCGAGAGCCTGCTCTTTCTCGATTCGGCCTTCAGCCTCCGCCTGCTGCGCGCCTACAGCAAGATCAAGGATCAGACGGTGCAGCGTCAGCTCGTCTCGCTGATGGAATCGATCGCGGCGAACGAGAGCTGAGGCCGGTCGACGGTCCGGCCTTCACGGCCGACGTTCAATCCGCCGCGTCACGGGGGCGCGGCCGGATTGCACGAGATCGGCCGAAAGATGTCTGCGCGCAACCGCGCGCGGCCGGTCTCGGGGCGGCATGGCCGCCCCTTTTTGTTGGCGGTCTTCCCCCGACCTTTCCGCCTCCGTCGAACGCCGCGCGCCATGCAATCGCAGCACGGGCGGATGCAGGCTCTCCTCTCCCGCGCCGGTTGACCGCGGCGGTGCCTGCGCCGCACATTGCGCCTCGCCACCGAGCAGCGAGCGCGCGATGCCAGACGTTATCAGCACGACCGGAACACCTTACGCCGACGGCAAGATTCTGACGCACACGGCCGATGGCGTCGGCGTGATCACCTTCAACAATCCCGACAAGCGCAACGCGATGTCGCTGGAGATGTGGGAGGGATTTGGCGAGGCGTTGACGGCCTTGCGCGACGACGACACGGTGCGCGTCGTGATCCTGCGCGGCGCCGGCGGCAAGGCGTTCGTCTCGGGTGCCGACATCAGCCAGTTCGAGAAGGTGAGGCACAATGCGGCGGCATCCGAGCAATACGCCAAGCGCAGCGCCGCCCAGCGCGCGCTGCTCGCCGATTATCCCAAGCCGACCATCGCCTGCATCGACGGCTATTGCCTCGGCGGCGGCATGCAGGTCGCCATGCTCGCCGACATCCGCCTCGCCTCGCATGAAAGCCAGTTCGGCATTCCCGCCGCCAAGCTCGGCATCGCCTATGGCTATGACGGCCTGCGGCATCTGGTGTCGCTGGTCGGGCCGTCCTGGGCGCGGCTGCTGATGTATACGGGCATGCGCATCGATTCCGCCGAGGCGCTGCGCATCGGCCTCGTCGAGCGCGTGTTTCCGCAAGGCGAGCTCTGGGGCGAGACCATGGCGATGGCCGAGACGATCGCGCAGAACGCCCCGCTCGCGATCAAGGCGGCCAAGATCACAATCGCGCAGGTGCTGAAGGACGAGAGCCGGCGCGACATGGAGGCGATCAAGGTGATCGGCAATGCCTGCATGGACAGCGCGGATTTCCGCGAGGGCCGGCAGGCCTTCATGGAAAAGCGGAAGCCGCAGTTTAGGGGGAAGTAATTTCGTCGTGGAGAGAGGCCAGGAGCACAGCCCCTACAGCGCTCCCAGCACCGCTTTCGTGATGTCAGCCGTGCCATTGCCGCCGCCGAATTCCATCGGCTTGATGCCGCCGGCATAGACCTGGTCCACCGCACGCTCGATCGTCTCGCCGGCTTCCGCAGCGCTCTCGATGCCGTGCTTGTCGGCGAGCCAATCCAGCATCATCGCGGCGGACAGGATCATGCCGGTGGGGTTGGCCTTGCCCTGCCCCATGATGTCAGGCGCCGTGCCGTGGCACGGCTGGAACACCGCGTACTTGTCGCCGATGTCGGCGGACGGCGCCATGCCGAGGCCGCCGATCAGGCTTGCGGTGATGTCGGAGACGATGTCACCGAACATGTTCTCCATCACCATCACGTCGAAATCCCAGGGACGCTTGACCAGCATCGCCGAGCAGGCATCGACATAGAGCCGGTCGGTCTTCACGCCAGGATGCTTCTTCTCGATCTCGTCGAAGATGCCGCGGAAGAACGCAAAGGCCTTGAACACGTTCGCCTTGTCGACGCAGGTGAGTGCGCCCGGCTTGCCGCGCGCCTTGCGCCGCTCGGCAAGGCGGAACGAGAACTCGAACAGGCGCTCGGAGGTTTTGCGCGTGATCACCATGGTCTCGCGCGCGTCCTCATGGGTGACGACGCCCTTGCCCATCGAGGCGAACAGGCCCTCGGTGGACTCCCGGATCACGACAAGATCGATGCCGCGCTGGTCGGCACCGACGATCGGGCTCGGCACGCCCGGAATGAGGCGCGCCGGGCGCACGCCGGCATAGAGATCGAAGATGAAGCGCAGCTCGATCTGCGGCGCGATCTCGGTGTTGTCGGGGTAGCGCACCGACGGCAGGCCGCAGGCCCCGAGCAGGATCGCGTCCGCCTCCTCGCAGAGCTTGATGGTGCTATCCGGCATCGACTTGCCGGTCGCGAGATAATGGTTGGCGCCGGCCGGCGCCTCGGTGAAGCGGAAGCCGAGGCCGGACTTCTCGCCGACCTTGCGCAGCACCTCCAGCGCCGGCGCCATGACTTCAGGGCCGATGCCGTCACCGGCGAGCACGGCAATGTGGAAGGCGTTGTTTGCGGACATTTAAGGCCTCAAGGGAGGTGTCAACCAGGTCGTCATTGCGAGCGAAGCGAAGCAATCCAGAACTGCATCCACGGAGACATTCTGGATTGCTTCGTCGCTTCGCTCCTCGCAATGACGAGGGAGAGAGCGTTCGTTACGGCGTCAGCACCGTACGCCCGACCACCGCGCCCTGCTGCAATTGCAGCAGCGCGTCGTTGGCCTTGGCGAGCGGTTGCGGCGTCACCGGGATCGGCGGCACCTTCTTCGACCGCACCAGGTCGAGCAGCTCCTGCGTCTCGCGCAAGTTTCCGACATAGCTGCCCTGGATCGTCACCGCCTTGATCGGAATCAGCGGCAGGGCCCAGGTCGCGCCGCCGCCGAACAGGCCGACAAGGACGAGCTTGCCGCCCTTGGTCAGGCAGTCGAAGCCGAGCTGCGTCGTAGCAGCGTTGCCGACGAGGTCGATCACGGCGCGGATAGGGCCGCCCGCCTTCTTGGCAAGCTGCTCCAGCGCGTCAGGCGCCTTGGGATCGACGGTCGCAAGCGCACCGGCCTTCTCCGCCGCCTCGCGCTTCCTCGCGTCGATATCGACCATGATCGCACCCTTGCCGCCCATCGCCTTGAGCAGCGACAGCGCCATCAGCCCGAGGCCGCCGGCGCCGAACATCACGATCGGCGTGTCGAAATGCTGCTCGACCTTCTTCAGCGCGCTATAGGTGGTGACGCCCGAGCAGGCATAGGGCGCGGTCGTTGCAGGATCGAGGCCTTTCAGATTGAGCAGGTAGCGCGGATGCGGCACCAGCATGTGATCGGAATAGCCGCCGTCGCAATAGACCCCGAGCGAGCGCGGCGTCAGGCACATGTTCTCGTCACCGGCGAGGCACGTGGCACATTTGCCGCAGCCGATCCAGGGATAGACCAGCCCGACATCGCCGACCTTCAGGTCGCCCTGGTCGGTCGGCTTCACGTCGGGGCCGAAGGCGAGGACTTCGCCGACCGTCTCGTGGCCCATGATCAGCGGCAGGTTGATGCCGCGGTCCTTCAACGAGAGCGGCTTGCGGCCATGGCCGAGATCGTAGCCGCCTTCCCAGATGTGGAGGTCGCTGTGGCAGACGCCGGCGGCCTTCACCTTGATCAGCACCTGCGTGCCCGAGGGCTGCGGCGTCGCCTCGTCGACCTCCTGCAGCGGCGCCTTGAAATCGGCAACCTTGAAACTCTTCATCGGCGTCCTCCCGCATGCTTCTTGTTGTCGCGCCACCATGCCATGGTCGGCGCGACCAGACAAACCGGTCTTAGTTCAGGCCAGCGGATGATGGCAAGCCGCGAACTGGCCGGGTGCGACCTGGCGCAACTCCGGTATCTCCGCGCTGCAACGCTGATCCGCGCGCGGGCAGCGGGTGCGGAAGCGGCAGCCGGACGGCGGCGCAATCGGCGATGGCGGCTCGCCGGCCGCCACACTTTCGGCGGGTCGCACGTCCGGATCCGGCACCGGGATCGCCTGCAACAGCAGCGCGGTGTAGGGATGCGCAGGCCGCGCGAACAATTGCTCGGAGGGGGCGACCTCGCACAGCCGGCCGAGATACATCACCGCGACGCGGTCGCTGACCGCTTTGACCACCGCGAGGTCGTGCGCGATGAACAGCAGCGTCAGGCCGAAGCGCGCCTTCATCTCCTCCAGCAGGTTGAGGATCTGCGCGCGGATGGAGACGTCGAGAGCCGACACCGGCTCGTCGCAGACGATGAATTCCGGGTTGAGCACCAGCGAGCGCGCGATGCAGATGCGCTGGCACTGGCCGCCGGAGAATTCGTGCGGCAGGCGGTTCGCCACGAGATCGGGGTCGAGTCCGACCGCGGAGAGCACCTCGTGAACGCGCCGTTTGCGCTCGGCGGCATCCTTGATCCCGGCGATGATCAGCGGCTCGGCGACGATGTCGCCGATGCGCCGGCGCGGATTGAGCGAAGCAATCGGATCCTGGAAGATCAGCTGCACGCGGCGGCGCATCCGGCGCAGCGCCTCGCCCTCCATCGCGGTGAGGTCCTCGCCGTCGAACATCACGCGGCCGGACTTGGCGCGGCGCAGTTGCAGCACCGCGCGCCCGAGCGTCGACTTGCCGCAGCCGGATTCGCCGACCAGCCCAAGCGTCTCGCCGCGCGCGACCTGGAGGCTGACACCGGAAACGGCATGAACAATCTTGTTGCCGAGGCCGTATTCGACCACGAGATTGTCGACGTTGAGAAGCGGCGCGGGGCGCGCGGCAAGCTGCATCATGCCTCGATCCCCTCCGTCATCCGGATCGGATGGAAGCAGGCATAGAGATGTCCCGACACCTCGGCGCTGGTCAGGACCGGTTTGGCCTCATGACAGCGCCCGCCGGCATAACTGCAGCGCGGCGCGAAGGAGCAGCCCTTCAGCGGGCGCGTCGGATCGGGTGGACGGCCCGAGATCGCCGGCAGCGGCGTATGCGGCGCGGTATCGAGCTTCGGGATCGCCGCCAGCAGTGCCTCGGTGTAGGGCATGTGCATGCGCTTGAACAAGGCTTGCGTCGGCGCGCGCTCCACCACCCGGCCGGCATACATTACCGCGACCTCGTCGGCGCGGCCGGCTACCACGCCGAGATCGTGGGTGATGATGATCATCGCCATGTGGCGGCGGCGCTGCTCGCGCGCGAGCAGATCGAGGATCTGCGCCTGGATGGTGACGTCGAGCGCGGTGGTCGGCTCGTCCGCGATCAGGAGCTTCGGCTCGCAGGACAGTGCGATCGCAATCGCGATGCGCTGGCGCATGCCGCCGGAGCATTGATGCGGATATTGCGCGAGCCGCTGCTCCGGGGCGGGAATGCCGACGGCGGCGAGCAGCTCGATGCTGCGGGCCTTCGCGACGGGAGCGTCAAGCTCGAGGTGCTCCTGGATCGTCTCCATCAGCTGCGTGCCGATGGTGAGCACCGGGTTCAGCGAGGTCATCGGGTCCTGGAACACGACCGCGAGGTCGCGCCCGCGCAGCCGCCGCAGGCTTTCAGCCTCGAGCCGCACCAGATCCTCGCCGTCGAACATCACCCGGCCCGTCAGCTTCGCCTTCTTCGGCAGCAGTTGCAGCACGGCGCGCGAGAGCATGGTCTTGCCGCAGCCGGATTCACCGACGATCCCGAGCGTGCGGCCGGCCTGCAGCGAAAGGTCGACGTGATCGACCGCGCGCAGGTTTCCGCGCGGGGTCGGCAGCTCGACCGCGACATCCTCGATGGCCAGGAGCGGCGCGGTCACAGTGCCCCCTGACGTGGGTCGGTGAGAGCTCGCAAGGTGTCGCCGACGAGGTTGAACGCCAGCACCGTCGCAAACAGTGCTGCCGCCGGCAGAAAGGCGAGGCGCGGCGCGACGTCCAGACTGTCACGTCCCTCCCCGATCATGCTGCCCCAGCTCGGCATCGGCGGCGGCACGCCGAGGCCGAGGAAGGACAGCGCGCCCTCGACCACGATGGTGACCGCGACGCCGAGCAGGAAGAAGGCGAGCAGCGGCAGGATGACGTTCGGCAGCAGCTCGCGCAGCAGGATGCGCGCATGGCTAGCCCCTAACGCCTCGGCGGCGATCACGAACTCGCGCCGCGCCAGCGTCAGCGTCGCCGCGCGCGCCACGCGCATGAAAGCGGGAATGCCGAGCACGCCGAGGACAATAGTGAGGTTGGGGACCGACTGCCCGAGATAGGCGACCACCGCGAGCGCGAAGATCAGCGGCGGAAAGGCGAGCAACACATCCATGCTGCCGACCACCAGCGTCTCGAACCGGCCGCGGAAATAGCCGGCCAGCAGGCCGAGCGCGCCGCCGATGACGAGGCCGATCATGGGCGCGATCAGCCCGACCGTTAGCGACACCCGCGCACCAAAGATCAGCCGGGCGAGCTCGTCGCGGCCGAGCCCGTCGGTGCCGAGCCAATGTTCCCCGGAGAAGGCGGCTCGCCGTTCCAGCATGTCCATATCGGTCGGGTTCTGCAGCGGCAGCACCGGCGCCAGGATCGCTAGCGAAAGGATGATCGCAACCCAGGCGCTTGCGATCCAGAACAACAGGCCGAGCTTGGGCTTGCGGCCGACCGGCGCAGCTACCTCCTCGTCCTGGATCGACAGCTCAAGCGTGGCCATGGCGGATCCTGGGGTCGAGCACGGCATAGAGCATGTCGACGATGAAGTTGACGATGACGAAGCCGCAGGCGACCAGCAGCACCACGCCCTGGAGAATGACGAGGTCCCGGGTGTAGATCGCCCCGACCAGCAGCCGGCCGATGCCGGGCAGCGCGAAGATCGTTTCCACGATCAGCGTGCCGCCGAGCAGGCGACCGATATTGATGCCCGTCACCGTCACCAGGGTCAGCGAAGAAGGCTTCAGCGCATGCACCAACAGGATGCGCGATGGCTTGAGACCCTTTGCTTTCGCCAGCGCGATATAGTCCTCCTGCAACGTCGCGATCATGTCGGAGCGCAGCACCCGCATGATGCCCGGCCATTCCGCCAGCGCCAGCGTCAGCGCCGGCAGCACGAAGAAGCGCAAATTGGCCAGCGGCGCCTCGGTGAACGGCACATAGCCGGTCGCCGGCAGCCAGCGCAGCTCGACCGCGAACAGATAGATCAGCAGGATCGCAGTCAGGAACGACGGCATCGACAGCATCGCGAAAGCGCTGCCGGTCATGAAGCGGTCGAACGCACCGCCGGCGCGCGCGGCACAGGCGATCGCAACGGGAACACCGATCAGGAGCCCGATGAACTCGGCCATCAGCATCAGCTGCAGCGAGACCGGGATGCGCTCGGCCACCGCCTGCAGCACCGTCTGCCCGGTGCGAAACGAGCGGCCGAGATCGCCCTGCACCACGTGGCCGAGCCAGCTCAGGTAACGCCACCACAGCGGCTGGTCGAGTCCCATGTCGCGGCGCAGCGCCGCGACGTTCTCCGGCGTTGCCTGATCGCCCAGGATGACGAGCGCGAGATCGCCCGGCAGCAGCGAGGCGATCAGGAACGTCAGCAACGAGACGGCGAGCAGGACCGGCAGCATGGCAAGCAGCCGCCGCGCGACGAAGTTCAGCATCGCGCGGTCATTCCAGCCAGGTGGTCGAGACGTCGATCACGCCGTTGTAGATCTTCGGAAAGCCCTTCAGCTTGGCGCTGGACAGCGCGTAATAGGTATTCTGGAAGGTCCAGAACCAGATCGCCTCCTTGTTGATCAGACGGCTGATGGCGCAATAATCCTCGGTGCGCTGGCCGATGTCGGCGGTGACGCGCGCATGGTCCAGAAGCTTGTCGAGCTCGGGGTTCGCGTATCCGGCGAGCGCCAGCGGGCTGCCGCTGCGGAAATTCGCGTACATCTGCGGATCGGGATCGGCGAGATCGACGATGCGCCACGGCGTCAGCTGGAACTGCCGGGTGAAGGCGCGCGTCGGAATCGTGGCCTGGTCGACCTGCTCGATCTCCATGTTGGCGCCGACGCGCTTCCAGAATTGCTGCAGCACTTGGCCGACCATGCGGCCGCGCGGCGTCGCCGTCACCAGCATCTTGAACTCGACCGGCTTGCCGTACTCCTTGATCAGCGCCTTGGCCTTCTCAACGTCGAACGGCAGCGCCCCGTCGTCCTTGCACTTGACCCAGGAGCCGTCGCCGTAAGGATTGCTCGCGGGCCGGCTCAGGCCGTTGCTGATCGCTTGCGACATCTTGGGACGGTCGATCGCCATCACCAGGGCCTGCCGCACCCTCACGTCATCGAACGGCGCCACCTTGGTGTTGAAGGCGTAGACCTGCGCGCCCGAGCCCTTGTAGGTGTGCACGGTGAGCTTGGGGTCCTTCTGCGCCCTCATGATGTTGTCGGCGTCGTTCTCGTCATCCCAGATGATGTCGGCCTCGCCCGATTGCAGCGAGGCAAAGCGCGACTGCGCGTCGGGCAGCGGCTTCAGGACGATGCGGTCGAGATACGGGCGACCCTTGTCCCAATAGTTCGGGTTCTTCTCCAGCACCATGCGGTCGCCGGCGGTCCAGGATTTCAGGATGTAGGGGCCGGTGCCGACGGGATTGCGGTTGTAATCGTCGCCCTTGGTCTTCCAGGCGGTCGGCGAATGGATGACGTTGTTCTGGCTCTGGATGGTGATCGTCGCCGGCAGGTTCACGGAAGGATCGGTGAGATTATAGACGATTGTGTATTCGTCCGGCGCCAGCACCTCCTTGACGTTGGTGATGTAGAAGGCGCAGCGGCACTTGTTGGCGGGGTCCTTCTGCCGGTCGAAATTCTCCTTGAAGGCCTGCGCATTGAACGGCGTGCCGTCGTGGAATTTGACGCCTTCGCGGAGCTTGAAGGTCCAGGTCTTGTAGTCCTCGGAATGGCTCCAGGACACCGCGAGCTTCGGCGCGGCCTCGCCCTTGTCATTCAGCGTCGTCAGCGTGTCGAAGATCGCGGCGGCAGCGGTGAAGGTCGAGGTGTCGTAGACGCCGACCTTGAGCGGATCGAAGCCTGCGATCTCCAGCTCCTGACCGACGGTGATGCTGCCGCCCGATTTCTGCGCCTGCGCTGGCGTAGCCAGTGCAAATGCCGCAACGAGGAAAATAGGCACGCGCCTGCGTGCCAAGGCCGCCGCGTTCGTCATGGTTCCTCCCGGGATCCCTCGTCCGATGTTTCGGATCGTGAATGACTCGGAGGCGAGCTTGGCGACAAATGCCCGCCTCGGCAAGAGGAACGAACGAGAGTTCGAACGCCGCATGTGGCGGCGATGAGACTCAGGATGTCGCGGCCGTTTTGCCTGGCGGAATTGCCGTACGGTCCGCAAGGCCGATCTCCTGGCGCAACGCGTCGGTGTGCTCCCCGAGCACGGACACGGTCTTGGCCGGCGCCGTGTCAGCCCCCGACATCCGAAACGGCAGGTTGAGCACCTGGAACGAGCCGCCCTCGTCCCGCACCTCGGAGAGTGCCTGGCGGTGCGCAAGCTGCGGATCGGCCAAAGCCTCGGACACGCTGCGATAGGCCGAGGCCGGCACGCCGGCAGCGCCAAGCACGCGCAAGCACGCATCGGTCGAAAGCTGCCGCGACCAGATTTCGACGCCGTCCATCAGCTCGGCCCAGTTCTCGCGCCGCGCGGCATAGGTGGCGAAACGCGGATCGGAGACCCAGTCCGGGCGGCCGATCACCCCCATCAGGGCCTGGAACGTCTTCTCGCTGGCGATCGTGATCATGACGTAGCCGCTTGCCGTCTCGGTCGGTCCGAACATCGGGCGTGGCGGCGGCGGCACCGCGAATTGCGAGCTCTGCAGCTCGGTCAGCGTCAGCGACAGCATGGTTTCCAGCATGGAGACGTCGATGTGCTGGCCGGCGCCCGTCACGCAGCGTTGATAGAGCGCCGACGCGATCGCGCCAAAACCATAGGTCCCGGTGACGACGTCGGCGTGGTAGATACCGCAATAGTCGGGACGGTTGCGGCCCGGCTGGTAGGCGAGATGGGCCATGTCGTAGCCCGAGGCCGCGTGGATCACCGGGGCGTAGGCCGGCAGCTCGGCCGAAGGGCCGGTCTGGCCATAGCCCGAGATCGAGCAGTAGATCAGCCTCGGGTTGACCTGACGCAGGCTGTCGTAGTCGAGCCGAAGGCGGCGCATCACGCCGGGACGGAAGTTCTCGACCAGAATATCCGACGTCGCGGCCAGCCGGCGCACCGCCTCCTTGCCGTCCTCGGACTTGAGGTCGAGGACCACGCTCTTCTTGCCGACATTGAGCTGGCCGAACGCGGTGCTGCAGCCGTTGCGGAGGGGAGGCCGGGTCCGCATCGTCTCCCCGCCGTCGGTCTCGATCTTGATGACCTCGGCACCCATGTCGGCGAGCATCCGTGTGCAATGGGGCCCGGCGATGGTGGTCGAAAAATCCAGCACCCGCAGGCCCGCGAAGGCCTTTGTCGTCGTCCCCTCATGCTTATCTGCTAGCTGCATGCCTGCCTGCGCCCTTGAACTCGTGGAACCATCGAAGATCTTTGTTGTTGATGCGGCGACCCTAGAGGGCGGCGGCTGAGTAGGAAAGTGTTTACCGAACAGACGTGCCGCGTGGGCGGGCTTTGGATTTCCAGCACAACTGGACCCGTTCTTGCATAGCAGCAAGCGGGGTCGAAAGAGGGCGGTTGTTCTTGAGGGTCTTGTTCGTCACCACAGAGATGGACGACTTCGTTCGCGTCGGCGGATTGGGCGCCGTTTCCGCCGCCCTCCCCCGCGCACTTCGCTCCTTCGCCGATATCCGGATCATGCTGCCCGGCTATCGCGACATCATCGAGCAACTCACGCATATTCAGGTCGTTGGCCGCTGTCCCGCATTCGCGGAGATGCCGGCCTGCTCGCTCGGCCGTGCCGCGACCAAGGACGGCCTGCCGGTCTATGTGCTGTTGTGCTCGCAGCTCTACGACCGACCCGGCAACCCCTATGGCGACGAGTTCGGGCGCGATTGGCCCGACAACGACATCCGCTTCGCGCGCTTCGCCTCGGCCGCCGCTGAGCTCGCCATGGGCAAGCTGGACAAGAATTGGGCAGCAGACCTGATCCATGCCAACGATTGGCAGGCCTCGCTGGTGCCGGCCTATCTGGCCTGGCAGGGCGCCAAGCTGCCGTCCATCCTGACCATCCATAACCTCGCCTATCAGGGCCTCTTCCCGAAGGACTCGCTGCGGCGGATCGGCGCACCGGAGAGCTCCTTCCACATCGACGGCGTCGAGTTCTACGACCAGGTCTCCTTCCTCAAGGCGGGCCTCGTCTACGCCTCCCACCTCACCACGGTCAGCGGCACCTATGCGCGGGAGATCACCACGGCCGAATTCGGCTGTGGCCTGGAGGGCCTGCTCCGCCTGCGCTCCGACGCCGCCGAGCTCACCGGCATCCTCAACGGCATCGACGAGAGCTGGGACCCGCGCTCCTGCGCCCAGCTTGCCCAGCAATTCGGCGCTGGCGACTGGGTCGGCAAGAAGGCCAATGCGGACTACGTCCGCAAGCAGTTCGGACTGGCGGTCTCGCGCGGGCCGATGTTCGGCATCGTCGCGCGTCTCGTGCACCAGAAGGGCATCGACCTCGTTCTGTCGGCGGCGGACGAGATCGTCGATGCCGGCGGGCAGATCGTGGTCACCGGCTCCGGCGAGCCGGCGCTCGAGCAGGCCCTGATCGACGCGCACCGCCGCCGCCCCGACGCCATCGGGGTCGCGATCGGCTTCAACGAGGCCCAGGCGCGGCGCATCTTCGCCGGCAGCGACTTCACCTTGATGCCGTCGCGGTTCGAGCCGTGCGGGCTCAGCCAGATGTACGCGCAGCGCTTCGGCTCGCTGCCGATCGGTCACCAGACCGGCGGCCTCGCCGAAACCATTAGCGACGGGGAGACCGGATTCCTGTTCTCGAGGCCGTCGCACGAATCTTTCCTCGGCGGCGTGCGGCGGGCCTTCTCGGCCTTCATGGCCCACGACCAGCTCGATACGATGCGCCGCAGCGCCATGGGGCGCTCGTTCTCCTGGAGCATCTCGGCCGGCAGCTACAGCGCGCTGTACCGCAAGCTGGCGTCGGTGTGAGGCACTGCTGTCATTCCGGGGCGCGCCGTTTGGCGCGAGCCCGGAATCCATCGTGCGGCCGGAACGCTCGGAGAAATGGATTCCGGGCTCGCGCTCCGCGCGCCCCGGAATGACAAGCTGCGACAAGCTTGCCTCGAGTCCCTATTTCCCGCGCACATCCATCTGCGGACGGCCGATCCAGGCGCGATTAAGACACCGCGTCATCCAGTCGGGCCGCGCTTCGCCCCGCAGCCGCGCCTGCGCTTCCTGGTAGGGACCGACATAGCGCAGCCGGCCAGGCAATTTCGGATAGACGCGCCGAATCCACCGCAGCGCGTGATCGGCGGATCGGATCGCACGCGCGTCGAGCTCGAAGCCGAAGCCCGCGCGCAAGCGCTCGGGCAGCATGCTCGCGGTGAGCGCGCAATACCAGCGCGGCGGCCGCAGCCACGGGCGCGCGCCGCTGAATATCTGCGCGGCGATCTCGCGGGCCGCAGGGCCAACGGTTAGCGTCTCCGACTGCGCCATTGCCTTGGTGTAGGCGACGAAGCCGGACCAGTCCGCCGGCAAATCATCCCCCTTTAATCCGAAGAGGGCGCCGTACAGCCTGGCCTCGCTCCAATAGCGATCGCGCTCCTCCGCCGAGAGTGGCGGCAGCACCAGATCATGTGCCATGAGCGCGGTCTCGACCAGCGTGGCGTGGACCCAGCGCAGCGCGGGGATGTCGTTGGCGCAGTAGCGCGAGCCGGCCGCGAACGGCCCCACGGTCTCGGGCATCTCGCCGACGATCATGCTGTGACGCCGATGTAGCTGCCGGGACGACAGCAGCGCCCGGTCCAGCGAACCGAACACCATCGTAAAGACGATGTCGAAGGTGCGATGGAAGCGGCCGATCGGATCGGCAAGGGTGCGCGAATGCTCGGCGATCGCCGCCGCCACCCAGGGATGGGCCAGTTGCAGCAGCAGCGCACGGCCGGCGCCGAGAAAGAGCACGGCCTCCCGGTCGATCTGCCAGGTCAGTGAGGCCGGACCGAATACGCCCGCGACCGGTCCCGCCACGTTGGCACGCAGCGTCTCGAGCGACTCCTCCAGATCTTTCTCAGCGACCAATTGCAAGCCTCGCGACGAAGATACGGCGACCATACTCCGGACCGCGCGCCTGCAAAATCGTCGTCGTGCGAGGCTATGACGGACAGAGCCTCACTCCGCCGCCATCGGCATCTCGTCCATATGCTCGTGCAGCACGACGCCGGCGAGCGGATCGAATTCGCCGACCCAGGGCTTGTGCGCCAGCACCGATTTCGTGTGCGCATAGCCGGCGTGCCAGCGCCGCGTGATCCCGGACGGACTGAAGTCGATATCCTTGGTATGGGTCTCGTGCTCGAGCTGCGGCGCCAGCAGACGCACCACATGCATGCGGGTCGGGCAGCCGTAGCTCGTCAGTTCCCTCACCGCGGGATCGTTGCGCTCGCTCTCGGGCAGCTGCGCCGCGAGCTGGTTAATGACGTGGCGCAGACGATGGGCCTGCTGCTGTCGCACGATCTGGCTGGCGATGCGGCTGGAATATTGCACGTCCTTGTGCCGGTTCAGCACCTCCGCCATCGTGGTCGGCTCCGGCCCGACCGGATTCCACAGATGCACGGAGAAGATCAGCGAGTTCCTGCGTGGATTGTCGTCGAACACGGCTTCGGTCGGCGTGTTCGACAGGATGCCGCCGTCCCAATAGAGCTCGCCGTCGATGCGCACGGCGGGGAAAGCCGGCGGCAGCGCGCCCGAGGCCATCACATGCTTCACCGTCAGCTCGCCGTCGCGGCTGTCGAAATAGCGCATTTCGCTGGTGCCGACATGAGCCGCACCGACCGTCAGACGCGGTGCGCAGCGGTTGGCGAGATCAAAATCGACGAGCTCGCTCAGCGTCTTCTCCAGCGGCGCGGTCGAATAATAGCCGGCGTAATCGGCGCCCAGCGGATAGGAATCGCCGGCATGGGCCAGCGGATTGGGCCGGAAGAAACCGGCAATGCCGTGGGTCACGGTCGACCAATAGGCCAGCTTCTCGTTGAAGCCGGGAAACGCGGCTCGCCAGTCCCAGACCGGCTTCTGCTCCATCCGTTTCCAGAACTCCCGCAAGCGCGCGAGCCGGTGCTCGGGCGCGTTGCCGGCGATGAGGCTCGCATTGATCGCACCGATCGAGGTGCCGATGATCCAGTCCGGCTCGATGCCGGCTTCGTGCAAGGCCTGGTAGACCCCGGCCTGGTACGAGCCGAGCGCGCCGCCGCCCTGAAGCACGAGCACGACCTGACCCGGCAGGTCGTGCTGCTTATGCTGAGAATTGTCCTGCGTGCCCATGTCTCGCTCCTGGTGAGCTTGCACTGTTCGAGTATTCGACTTGCTGCGCCGGCCCATGTCAATGCGCGGTCCAACCGCCGTCGACCGGCAGCGCAACGCCGGTGATCGAGGCCGCCGCGTCCGTCGACAGGAACACCGCGAGTGCGCCGAGCTCCTCGACCGCAACAAAGCGCTTGTTCGGCTGTTGCGCCAGCAGCACGTCGCGGATCACCTGATCGCGGGAGATGCCATGGGCCTTGGCCTGGCCGTCGATCTGCGCCTCGACCAGCGGCGTATGGACATAACCAGGGCAGATTGCGTTGCAGGTGATGCCCTGCTCCGCCGTCTCCAGCGCCGTCACCTTGGTGAGGCCGACGATGCCATGCTTGGCGGTGACATAGGCTGCCTTGAACGGCGAACCGACCAGGCCGTGCGTGGAGGCAATGTTGATGATCCGGCCGAAACCGTGCTGCCGCATTGCCGGCAAGGCGAGCCGCGTGGTGTGGAAGGCCGAGGACAGGTTGATTGCCAGGATCTGGTCCCACTTCTCGACCGGAAACTGGTCGAGCGGCGCGACATGCTGGATGCCGGCGTTGTTGACCAAGATGTCCAGCCGGCCGGATTGGGCCACCGTCGCCGCGACCATCTCGGCGATCGATTTCGGCCTCGTCATGTCCGCTGGCGAATAGCTGGCCTTGACGCCGAACTCGGCGGCGATCTGCTCGCGCGTCCGGCCGATCTCGCTGGCGATACCAAGGCCATTGAGCACGATGTCGGCGCCCGAGGCGGCGAGGGCCCGCGCGATACCGAGACCGATGCCGCTGGTCGACCCGGTGACAAGCGCCACCTTGCCGGCAAGCACGCGTGATGAAGCGGACGTCTGCGTCTTGATGGGAATATTCATGATCCAGACCTCTTCTCAGCGCGACACCGCGCCAGGCTGGAGCGAAATGTGCGGGATCTCCGGGATTTGCGGAAATGCCGGTTGGCTTCCGAGTCGATACGTCCGCGCTATCGCAGGCGGGATGTCATTTTTCGCCCTGATCGGCTAGATTTCCGGTCGATTTTTGCTGGGAGCCGATCCATGGAAATGCACCAGGTCCGCTATTTCCTCGCGGTGGCGCAGCTCTTGAACTTCACGCGCGCGGCCGAGGAATGCAACGTCACGCAGCCCTCGCTGACGCGCGCGATCAAGCAGCTCGAGGCCGAGCTGGGCGGCGACCTGTTCCGCCGCGAACGCCCCGCCGCGCAATTGACTGAGCTCGGCCAGCGCATGCATCCACTCCTGAAGCAGTGCTATGACGCGGCCATCGGCGCGCGCTCGCTCGCCTCCTCGTTCAGGAGCGGAGAGATCGGTGCGCTCCGCATTGCGCTGACGCATTCGATCGACCTCGCTTTGCTGATTCCGCATCTCAACGAGATCAAGCGGCAGTTCAACCGGCTCGAATTCCGCTTTCTGCGCGGCTCGGGCCGGGAGGTCGGCGACTTCCTGAAGAAGGGCGAAGCCGAGCTCGGCATTGCTGCCGAGATCGACGAGGCCTGGGACCGGCTGGATGTCTGGCCGCTGTTCACCGAGAGCTTCGAGCTCGTCGTCGGCGACGGGCACCGGCTGGCCGGCCGCAGCTCGGTCGAACTGGACGATCTGCGATCGGAGCTGCTGCTGAGCCGAACTTTCTGCGAGCACGCGCGCCGCATCTCCGCGAGCCTGCGCGAGCACGGCATCGACATCGAACAGGGTCATGAGGTCTCGAACGAGCGCGACTTGATCGAGCTGGTCGAGGCCGAGATGGGCGTCGCCATGGTGCCGCACACCTCGCCCGTGCCGGAGCGGCTGACCCGCGCCGCGGTCACGGGGCTGGACGCCCGCCGCACCGTCAATCTCTATGGGGTCGCCGGCCGGCAACGCACCGCCGTGGGCAACGCCGTGATGCGCATGCTGCGCGGCGCCGACTGGCGCGAGATCGCGGGGTAGTCTTTACAGTGTCGACCGCCCTTCCCCTCTCCCCCTGTGGGAGAGGGTGGCTCGCCGCATAGCGGCGAGACGGGTGAGGGGTATCTCTCCGCGACTCCAATCCTCATTTGTGATTGCGGAGGCAACCCCTCATCCGGCGCTTCGCGCCACCTTCTCCCACAAGGGGAGAAGGAAGAAAGCGTAGCTCAATTCTCCTGGCTCGCGCGCTCCAGCGCTTCGATCAGATCCTCGATCTCCATGCGCTTGCGGAAATCCGGATCGACAAAGCGGGCTTTCACGATGCCGTCGCGTCCGACCAAGAACACGGCCGGGATCGGCAGCATCCAGCCGTCATTGCCGTGGAATTTCGCCATGTCCTGATAGGACAGCAATTGCTGGATCTCGGCACCTAACCAGATCGCGAGGTCGAGCGACAGCGCATAGCCGTTGTCGAGATCCGTCAGGATCGGAAACGGCGCGCCGGATTCGGCCTTGAGCTGCCCGGTATATTCCTGCGTCTCCGGCACGATCGCGACAACCTGCGCCCCCATCGCCTTGATGCGGTCCAGCGCCTGGACCACGGCGCGGACATTGAGCCGGCAATAGGGACACCAATGGCCGCGGAAGAACATCACCGCGACGGGGCCTCCCTCCAGCAGCGAGGGCAGCGACACGAGACGGCCACCCTCGTCGGGCAGCATGAACGGCGGCATCGGGTCGCCCGGCCGCGGCGCGGTCTCGCCGCCGCCGTTGTCGCTCAATCGCGCGACCAGGCGATCGACCGCCTCGCCATAGGCCGGAAAGACCTCGCGGCTGGCATCTGCATAGGCGCGGAGCTGTTCGTTCAGCGTGCTGTCCATGTCGCGGCAGCGCTGGAACGCGAGCCTGAGCTGTTCGGCATCGGCTGGCGAGAGAGACGTCATCTTCCTGCTCCGGCTTCCTTGCGGGCGAATATTAGTTTCCCGGTTCGTCCGCCCGCAAGGGGCGACCGCAATCGGGCGTGCTGGCATCGGACGCCGGATGCTGCGAAAGCGGAAATGCCGATGCCCAATCGGTTCGATAGCTGCCGCCTATCGGCATAGCGCGGGGCTATCGCATCGAAAGCAAGCCGGCATTTCAACATGGAAAAGGTCTCGACGAAGCTCCTGCCATAGCCCGCGGCCATCAGGGCTCGCGGCCAACAGAGGAGACTTTCCATGTCTAGCCATCTCACAATGTCGCGCGTGGTTTGGACAGGCGTTGCCGTTCTCGGCGCGCTGACATTTGCGACGCCGGTTTTCGCCGGCGAATGTCCGGCCGGCAAGACCAAGCCGAATGCGCAGCCGATGGTCGACTACAAGCCTGTCGGCGTTACCGACGTGACGCTCGGCGCGATCGATCTCGGCAAGCAGCCCGCCCGTATTGAGGGCCGCGAGCTGCGCTTCCGCAAGCTGACCATCGAGCCCGGCGGCATCGTGCCCTGGCACAGCCATGACGACCGTCCGGCCCTGATCTTCGTGCAGCAGGGCGAGATCGTCGAATACGCCTCCAACTGCGTCGACCCGATCGTGCACAAGGCCGGCGACATCCGCCCCGAAGTCCACGACACCTCGCACTGGTGGAAGAACCTCGGCAAGGAGACCGTCATTCTCTATGTCGGCGACGTCCGCAAGGATCCCAACGACCGCCATATGTAATTCCGTGCGGCCATCCTTCGAGACGCCCGCTTCAGGCGGGCTCCTCAGGATGAGGACGGAGTGTGCGGCAGCAGCCTCGGCGGCCACGATGTCGCTTAGCCTCATCCTGAGGAGACCGCCACCGGGTCCGCGCAGAGCGCGGCCCGATGACAGGCTCCGCGGTCGTCTCAAAGGACGAGGCGCGCGCTCGGGCATGCCGGGGCATGAGGGAGCGCAACGACATGACCGATCTTTCCGCATCGATCAAACCGACCGCGACGACGATGAATGCGCATTCCCCTGGCTTCGCGTTTCGCTCGCTCGTGATCGGCCTCACCGCATTCCTGACGGTCGTCGATCTCTTCGCGACGCAGGCGATCCTGCCCTCGCTGACACGGCACTACGGCGTCACACCCGCGGCAATGGGCTTTGCCGTCAATGCCAGCACCTTCGGCATGGCCGCAGCCAGCCTCGTCGTCGGCTTCTTCAGCCCGCGTATCGACCGGCGAACGGGCATCCTGCTCAGCCTGGTCCTGCTTGCGGTTCCCACCAGCCTGCTTGCTGTCGCGCCCAATCTTGCCGTCTTCACCGCGTTGCGGGTCGCACAGGGCCTGTGCATGGCGTCCGCCTTCGCGCTCACCCTCGCCTATCTCGGCGAGCAATGCAGCGCCATGGACGCCGGCGGCGCCTTTGCCGCCTACATCACCGGCAATGTCGCCAGCAATCTCGTCGGCCGGCTGATCTCGGCCGCATTGGCCGATGGCCTCGGCCTCGCCTGGAACTTCTACTTCTTCGCGGCGCTCAATCTTGCCGGCGCGGCGCTGGTCTATTTCACCGTCAACTGCGTGCCGCCGATGCATGCGATGACGCCGGCGGCTTCGCCGCTCGCCGCCACCATCGCGCATTGGCGCAATCCGCAGCTGCGCGCCTCTTTCGGCATCGGCTTCTGCATCCTGTTCGCCTTCATCGGCACCTTCACCTACGTCAATTTCGTGCTGGTGCGGCCGCCGCTGTCGCTCGGCATGATGGATCTCGGCCTCGTCTATTTCGTCTTCCTGCCGTCGATCGTCACGACGCTTCTGGCCGGCAGGGTGGCGGCGCGGCTGGGAACGCGGCCCACGATCTGGGGCGCGCTCGCTGTTGCCGGGCTCGGCCTGCCCTTGATGCTGTCGCCGCGTCTGGGCGAAGTGCTCGCCGGCATGGTCCTGGTCGGGGTCGGCACATTCTTCGCACAGGCCGCCGCGACGGGTTTCGTCGGACAGGCCGCAGCCGACAATCGCGGCATCGCCAGCGGGACCTATCTTACGTGTTACTTCTGCGGCGGACTGGTCGGTACGGCCGTGCTCGGGCGCCTGTTCGACGCTTTCGGATGGCAGGCGTGCGTATTCGGCGTGGGCGCGGCGCTCGCTGCCGCAGCCCTGCTTACATTCGCCCTGAAACGCTAGCGCTTGGCCGGCGCTTCCTGCGGCGGCTCGTCGTCGGCGATCGCGCGCCAGGCGGCGCCGTCGAGATCGTCGTACTGGCCGCTCCTGAGTGACCACAGGAAAGCGACGAGACCGGCACCTCCGAGCATCAATGCTAGCGGGACCAGGATGACCAGTATCTCCATTACACGATCTCCCGCGAGGCGCTGCGGGCGCGCAGCGAGTTCAGCATCACCAGGATCGACGATCCGCTCATGGCGGCAGCGGCGATCAGGGGCGTCACGACGCCGCTGATCGCAACCGGCACCGCGAGCACATTGTAGCCGATCGCAAGCCAGAGGTTCTGCCGCATCAAATGCAGCGCCTTGCGCGAGGCGTCGATGGCGGCAACCACCGGCGCCAGCGGCCGGCCGAGGAAGACGAGATCGGCGGTGGCCTGGCTGAGATGCGCGGCCGAGATCGGCGACATCGAGACATGGGCCGCCGCGAGCGATGGCGCATCGTTCATGCCGTCGCCGACCATCAGCACTTTCGCACCGCGCCGTTTCAGCTCCTCGATCCGCGCGATCTTGTCGGCCGGGGTGACGCTGGCGCGCCACTCGGGGATGTCGAGCGATTGGGCCGCGGCCTTCACGGCCGGCTCGCGATCGCCGGACAGGATCTCGATGCCGATTTTGCGCGCCTTCAGAGCCGCGATCACCGCCTTGGCATCGGGTCGCAGGCCCTGGCGAACCGAGAGGATGAATTTTTCGCTGCCCTTGCTGAACGCGACGATGGAAGCTTCGGGATCGACCAAGGCGCTGCCGACCAGCGCCTCGGCACCGCAGAAGGAGGGACGGCCGAGGCGAAGCTCGAGGCCGTCGACGGTCGCACGGACACCCCGCCCGGCCTCCTCCACCGCACTGAGGATCGGAGACTTCGCACCGGCAGCTTGCGCGACGGCGGCAGCCACCGGGTGATGGCTCGACAGTGCGAGCCGGCCGGCGAGTTCGAAGACATCGGCGGGAATGTCGGAGGCATTCATCACTTCGAGCTCGGGCAGCGTCAGCGTGCCGGTCTTGTCAAAGATCACATGGTCGGCTTCAGCCAGCCGCTCGATCGCATCGCCCGCATTGAGCAGCACACCGGCCTTGAACATCGCGCCCGAGGCCACCGTCTGCACCGTCGGGATCGCAAGCCCTAGGGCGCAGGGACAGGTGATGATCAGCACGGCGACGCCGGTCACGATCGCATCGTGCCAGCTCGCACCGGCGAGGACCCATCCGAGAATGGTCAGGAGCGCGGTCGCATGCACCACCGGCGCATAGAGCCGCGAGGCCCGGTCGGCAAGGCGCATGTAGCGCGAGCGCGCCTGGAGCGCGTTGTCGAGCAGCCGCGTGATCTCGGCGAGCAGCGTCGCCTCGGAGGCGGCCGAGACTCGCACCCGCAAGCTGCCGGAGATGTTCATCGATCCCGCATAGACCGGCGTGCCCTGCTCGGCCGTGACATAGAGCGTCTCGCCGGTGATCAGGCTCTGGTCGATCTCGGAACGCCCTTCGATCACGGTGCCGTCGACCGCGCAGCGCTCGCCGGGCCGGAGCAGCACGATGTCGCCCGGATTGATCGCCGCCACCGGCACCTGCGAGATCTCGTCGGGCCCGATGAACTTCGCGGCCGTCTCAGCCTTCAGCGCGGCGAGATTGCCGGCGACCGCGCGGGTCCGCCGCCGCATGTTCTGGTCGAGGAAGCGGCCGACCAGGAGGAAGGTCAGCAGCATGATCGCGGCGTCGAAATAGGCATGCTCGGCGTGGTGGATGGTCTCGACCACGGACATGCCGAGCGCCAGGATCACGCCGATCGAAATCGGCACGTCCATGTTGGTGGTCTTGGCCGACAGAGCGCGCCAGGCCGAGCGAAAGAACGGCTGGCCGGCATAGGCCGCCGCCGGCAGCGCGATCAGCGCCGACAGCCAGTGGAAGAAATCGCGCTGCTCCGGCAGCATGTCCGAGACGTTGCCGGACCACACCGGGATCGACAGCATCATCACGTTCATGGTGGCGAACGCGGCGACCCCGAGGCAGCGCAGCAGGAAGCGGGATTCGGCGACCTCGGCCGCTTCCGCACTCTCGGTCTCGAACGGATAGGCCTTGTAGCCGAGCTCTTCGAGCCGGTCGATGAAACGGCCGGGGTCGAGCGTCCCCGCCTTCCATTCCAGCGCGACGCGGCGGTTGGTGAGGTTGACGCGCGCCAGGGTGACGTCGGGGATGGCCGAGAGCCCGCGCTCGATCTTGGCCATGCAGCCGGCGCAGTGAACGCCCTCGACGGCGAGATCGATGTGCCGGAGGCCCTCGCCCGCATCGCGGACGTAATGAGAGAAATCGCGCGTGACCTGCATGACGGAATCCTTCAGTTCAGGATCACGCGGTTGCGCGACATGAACACGCGCGTCCCCCGCGCCTCGCCCTCGATCACCAGGTCCCATTGGCCCGGCGCGACGGACGCCGCATTGCCGCGATAGAGGCCGATGCCGGCTTCGCTGAGCTCGACCGCGAGGTCGGCGCGCTTGTCGGTCGGCCGCTCCAGCCGGCCGCCGAACTTGAGCCCGGAGATCGGCTGGCCGGCAGCATCGCGGGCCTCGACCTGGACCGAGGCGCCGCCGTCGTTGCGGCGCTCGACATGGGCGCTGACCTTCCACTTCCGCGCGGCCTGGTCCTGCGCCGCGGAGATCTCGCGCTCGTAAGTCAGGCCCGCGGCATAGGGGCTGTCGACGTCGGTGCCGGGCAGCGTTGCGATGGCGAGCTTCATCATGGTGGCGTTGACCCCGATCACGAGGCCGAAGAAGGCGACCAGCATCAGGAAGACCTTGGTTCCGGTCAGCGGCTTGGATGACATGACGGTCTCCTGGATTTACGGCGCGACGAAATTGTCGGTGGCGCTCGCGGCGACGCCGAGCCCGATGTCCATGACGTGGAAGCGGACCGGAATCGATTTCTCCGGATTGTTTTCGGCCGGCGCGGTGACCAGCAGCCGCAGCTCGCTGGTCGCATCGCGCGGGATCACGATGATCGGACGGTCCGGCGTGACCGAATCGATGCCGACGACGTGCATCGTGGGGTTCACGGGCCCCTCGACGTCGATCGCGATGACGCGGTCGTAGCCGCTCTTGTTCAGCAGCCGCACCGTATAGGCGTTGCGGATCGAGCCGTCGCTCAGCTTGACCGCGACCGGGTTGCGGTCGTGCAGCAGGTTGACGTCGAGCAGGCTGCGGGTCGCCAGCGTATAGATCATGAAGCCGCCGACGGCCGCGATAATGGCACTATAGACGACGGTGCGAGGCCGGACGATCCGGTAGATCGGCGCCTTGCCTTCCTGGCGGCGATGGATGTTGATGTCGTTGTCGTAGCCGATCAGCCGCTTCGGCCGGCCGATCTTTGTCATCACGTTGTCGCATGCGTCGATGCAGAGGCCGCACTGGATGCATTCCATCTGCGGCCCGTTGCGGATGTCGATGCCGGTCGGGCAGACCGCGACGCATTGGTAGCAGTCGACGCAATCGCCGACCTGTTGGCCGAGGGCGCGCAGCTCGGCGGACTTTTTCACCGAGGTGCGCTTCTCGCCGCGGTCATAGCGATAGGTGACGTTGAGCGCCCATTCGTCGGTGAGTGCGGCCTGAATGCGCGGCCACGGACACATATAGGTGCAGACCTGCTCGCGCATGAAGCCGGCGAGCAGATAGGTCGTCGCGGTGAGGATGCCGATCCAGATATAGGCGAGCATCGGCCCCTGGAAGGTGACGAGCTCCTTCACCAGGGTCGGCGCGTCGTTGAAATAGAGCACCCAGGCGCCGCCGGTCCACCAGGCGATCATGAGCCAGATCGAATGCTTGAGCACGATCTCGGAGATGCGCTCCAGCTTCATCGGATCGGACGATTTGTCCTTCTTCATCCGCTCGCGCCGGTCGCCCTCGATCAGGCGCTCGACCGCGTAGAACAGGTCGGTCCACACCGTCTGCGGACAGAGATAGCCGCACCAGATCCGCCCGCCGATGGAGTTCATCAGGAACAGCGCCACCGCGGCGACGATCAACAGGCCCGTGAAGTAATAGACCTCCTGCGGCCACAGCTCGATGAAGAAGGAATAGAAGCGGCTGTTGGGAAGATCGATCAGCACCGCCTGGCTCGGCGCGCCGAGACCGCGATTCCAGCGCACGAAGGGCAGGAAGTAGTAGACGCCGAGGCAGAATGCCATCAGGCCCCATTTGATCCGGCGGAAAGTACCGGAGACGCTCTGGGGATAGACCTTCTTGCGCGCCGCATAGAGCGGCCCGACGTCGTCCGCGGGCTTCAGTTCGTTCGGATTGACGGTCTTGTTCATCGCCTCGAGCTTCTTCAAAGGTGCGATTAAACCTAGACCCGGCACCGCCGCGCAGGTTGATCCAACGCAAACGGGGGCGCTTTTCTTCGCCCCCGCCGGAAGTCGTCGGTCGCGGATCGGCCTATTTGCCGCCGCCGAGCGAGTGGACGTAGACCGCCATCGCCTTGATGGTGGCGGGATCGAGCCGGCCTTCCCAGGCCGGCATCACGCCGGCGCGGCCCTGGCCGATGGTCTCGATCAGGCTCGCCTCGTCGGAGCCGTAGAGCCAGATCTTGTCGGTCAGATCAGGTGCGCCCATCTCCTGGTTGCCCTTGCCGGCGTCGCCGTGGCAGGCGGCGCAATTCTCCGCGAAGATCTTCTGGCCCTTGGCGGCGTCATAGCCGTTGCGGGTCGACAGGCCCGACAGCGACCGCACGTAATTGGCGGCGGTGACGATCTCGTCGCCCTTCAGCACGCCATCCTTGCCGAAGGCGAGCATCTGCCCCTCATGGGTCTTGGCATGGCCCGACCGCACGCCGAACTGGATGGTCTGCATGATCTGGTCGAGCGAGCCGCCCCACAGCCATTCGTCGTCGTTCAGGTTGGGATAGCCCTTGGACCCCGTCGCACCCGTGCCGTGGCACGGCGCGCAATTGTCGCCGAACACCGTCTTGCCCTTGGCGCGCGCAAGCGCCAGCAGAGCCGGATCCTTCTGGATGTCGGCGAGCGAGGCCGAGCCCAGCGCCGCCATCTTGTCACCCCGGATCTTCTCGAGGTTAGCGAGCTCGACCGCGACGTCGGCGCGCGAGGAATAGCCGAACAGGCCGGTGGTGTTGCTTTGGATCAGCGGCCAGGCCGGATAGACGATCCAGTAGCCGATCGACCAGACGATGGTGAGATAGAAGGTGATCACCCACCACCGCGGCAGCGGCGTGTTGAGCTCCTTGATGCCGTCCCACTCGTGTCCGGTCGTGGACTTGCCGGAGACGGAATCGATGTCGCTAGAATGATCGGTCATGTTTTCTCACTCCTCCCGCAAGGGCAGGTGCGCTGCCTTGTCGAACGCAGCCTTGTTACGGGGCCAAAATGCGTAGGCGATGATCGCGAGAAAGATCGCGACGAACACCGGTGTCCAGATCGTCGTCACGAGATCGGACGCAAGATTATGGACGGTCAGGATGGCTTTCATCGTTCATGCCTTCTCAGCGAAGATTGGCTTTCTCGTTGTAGATCTTGAAGTCGACCAGCGTGCCGAGCATCTGCAGGTACGCGACCAGCGCGTCCATCTCGGTCGGCGTGCCGGTCTTGCCGTCGAAATTGCGTACGACGGCCTTGGCGTAGCGCTTGGTGAAAGCGTCGGTGCCGGCATTGTCCGGATCGGCCTGGGCCTTCAGGTCGCCGGCGGCATTGGCGATCTGCTCGTCGCTATAGGGGACGCCGACGGTCCTGAGGGCGCGCATGTCGCCGGCGATCGCATCGGGGTCGATCTCGGCCTTGCTGAGGAACGGATAGCCGGGCATCACGGACTGCGGCACGATCGCGCGCGGGTTGGCCAGATGGGTGACGTGCCACTCGTCGGAATATTTGGCGCCGACACGGGCGAGATCCGGGCCGGTGCGCTTGGAGCCCCACTGGAACGGGTGGTCATACATGCTCTCCGCGGCGAGCGAGAAGTGGCCGTAGCGCTCGACCTCGTCGCGCAAGGGCCGGACCATCTGCGAGTGGCAGAGATAGCAGCCCTCGCGGACATAGACGTTGCGCCCCGCCAGCTCCAGCGGCGTGTAGGGCCTGACCCCATCGACCTTCTCGATCGTGCTCTTGAGGTAGAACAGCGGAGTGATCTCGACGAGACCACCGACCGCGACCACCAGCAGGATGCCGACAATCAGGATGATCGAGTTCTTTTCGAAGATTTGGTGACGTGTCCAGAACGACATTGCTTGAGCTCCTCATTCCGCCGGCTGAAGAGCGACGGGCATCTGGACTTCCTGTTCGCCGACGCGAACCGTCATCCAGAGATTGTAGGCCATGATCAGCGAGCCGATCAGGAACAGGCCGCCGCCTGCGGCGCGGATGATGTAGAAGGGATGCATCGCCTCGACGGTCTCGATGAAGGAATATTCGAGGAAGCCGAGCGAGGTGTAGGCGCGCCACATCAGGCCTTGCAGGATGCCGGAGACCCACATCGCCGAGATGTAGAGGACGATGCCGAGGGTGGCGACCCAGAAGTGCCAGTTGACGAGCTTGAGGCTGTAGAGGCCCTTGCGATTCCAGGCCCACGGCACCAGGCAGTACAGCGCGCCGAAGGAGACGAAGCCGACCCAGCCGAGCGCGCCGGAATGCACGTGGCCGATGGTCCAGTCGGTGTAGTGGCTGAGCGAATTGACCACCTTGATCGACATCATCGGGCCTTCGAAGGTCGACATGCCGTAGAAGGCGACGGAGACCACGAGCATGCGCAGCACGGGATCGGTGCGCAGCTTGTCCCAGGCGCCCGACAGCGTCATCAGGCCGTTGATCATGCCGCCCCAGGAGGGCATCCACAGCATGATCGAGAAGGTCATGCCGAGCGTCTGCGTCCAGTCCGGCAGCGCCGTGTAGTGCAGATGGTGGGGACCTGCCCAGATGTAGAGGAAGATCAGCGCCCAGAAGTGGATGATCGAGAGCCGGTAGGAATAGATCGGCCGCTCGGCACGCTTCGGGATGAAGTAGTACATGATGGCGAGGAAGCCGGCGGTCAGGAAGAAGCCGACCGCGTTGTGGCCGTACCACCACTGGAACATGGCGTCCTGGATGCCGCCCCAGGCGACGTAGGACTTCGAGCCGAACACCGAAACGGGCAGCGCCGGGTTGTTGCCGAGATGCAGCACCGCGATCGTCACGATGAAGGCGAGATAGAACCAGTTCGCAACGAAGATGTGCGGCTCCTTGCGCTTGAAGATGGTGGCAAGGAAGACGAGCAGATAGACGACCCAGACGATGGTCAGCCACAGATCGGCGTACCATTCCGGCTCGGCATATTCCTTTGACTGGGTGACGCCGAGCAGATAGCCGGTGCCGGCGATCAGGATGAAGAAGTTGTAGCCGAGCACGACGAACCACGGCGCGAGGTCACCGGCAAGGCGCGCGCGGCAGGACTTCTGCACGGCATAGAACGAGGTTGCGATCAAGACGTTGCCGCCGAAGGCGAAGATCACGGCGGAGGTGTGCAGCGGGCGCAGGCGGCCGAAGCTGATCCAGGGCAGATCGAAATTCAGCGCGGGCCAGGCCAGCTGCGAGGCGATGATGAGGCCGACGAGGAATCCGGCAATGCCCCAGAACATCGCCATGAAGGCCGAGAACTTGATCGGCCCCATGCTGTAGTTCGGGCGGCCGTTGATCTCCTGGGCCGGCAGCGCCGCCGGCCGCTCGAAGTAGCGGTTGACGATGAAGAACACCGCAGCGAGGCTCGCCGCCGCGCTGAGCGCAGCGTGGAACGCGAAGGGCGCATCGAGCGCCTTGGCCGAGGCGATCACGCAGAGGAAAGCGGTGACTGCGAATACGACAGCCAAGCCGCTTTCACCGATGGTCATGGATTTTGAGATGGAGGGCTGGCTCATGCGGATTCTCTCTGAAAGAACACGCTGCCAGAAACCACATCCACCCTCGCGGCGAATTGATTGAAATCAAGATAGATGGATTTCTGTTAATGTGAGCCGATGCAGTGCCAGTTGAAATGCCCTCTCCCCTTGTGGGAGAGGGCAGCGAGAAGGTGCGGCAAACTCACTTGGGTGAGGGGTTGGTTCCGCACGAAAAGTTTTTCCGTTGAAGCGGACCCCTCATCCGGCGCTTCGCGCCACCTTCTCCCGCAAGGGGAGAAGGGAAGAAAGATAGATAACCTCCGTGAAATCACGGAGGTTGGAACAGAAGGATCCAGACGTCACTCCCGCGCCGTCGCCTTGAGCGCCGCAATGACGTCCTCGCGCGCGATGATGCCGGCGAGCTTCTGCGCGCCGTCGAGCACGATGATGCTCCTGATGCGGTGCTCGACCATGATCTGGAGCACGCGCGTCAGCCGCGTGTCGGGGCTGACATAGATGAACTCGGGCGTCATGACGTCGCCGATCTTGCGGCTCATCAGGTCGTCGTAGCGCGGCAACATCTGGCTCGGCGTAAAGGCGAAGCACTTCAGGATGTCGAACTTGGTGACGATGCCGACCACCTGCCCGTCGTCTTCGACCGGATAGGAATTGAAATCGTCGGTCTCGAACATCTCGCTGAGCTGGAACAAGTCGAGGCCGCGCTGCACCGTCTTGACGTTGCGCGTCATGTAGCCGTCGACGGTCTGTTCAAGAAATTGGTACACGGCGCGTCCTCCTCGATTCCTCCAACTGGCCGGCCGATGGTCAGTGCGAGAGCAGCACGCTGCGGACGGTTTGCGTCACCAGATATTGGGTGACGCCTCCTAGGATCAGTTCGCGAAATCTCGAATGACCATAGGCGCCCGCGACGATCAGGCCCGCGCCGGTGTCGCCGGCGACTTTCTCCAACCGCGCAGCAGGGGTTTCGTTTCCTGCGGCCTCGAGGACCCGCGCAGTCGCGGTGATCCCGTGGCGGCCGAGCCAGGCGGCAACGTCGCTGACACCGGCCATCACGGCCGAACGTTCGTCGCCCCGCTCCGGGATTTCCACGATGGTGACGTCCTTCGCCTTGTGCAGCATCGGCAGCGCGCCCGCCACCGCCCGCCGCGCTTCCGGCGTGTCCTTCCACGCCACCAGCACGCTGCGCAGGTCGAGCCAGTTGGCCCGGTCGGGAACGACGAGCAGCGGGCGGCCGGTCTGCATCACCAGGTCCTTGGGACTCGCCAGCGAGAAAGCATCGGAGAAGGCCGGGCTCTGCCCGCCGCTGACGACGATGTCGGCGCAACGCGCCTGCGCCGTGACGAAGCGGGCCGGATAATCCATCGCGCTGCGCCACTCCGCATGCCCACCGCGATTCTTCACGGCGGCGCGGAATTGCGCTTCGAGCCCGGCCAGCCGCCGCTTGATCGAAGCTTCGCCCTCGTCGATCAGCGCTTGCGCCTCTGCGCCGTCGGTGAAATAGAGCGGCGGGACGAACTGCGCCGCAGCGACCCCGACGATGGCCGCCTCGAATCGTTCGGCGAGCTCGCCTGCGACCTGAAGACGCGCTTCGTTGGGCTGATCGAGCGCCAGGCTGACCATGACGGTGGCGTATGTCATCGGGGATCTCCAGCATTACAGAATTTTTTGAATCCTAGACCTGCTGCCGCGCAACAGGCTGAGCTAGATCAAATCCGACGCCTCTGGTGGTCCGCTCTCCCGGCGATGGGGAATCCGCCAGTGGATTCAACGTCCGCGCTTGCCTCCGGCCAAGCCTTGGGCGACATTGCCGAAGCGGTAACGGCATCCTGCCGACCCGCCGAGAAGAGGAGCAGAGCTTGGCGCCGACCCACGTGACCCATCCGGCAGACGATGGTCGGGGCGAGCATTTCCGAGTCCGCATCGAGGGATTCGGGGTCGGCACCTGGGATCTCGACCTGCAGACTCGCGAACTCGACTGGTCGGACACGGCCAGGCGGCTGTTCGGCCTGCAGCCGGACCAGGCCGTCAGCTACGATCTCTTTCTTTCCCTGTTGGAGCCGGGCGATCGGGACCACCTCCTGAAGGCGATCGGGCGCACGTCGGAAGGCGGCGGGGGTCTCGACCTGTCCTTCAAGGTCCGCGGCGCAGCCGGAAACGGTCAATGGATCCGGGTCAGGGCCGGTGTGATCCGGGACGATGCGGGCACGCCGCGTCACCTCAGCGGGATATTCCTCGACATCAACGAGGAGAAGCAGCTCGAGGAGGCCCTGCGGTCCCAGGAGAATCATCTTCGCTCGATTCTCGAAACCGTGCCCGATGCCATGATTGTCATCGATTCACGCGGCATCATGCAGCTCTTCAGCAGCGCCGCGGAGCGGCTGTTCGGCTACACCAGGCAGGAGGCGATCGGCCGGAACGTGAGCATTCTCATGCCGGAACCCGATCAGTCGCGTCACGACAGCTATCTCACGCGCTATCTCAGGACCAATGATCCGCACATCATCGGCATCGGCCGGATCGTGACGGGCAAACGCCGCGACGGCACGACCTTCCCGATGCACCTGTCCGTCGGGAAGACGCAACGCGCGGGCGAGCCCCATTTCACCGGCTTCGTGCGCGATCTCACCGAGCACCAGCAGACCCAGGCGCGGCTCCAGGAGCTGCAATCCGAGCTCGTGCACGTGTCGCGGCTGACCGCGATGGGCGAGATGGCTTCCGCGCTCGCCCACGAGCTCAACCAGCCGCTGGCGGCGATCAGCAATTACATGAAGGGATCGCGGCGCCTCCTCGCCGGCAGCACCGATCCCAACATGCCGAAGGTGGAAAGCGCGCTGGACCGCGCGGCGGAACAGGCGTTGCGCGCCGGCCAGATCATCCGCCGCCTGCGCGACTTCGTCTCCCGCGGCGAATCCGAGAAGCGGGTCGAGAGCCTGTCCAAGCTGATCGAGGAAGCCGGCGCGCTCGGGCTCGCCGGCGCGCGCGAGCAGAACGTGCAGCTCCGCTTCAGCCTCGATCCCGACGCCGACCTCGTTCTCGCCGACCGGGTGCAGATTCAGCAGGTGCTGGTCAACCTGTTCCGCAACGCGCTCGAGGCGATGGCGCAGTCGCAGCGGCGCGAGCTCGTCGTCGCCAACACCCGTGTCGCCGACGGCATGATCGAGGTGGAGGTCTCCGACACCGGCATCGGCTTCCGGGAAGACATCATTCCAAACCTGTTCCAGACCTTCTTCACCACCAAGGACACCGGCATGGGCGTGGGACTCTCCATCAGCCGCTCGATCATCGAGGCCCATGGCGGCCGCATGTGGGCCGAGAGCAACGCAGCGGGCGGAGCGACGTTCCGCTTCACCCTGCCGGCAACCGACGAGAGCTGATCCATGACGACCAAGGGAAATGTTTACGTCATCGACGACGACGCGGCGATGCGGGACTCGCTGAACTTCCTGCTGGATTCCGCCGGCTTCGCCGTCACTTTGTTCGACGACGCGCTCGCCTTTCTCGAAGCCCTGCCCGGCCTCGGTTTCGGCTGCATCGTCTCCGACGTGCGCATGCCCGGCCTCGACGGCATCGAGCTCTTGAAGCGGATGAAGGCGCAGCAAAGCCCGTTCCCGATCGTGATCATGACCGGTCACGGCGACGTGCCGCTGGCGGTCGAGGCGATGAAGCTCGGGGCGGTCGACTTCCTGGAAAAGCCATTCGATGACGACCGTCTCACCGCCATGATCGAGTCGGCGCTCCGCCAGGCGGAGCCCGCCGCCAAGAACGAGGCCGTCGCACAGGATATCGCTGCCCGCGTCGCATCCTTGAGCCCGCGGGAGCGCCAGGTCATGGAGGGGCTGGTCGCGGGCCTCTCCAACAAGCTGATCGCCCGCGAATACGACATCAGCCCGCGGACCATCGAAGTCTACCGGGCCAACGTCATGACCAAGATGCAGGCGAGCAGCCTTTCGGAACTGGTTCGCCTCGCGATGCGCGCCGGCATGCTCAACGATTGAGGCAGGTCAAGGCGACTTCACGGCGCAGTGCTAACCAGAGAGCATGGTTGAGGTCAGCCCACATCGTGCGCGGCCGTCGTCCTCCCCACAACCCACCGTCTATGTGGTCGACGATGATGCCGCAGTCCTGGGATCCCTGCGTTTTCTGCTGGAGACCGATGGCTTCGCTGTGCGGACCTTCAGGAGCGGCACGGCGCTGCTCAATCTCGGCGCCGCGCCCGGGCCGGACTGCTACGTCATCGACTACAAGATGCCCGACATCAACGGCATCGATTTGACCGGCCGGCTGCGCAAATCCCACCGCGACGCACCCGTGATCCTGATCACCGGCTACCCCGACGGGAACATCTCGGCGCGGGCCGCGATGGCGGGCATCAAGGACGTGGTTTTGAAGCCGCTTCTGGATGAAAACCTCGTCAAGTGCATCCGCCACGCCATCCAGGACCGCCCCGGAGCGTGACCTAGGGACTCTACGTAGGTAAACATCCCTAAGATAACGCGCGAAATTTCCGGATTGCGTGTTTCATCGTAGCAGTGCTCCATCACAACGGAGATGGCGCAGATGCTGACCCAGACGCTCAACACCCAGGCGATCAACACCCAAATCGGTGGCAAGATTGCTCCTGCCCACCCCGTTACCGACCAGTTCGGCGCGATCGCGGGCCATGTCGGCCTGGTCGCCACCGAGTTCTCCTACGGCAAGGACGAGGAGATCTATGGCGAGGAGGAGGCGGCCGAATATGTCTATCAGGTCGTGACCGGCGCAGTGCGCAGCTACAAGCTTCTCTCCGACGGCCGCCGCCAGATCGGCGCCTTCCATCTTCCCGGCGACGTGTTCGGCCTCGAATCCGGTCCCACTCACCGCCTCGCCGCTGAAGCCATCATCGATACCACCGTTCGCCTCGTGAAGCGCGCCAGCCTGGAAAAGGCCGCCGGCACCGACGTGCAGGTCGCCCGCAAGCTCTGGGCCATGACCGCCGGCGAGCTGCGCCATGCCGAGGACCACATGCTGCTGCTGGGCCGCAAGACTGCGATGGAGCGTGTTGCGACCTTCCTGCTCGAAATGGACCGCCGCCTCGCCGTCGCCGGCATGATGGCACTGCCGATGTGCCGCCGCGACATCGGCGACTATCTCGGCCTCACCTTGGAGACCGTGTCGCGCGCGCTGTCGCAGCTTCACGCTCAGGGCATTCTCGGTTTCTCCGGTGCCCGCCAGATCGTGCTGCGCAACCGCCAGCGTCTGCACAATCTCGACGCCTGATCCTCCATCTTCCTCCCGACCCACTTTCGCCGGCTGAATACGTTCAGCCGGCCACTTCTTTGGTGGCGGTCAGACCCGTGCGCCGCGTCTCCGGCATCACAAAGAAGATCAGCAGGAGCCCCGCTGCGGCAACGCCGGACAGCCCGATGAATGCGGTGGCATTGCCGAACTTGTCGCTGACATAGCCGCCAAGCACCGTGCTCAGCGACGCGCCGATGCCCGTTGCGGTGCCGACGATCCCCTGCGCCAGGTTGAAATGCCCGCTGCCGAACGCGACGTCGGCGACGATCAGCGGGATCATCACCGCGAAGACCGCCGCGGTGATGCCGTCGAACACCTGCACCAGCACCAACAGATACGGATCGCGCACGGTCGCAAACAACAGGCCGCGAATCGCCAGAGCCCCGAATCCGATCAGCAGCAGCGGCCGCCGGCCCCACGCTTGCGCCTTGCGCCCCACCGTCGGCGACAGCAGCGCCACGATCGCTTGCGGAACGACGATGCAAAAGGCGACGAGCACGGTCGCCCATTGGCTCGATCGCGCCGTCACCGCGCTCGCCATCAGCGGCATCATCGCGGCGTTCGCGAGCTGCAGCAGCAGCACGCTGAGCGCGAACACGATGAGCGGGCGCTGCCGGATCAGGTGCCAGATATTGGGATCGCCGCGGTCGGCGGCTTCAGGCGGCAGCTCGCCGTGACAGCGCCTGATGTCGACCTCGTTCTCGCGGATGCGCGACAGAGCGATCAGGGTTGGAATCACGAGCAGGAAGGTGACCAGGAAGACCGAGCGGCTCGATAACAGGTAGCCCGCGGTGCCCATCACCGCCGCCGCGACGCCGTTGCCGAGCGAGGCGAAGCGCGCGTTGCGCCCGAGCCGCTCGCCGATCGCGAGCGGGCCGACGAGGCCGAGGCTGATCGCGGCGATCGCCGGCCCGAGCACGCAGCTCGCCATCGCATGCAGCGTGGCGGCGGTCACCACGACGGCGAAGATCGGCATCGCCGCATAGGCCAGCGCGCAGGCGCCGATGGTCGCGATCGCGAGGGCGGCGACGAGGCGCTCCGATTTCGCGGCATCGATGATCGCGCCGCCCGGCATCTGGCCGATCAGGGCGACGATGCCGCCGATCGACAGCACGAACCCGATCTCGACCTGGGTCCATTTCTGCGTCGTCAGATAGACCGCGATGAAGGGACCGAATCCGGTCTGCACGTCGGCGAGGAAGAAGATGAACCAGTCGAGGCCGCGGAGGCTCTGCCGCGACGGGGCCGGAATGCCCGCAGCCGCCGGCTCCGCGACGTTGTCCTGCTCGACGACGCCGCCGCGATCTGCATGGTTCGGCTTCCTCGATAACAGCACGGGCGGTCAGCCCTCCCTGCACCTCACTGGATCACTTGCAGCGGCTGAAGGCTGCCGGACGCGCCGAGCACGACGATCGGCGTGTCCTCCTTGTATTCCGGTGCGGCCGCGACCTGCGCCTTGGTCAATTCCAGCGTGATGCTGTCCTTCTTGTTGGCGATCTTGCCGAAGCGCAGCGCGTTCCAGTCGACGACGATCTTGCGGCTGCCGACGCCGAGGAAGCCGCCGAAATCGATCGCCGCAGCGCGGACATGACCGGTGCGATCGACGATGACGTCGACGATGCGACCCATGTCCTCGCCGGCGGCGCTGCGAACGTCGCGGCCGAGAACGCCGTGGGCCTCGCTCGCGCCGATGATGGTCACCGATGGCGGTGGCGCGGCGTCCTTGGGCGTGACGGGCACCGTGGAAGCCGGCGGTTGCACATTTGCCGGTGCCTTTGCCTCGCTCGGGGATGCAGGCGGCTCCTCGGCCGCGCGCGATCCGGCGACCGTCAAGCCCGCGACGATCGACACGCCCAAGATCAACCTTCCGATCGCACGCATGACCTCCTCCTCGCGCCTCTAGCGCGCCAGCACGATCGAGACCTGGATCTGACCGCGCGTGCGCAACACTTCCAGCGCCACGTCGTCGCCGTGACGGCTGACGCGAAGATCGACGCTGGATTCGCCAAGGCGCAGATCGCGCAGGATCACCTCGTTGAGGAACGCCGGCAGATGCGGGTTGCGCAGGCGAATCTCGCCGCGCGCGACGTCGAACTCGAGGCCGAGCGCCGCCTCCAGCAACGTGAACGGCGTCGCGCTGGCCCAGGCCTGCGGCGCGCAGGCGACCGGGTACAGCGTCGGCCCGCGCCGCTTCTCGCGCCGGAAGCCGCAGAACAATTCGGGCAGCCGGCGCAAATCCATGTAGGTCGCGGCGTCGAACAGCCCCTTGAAGACATGCGCCACCGAATGCTTGAGGCCGTAGCGCGCCAGCCCCAGCGCGATCAGCGCGTTGTCGTGCGGCCAGATCGATCCGTCATGGTAGGACATCGGGTTGTAGCGCACCTCGCCTTGCGCGACGGTGCGGATGCCCCAGCCCGAGAAGAAATGCGGCCGCATCAGATCGGCGGCGACGAGACGCGCGCGGTCCTCGCGGACCATGCCGCTGAACAGGATCTGCCCGGCATTCGAGGTCCTGACCTTGCAGGGCCGCTTCTTGCCGTCGAGCGCGAGCGCATAGGTGCCGAGCTCCTCGCACCAGAACGCCTGCTCGAAGCGCTCGGCGAGCGCCCTGGCTTCGGCCTCGAGCTTGCGCACGCGGTCCGGCTTGCCGAGCCGCAGCGCGCAACGCGCCGCGAGCTGCTTGGCGGCAAAGACGTAGCCCTGGACCTCCGCGAGCGCGATATTGCCCTCGGCAAGCCGGCCGTCGGCATGGAAGATCGCGTCATAGGAATCCTTCCAGCCCTGGTTCGCCAGCCCTTTCTCGGTCGCGCGCTGGTACTCGACGAAGCCGTCCTGATCGGGATCGCCCGGACCGTCGATCCAGGCGAGCCCCGCCTCGATCGCGGGCCACAGCTCGATCAACGTGGCTTCGTCGCCGGTGCGCTCGAAATAGCTGCCTGCGAGCAGCACGAACAGCGCGGTCGAATCGACGCTGCCGTAGTAATGCGCGAACGGGACTTCCCCGAGCGCCGCCATCTCGCCGCCGCGCATCTCGTGCAGGATCTTGCCGGGCGCGGCGTCCGCGAGCGGATCGACCGCCGCGGCCTGGAAATGCGCGAGCCGGCGCAGGACGCCCTTGGCAATGCGCGGATCGACCCAGAGCATCTGCAGCGCGGTGATGAGGCCGTCGCGCCCGAACGTCGTCGAGTACCAGGGAATGCCGGCATAGGGATAGCGTCCCTGCGGCGTCTCGGTCATCAGCATGTTGAGGTCGGCCATGGCCTGGCACAGCACCTCGTTGAAGATGTTGTTGGAGGTCTCGATGCTGGCCGCGCCCATGGTCGACTGCCGCATCTCGCGGCGGTGCGCCAGCAGACCCGGGAAGAACCGCACCGGCTTCTCCGTCAGCGGCCGGTTGCAGGACACGGCCACGAACAGCGATTTGGCCTGGTGCGGCTCAAGGTCGAGTTCCCAGGTCGCAGCGTTGACCGAGAGCCGCGTCGGACGCGGATCGAAATGCAGGCCGGTGGTCCGCTCGGCGTCGTCAAGGCCGCGATACTCGAACAGGACGTCGGTCGGCCCGAGCAGCCGGCCGGTTCCGACGCCGCGGCGCGGCCGCCGCTCGCCGCGAACCTCGAACAGATCGGCGAAGTCGTTGCCGAACAGCAGCGTCAGCTCGAAGCTGGTGCGCCGGTCGCCATGGTTCTGCACGCCGATGCGCTGGTAGGCGGTGCCGCGCCACAGGAAGATGGTGCGCACGACGTGCAACAGGTCCTTTTGCAGAACGAGGTTGCCCTGCCGGTAGATGTCCGGATTGGTGAGATCGACGGTCAACGCCGAATTGTCGTCGCGCAGATTCGAGCCGAGCAGCAGCGGCTGGAGGTCGTCGAGCACGAGCTCCAGCCGCGCAAGATAGCGCGTGTCGTGATGGAACAGTCCGTCCGGCCCGCCAGCGGACGCGCCGATGTCGCCGTGGCTGTCGAGCACGATGAAGGTGTCGTCGTGCTTGAGCGAACGCCGCGGCCGGGCCGAGGGCCCGGTCATCGGAATGTAGAAGGGCTGTTCCGCGACCTGTTCCGGGGTCCGCGTCACGGAGACGAACTGGGTTACGGCTTCTGCCGACATGAGCTGCTCCCCTGCGCTTGATTCGAAACGCGACCGACTCGAGAACGCGACTGTTGGTTTACGCGGCGGCTTGCGCGAGCCGGCTCATTTCCTGCGTGACCAGCTCACGATACGGCCCGTGACCCTGCATCAGGCGCTCGGGCGAGCCGTCCTCGATGATCTTACCATTCCTCAACACCACGACACGATCGAAATTGCGCAGCGTCGCAAGGCGATGGGCGATCGCGATCACGGTGCGGCCGCGCATCAGGCGGGACAGCGCCTCGCGGATCGCCTCCTCGGATTCGCTGTCGAGCGCGGCGGTCGCCTCGTCCAGCAGCAGGATCGGCGCGTCCTTCAGGAAGGCGCGCGCGATCGCGATGCGCTGGCGCTGGCCGCCCGACATCTTGACGCCGCGGTCGCCGACCATGGTGTCGAGGCCCTCGGGCAGGCTCTCGACGAAGTCGCAGCGCGCTGCGATCGCCGCGCGCAGCACCTCGTCGTCGGTCGCGTTCGGCCGACCATAACGGATGTTCTCGCGAATCGAGCGATGAAACAAGGAAATGTCCTGCGGCACGACGGAAATCGCCTCGCGCAGGCTCAGCTGCGTCACCTTCGAGATGTCCTGGCCGTCAATGGTGATATTGCCCTCGTCGACGTCGTAGAAGCGCTGCAGCAGCGTGAACAGCGTCGACTTGCCGCCGCCGGACTGGCCGACCAGTCCGACGCGCTGGCCGGGCTGGAGGCGCAGGCTGAAGCGCTCGAAGATCTTGTCGCTGCCGGGATAGCCGAAGGTGACGTTGTTGTACGCGATGGCCGCGCCGCTTTTGACCAGGGGCTCGGCCTCGGGATGATCGCGGAGCTCGTGCGGCACCAGCAGCGTGGCGATCGCCTCTGTCAGACGCGCGACGTGCTGGGTGACGTCGACCAGCGCCACCGCGAGATCGCGCGTCGCGCTCAGGATCGAGATGCCGAGCGTACAGACCAGCACGACGTCGCCGGTCGTCGCTTGGCCCTTCTGCCAGAGCGAGATCGCCCAGGCCATCAGCGCAATGGTCAGAAGCACGGTGATGACGGCATGCAACAGCCGCAGCTTCTCCAGATAACGCAGGCTGCGGCTGCGCGCGGTCAGCTCCTGGTTCACGGTCGCGTCGAACCGCTCATGCTCGTGGCTGATGCCGCAGAAGGCGCGCACCAGCGGCATGTTGCTGATGACGTCGATCATCTCGCCGTCGACCAATGCGGCCTTGTCGGCGAAATCGTCATGCAGCGGCTTGCCGGCCGCGGCCAGACGAAACATCGCAACCACCATGCCGCCCGCGATCGCGATCAGGCCGAGCGCCATGTAGGGACTGACGGTTCCAATCAGGATGATTGCCGCAATTGTGGCAATGCACGGCGGCAACACATTCCAGACGAACATGTTCTCGACGGTGAACACCGCGTTCGAGGTCGCGGTGATGCGGCTCGTCAGCATGCCGGGCATCCGGTCCGAGAAGTAGCTCGGGGCGTGCCCGGTCAGATGACGAAATATGTCACGCCGTAAATCGCCGGTGACCCGGACGAAGGTGAAGCTCGCCGTCCAGCTTGCGATCCGCCACAGGAAGTTGTCGGCGGCAATCAGTGACATGAGCAGAATGAATGCCAGCCATACGCCACCGCCATACGAGGGACCGGCCGACAAGGCGTCAACCAGAGCTTTGACGCCATACTGGGTGCCTACGGAGCAGGCAACGGCCCCCACGACCGCGGTCAGGATCACCAAATGCGATGCGAGACGACGCCGGAGATAGCGCAGGACAAAGGCAAATGGCCTACGCGCGTACCCAGAAAGCTGATCCATATGGCTGTCGCCCCGTTATGCTGATTTTTCGTTTCGTTACTGGTCGAGTGAACATCGACCGCTTCGCCTCGGTTCCCGGGCAATCCCATCACGACATGCGGATGCGGACGATGTGCGAAGATGTAGTGGCAGCATCGCGACGCTCCGCCGACGTGTCGAATATGTAACGTTCGGGGGAAGGAACTTCGCAGGTGCGGGAACGTTCCCTCGTCTGGCATTGCCGGTGCCGTTAAGGCGGGGGTTTCAACTTCATGATCGCAGAGGAGATGGTGAGATGCGCATCGCGCAGGTAGCTCCGTTGACGGAGGCTGTTCCACCCAAGCTGTATGGCGGCACCGAGCGGGTGGTGCATTGGTTGACGGAAGAGCTGGTGGCCCTGGGCCATGACGTGACGCTTTTCGCCAGCGGCGACTCGCGGACATCGGCCAAGCTCGATGCATTATGGCCGCGGGCGCTTCGGCTCGACGGTTCCGTGCGCGATCCCAACGCGCTGCACATGGTGCTACTGGAGCGGGTGCGGCAAAAATGTGACGACGAGGAGTTCGATTTCCTCCACTTCCATCTCGACTATTATCCCTGGTCGTTGTTCCACCGCCAGCCGACCCCGTTCGTGACGACGTTGCACGGCCGGCTCGATCTTCCCGAGCATCAGCCGGTCTTCAACACCTTCACCAAGATGCCGGTCATCTCGATCTCCAATGCGCAGCGGCGGCCGGTGCCGCAGGCGAACTGGGTGACGACGATCCACCACGGCCTGCCGGAGAAGCTGCTGACGCCGAAGCCGGCGAAACAGGAATACCTCGCCGTGCTCGGCCGCATCGCGCCCGAGAAGGGCGTCGATCGCGCCATCAAGATCGCGACCCATTGCGGCATCCCGCTCAAGATCGCCGCCAAGGTCGACCGTGCCGACCAGGATTATTATGACGAGCTGATCCGGCCGATGATCGAGAACAATCCGTTGATCGATTTCATCGGCGAGATCGGCGATCACGAGAAATCGGATTTCCTGAGCGGCGCCCTCGGCCTCTTGCTGCCGATCGACTGGCCGGAGCCGTTCGGCCTCGTCATGATCGAGGCCATGGCGTGCGGAACACCGGTGGTCGCCTTCAACCGCGGCTCGGTGCCGGAGATCATCGACGAGGGCCTCACCGGCTTCATCGTCGAGGACGTCATCAGCGCCGCGGGCGTGGTGAACCGGCTTCCGCAACTCGACCGCGCCGCGATCCGCAAGCAGTTCGAAACGCGCTTCACTGCGCGGCGCATGGCCCTGGACTACCTCGCCGCATATCGCAGCCTGACCGAGGCGCAGGCACCGCGGATCAAGCTGGTGAGCAGCGCGGAGTAGGAAGGCAACTTAGGCGCAAACCTCATGGCCGGGCCAGTACCGGCCATGATTTGCGTAAGCGCCCGGCCCTATCAATTCGTCATTGCGAGCGCAGCGAAGCAATCCAGGATCTTTCCGCGGAGGGACTCTGGATTGCTTCGCTGCGCTCGCAATGACGGAGGACTTGGCGACGGCCTCCTACCCGACCCTCACCCGCTTCGGCTCGGCGATCTCGAACATCCTTCCTACGCCGCTCACCCCGCTACATCCCCAATAGCCGCGGCAGCCACAGCGACAGGCCCGGCCAATAGGTCACCACCACGAGGAAGCCCAGCATCGTCAGCAGCCACGGCCACACTGCGACCGTGAGCTCGGTGATCCCCATCTTGGCGATGCCCGAGGCGACGTAGAGATTGAGGCCGACCGGCGGATGGCACAGGCCGACCTCCATGTTGACCGTCATCAGGATGCCGAAATGGATCGGGTCGATGCCGAGCTTGACCGCGACCGGAAACAGGATCGGGGCCATGATCAGGATGATCGAGGACGGCTCCATCACATTGCCTGCGAGCAGCAGCAGGATGTTGACGAGCAGCAGGAAACCGATCCAGCCCAGGCCCTGGTCGATCATCCATTGCGCCAGCGCCTGCGGCACGTTCTCGTAGGTCATCAGGAACGAGAACAGCACGGCATTGGTGATGATGTAGAGCAGCATCGCCGAAAGGTTGGCCGACGACAGCAGCACGCGCGGCACGTCGCGCAGCTTCAGGTCCTTGTATATGAACACCGCGACGATGAAGGCGTAGACCGCGCTGACGGCGGCAGCTTCAGTCGGCGTGAACAGGCCGCTGTAGATGCCGCCGATCACGATCACGATCAGGAGGATGCCCCAGATCGACTTGCGGAACGCATCGAGACGCTCCATGAAGGTCGCCTTCGGCATCCGCGGATAGTCGTTGCGCCAGGCGCGATAGAACGTCGTCATGCCGAGCAGCGTGGCGAGCGCAAGCCCCGGCACGATGCCGGCGATGAAGAGCTTGCCCACCGAGCTGTTGGTGGAGACGGCGTAGAGCACCATCGGGATCGATGGCGGAATCAGAATGCCGAGCGAGCCCGACGTCGTGATCACGCCGGCGCCGAATCGTTTCGGAAAGCCTTGCGCGACCATCGCGGGCAGGATCACTGAGCCGATCGCCACCACGGTCGCCGGCGAGGAGCCGGAGATCGCGGCGAACAGCGCGCAGGCGACCACGCCCGACAGCGCGAGCCCGCCATACCAATGGCCGACCAGCGAGGTTGCGAAGGTGATCATCCGCCGCGCCACACCGCCATGGGTCAGGAAGTTGCCGGCGAGGATAAAGAACGGGATCGCCATGATCTCGAAATTCTCGATGCCGGTGAACAGCTTCAGCGCCACCGATTCGGTTCGCACGTCGGTCAGCGTGAACATGAAGCTGAGCACGGTCAGACCCAGCGCAATCGAGATCGGCATGCCGGTCAGCATCAGCGAGATCAGCAGCGCGAACACGATGAAGACGCGCAGGCCCTGCGGCAAGGTGATGACATGGGCCGCATGCGCGAAGCACAGCGCGACGATCAGGACCGGCAGCAGCATCAGGATCCAGCCGAGCGGGCTGCGCTCGTCCCGGACCACCTGGGTGGGCGTGACCGGCGCAGGATGCACCGGATCCGCCTCGACGCCCTCGACGCCCGCCATATCATGATGCGGCAGCTCGCCGGTGCGGTAGAACGACCAGGCGACCTGCAGGAAGCGGAAGCACATCAGGCCGGAGCCGATCGGAATGGTGAGATACACCACCCACATCGGCGCCTCGAGGTCGTTGGACTGTTGGCCGCTGTGCCACATGTGGCTGACGAAGGCGGCTCCGAAATAGCCCACGATGGCCGTGAACAGCGCGCCGCACAGGAGGCCGAAGGTGATGATGCGGCGGCGCGAGCCGCCCGGCAGGATGTTGACCAGCACGTCGACGCCGACATGGATGCCGGTCCGCACGCCGTAGGCGGCGCCGAACTTCGCCATCCAGATGAACATGTAGATGCAGAGCTCCTGCGCCCATGACAAATCGAGGGCGGCAAGCCAGGCGAACGTCGCGCGCGCGGGCACGGCGAGGACGGTGAGGTTGCGGGCTTCCGCCCATTTGGCGAGGTCGATCGACAGCCCGGCGCCGTAACGGTGCACCACCGCGACGAAGATGAGCGACGTCGCAGCCGCGATCATCGTCGCGATCAGCCATTCCTCGAGATGATCGAGAAAACGATTCAGCACACGCAGCAACTTGGTCCCCCCGGATTGGATCATTCAAGCGCAACGGCCGGGAGCGCAATTGCCCCCGACCGTTGGTATTGTTGTTATTGGGCCGCAGCCGTCGGTAACAACGAGAGCTAAGCGCTGCCAAGCTAACGTGATGACCGCCGGATGCGCAAGCCGGCATCCGCGCGTGTCCAAGGCAACGCGTGCTATGCCGCGTTGCGGCAGCGCCATCAGCCTTTCCGTTGCGCGACCATGAAGAGGCGCCGGAACGGGAACAGCGTCTGCCCCGCCGCATTCTTCGGATAGGCGCTCGCGACGCGCATCCCGTAGGCGGCTTCGAATGCGGCCTTCTCCTCGCCTTGGAGCACGTCGAGATAGCGCGTCAGCCAGGTGCCCTTGGTCCATTCCTTCACGGGATTGTCGCCTTCGAGCACCTGCAGGTATTCGGTCTCCCAGATGTCGATGTTGGCCGACATCGGCGCGAGCAGATCGTGATAGAAGGCCGGCCCTTCCACCGGCGGCCGGGTGACGAGATGCTCCACCTTGGACCGCCATGGGCCGTCGAGCGCAGTCTCGCCGATCAGCACATGCGAAGGCGCGAGGAAATTGCGCGGCATCTGCACCGCGAGCATGCCCCCGGGCGTCACCTTCTCCATCAGCGAGGGAAACAGTGCCGCATGATTGGGCAACCAATGCAGTGCGGCATTGGAATAGATCAAGTCGTACTGCCCAGCGGGACTCCAATGGCCGAGATCCTCATGTGACCATTCCACGTCAGGCGCGGCCTTGCGTCCTGCCGCGACCATCTCCGCCGAGCCCTCGACCCCGGTCACGCGTGCCTCCGGCCAGCGCTCCGTGATCAATTTGGTGACGTTGCCGGCGCCGGCGCCGAGATCGGCGATCGCGCGTGGGGCAAAATCGGGAATCCGCATCAACAGGTCGACGGCGGGCCGGAGCCGATGGCCGGAGAACTTCAGATATTGCTGCGGATCCCAGACCATCCTTCGACGCCTTTGTTCTTCGTATTTCCCTCGCCAAGGCTCTTGTCCTTCGGCAAGCCTCTTGGTTACCACTGCTCGTCCCGGTCGGGCAATTCGCAAGCCCGCGGGACAGAGCGGCAAACGAACAACAAAAAGCAGGCAGGACCAAGGGAGCGTGCGACCATGGACCTCGGGCTCAAATCGAAAACCGCTGTCATCACCGGCGCGAGCATCGGCATCGGCCGCGCCATCGCCAGGGGCCTCGCCGCCGAAGGCGTGCGCGTCATCGGCGTGGCGCGCCGTACCGATCTCCTCGCCGAGCTGGTGAAGGAGATTGCTACAAGGCAAGTGCACTCCCTCTCCCGCTTGTGAGAGAGGGCTGGGGAATGTTTCCGCAATGGGATAGCCCCGAGAGGAGAAAGCCCTGACCCGCGCCGGAGCCTGTCGTCGGGCGCGCCGTGGGCGCGAGCCGGTGGCGTGACCTCTCCCGCATCCGCCTTCGCCAAGGCTTCGGCTGACAAGAGCGGGAGAGGTTGCACCGAGCCCGTGGCAATCGATTCAACCTAAAGCCATTCCGCTCTAACTGCGCATCCGACAGCCTCATTGTCGCCGGACCTCACGGTTTGACGTAGCTCCAGCCCTGTTCCTGCAGCTCCATGACGCGGACGACACCCGATTTGACCACCGTCGCCTGCGGAATCAGATTGATGTCCTTGTTCTCCGCCTTCCGCATATTTTCCTGGGTGTTGCCGCAGGCTTTGAAGGAGATTTCGGGATTGCTCATCGCGAGCACCTCGATGCGTGGCTTTACCGGCGAGGTATCATCGCGCAGCATATGAAGACCGGGACCAAAGGTGACAATCTCGATTGAGACTGGTTCACCGAGATCGCGGTAATATTGCGCGACATTGGTGGCATTGTTGAGCGTGAGGCTCATCATCGCAGGTTCGTTGGAATTGACCTGCAATATCAGCTGGTGCGGCTTTTTGACGATCTCGGGTTTTGTCGCCTGAGCCATCGCCGCCCGTGTCGCAGCGGTTTGCTTGCTCGTGTGAGTCTGCCCCGGCTTGCTCACGTGCATCCGTCTAGTCGGTTGCTTCGGATCGCGTGCTTGATTCTTCTCGCTCATCTGCGGGATCAACTGGTTGTCCTGTTGCGCCTGCGCGCTTGGTTCGACCAGAAGCACCATCGCCAGGCCGCCGATGATTGCTATCGTCAACTTCGGATTGATCATCTCGTGTCTCCCGTTCCTTGACCATCACCTTCCCGGTCTGGCGACGCTATGTGGCCATTTGCATGCAGCCGCCATTCTCTTGCGCACGTTCTCGAATCCGCTGAGCAGGAACTGTCCGTCTTGCACCTGACCAGTGCGGGCGAAAAGGCGCACGACGATGTGACCCTCGTCGGGTAGCGCGTTCAGCAACTTTACGACGTCGCCCCCGAAAGCGACGCCGGAGCCGAATGACGGCGACGCCGCCGCGAGTTGCATCGGCGTGTCCGCATTCAGCCGAAAGGAGATGACGTATTCGTTGGCGCTCCGTGACAGCGCCGGTCCGGCGACCGTGACTTCCGTTCGGCCTTTGCGGCAGTGGATTGCGAGTTGCATCGTGGCTCCATCCGAGCCGCCAACCGAAAAGGTGGTGGCGGTGACGACGGGTGAATAGTCGACCGGCGAGGTGGTCTCGCTGATCAGCCAGCCGCCGTCTGACGCCCGCCGCCCGGGCGGCGGAATCTTACGTGACAGTTCTTGCAGGCATTCCAGCCGGCCCCGCCCTTCCATCGCCGAACAAGCCCGAAGTGATTCGACGGCATCGCCCGTGTCTTGCGCGTAAGCGATTCCGCAGGCTACGTTCAAGGCGACGGCGAACGGAGGAACGGCACTCTTCATGGCCTCGCCTGTACGCTGCGTGCCTTGCGATCCAGCCATTCCTGCGCAGCCGGGAAGCGGGTGAGCCCGGGGACGGACGCCGCGAGATTGATGGACTGCCATTTCGGATCGAAGCCTGGTGCCTGCAGGCGGTCAATCCGCGAGAACAGGTACTCGACGAGGCGCGCCACGCGTTGATAGCGGTTTGAGCGTGGCGGCCAGTTGAATGCAACGAGAGCCGTCGGCACGGCAAGAGTCGCAACCCGCTCACCCTGTTTGATCAGATTGGGATACTCGTTGGCGTTCAAGGTCGCCGGCAGATAATAGTCCTCGAACTTCCTGTCGTAATGGACCGGCAGGAACTTGAATCCAGCTTCCCAGCGGCCTCGCACGAAGGCGTCCACGGGCTTCGACGTGATGAACACGACGGCCGACATCTCCCCCTTGCGCATCTGTTCCAGGGCAAGCTGATGCGGAATGAACGTCTTGTCGACGTCGATGCCGAGGCGGCTGAAGATCAGCGGACCGGAATAGGCGGCTGCGGTGCCCTGAGTATTGAAGTTCACCTTCTTGCCGGCAAGGTCCTGCAGGCTCGTGATCTCCGGCCGCACGAAGATGTGCAACTCGGACGGAAACAGATTGAGCAGATAAGTGATGCGGCTTTGGATCTGCGGAACCTGAAGCTTGTACTCCTCGAGCGCGTCGGAATTGATGATCGCGGTATCGACACCACGCAGATAGAGCAGCGCATTCAGATTGTCGGTGGCGCCCCGGGTGACGATCGGCAGGAGATGCAGCTCTGCTCCGTCGTCGACGACACGGGCCATTTCTGCCGCGAGGCGGATCGGCGCGCCCTCGAGCAGGCCGCCGGCGAGCCCGACGGTCCAGGCGTTCATCCGGCCCTTTTCGCTCTCCTGAGGGAGCGGCCGTCGGAGCATTTGTGCATCGGCCTTGGCGGATCTTGCGGTTTGTGCTTCCAGGCAAGTCGTTTGAAGCAGCACGGCAATCGGCACCAGCGCGGCGAGCACGAGCGACGAGAGCGACCTTGGCAGCTTGTTCATGTCGTTCCTTTCCGGATTGCCCACCCTCACCACTCTTCCCGGCATGAATGCAAAGCCCACTCTCAGTGATGCAATGCATCCAGTCGTTCCTTGGCTCCGCGAATGCCGCTCCTCTGTGCCTTCGCGTAGAGCTCGCGCGCCTTGGCCGCCTCGCCGCGCGTTCCATAGGCACCCCAAGCCGACAGAACCGCCGGATCATATGTCTCCGCGAGCATGAAGGTCGCCTGCGCACTGTTCTTCTCAGCCGCAAGCTCGAGCACAATCCGCGCTGCACCGATATTGCCCTGATCGAGCAACGCTCTGGCACGCGGGATCAATCGGGCCTCCACCTCGTCCTGGCCTGGATTCGTCGGCGGCTCCGTTGCGGTCACGTTCTGCGCCGTCGACAAGGTCGGGCCGCCGTTTCTTTGCGCCGCCGGGGCGTGCTGATCGATAAGGCGCGATACCGAGGCGATCTCGCTCTCCCTGGCTTCAGTCCTGCTCCGCTCCCGCTCCAGCGACTGTCGCAGTTCGGCGATCTCCCGGTTCGCTGCCTGTCTCTGCTGCGAGGCTGCATCGTTCGCCTCGCGCAGATGCCCGTTCAGCGATTCGATGACGCCGCGCGTTTGCGCAAGCTTGCTCTCCAGCGCGGCAGCATGAGCCTGGGCCTCTTCGAGGGCACGGCGTTGTTGCTCGGCGTTCGCCGTTGCCGACCGCGCGGCGTCCTCTTGTTGCGCGAGGGCTGCGTTCCTTTCGCGCTCCTGCTGCAAGGACTGCCGCAATTCCGCGATCTCCCCGCCCACCGCCTCGCTTTGCTCCGCCGTCGCACCGTCGGCCGTAGCCGATCCGCCAGTCATGCCGGCAAGCTCGCTCGCGAGGGCGGCGGCGCGTGACTGCGCCTCGTAGCGTTCTTGCTCAGCGCTTGCCGCTATCGCCTGCGCGGCGCTCACTCGCTTCGCCAGGACGGCGCTCTTTTCCCGCTCCTGCTGCAGGGACTGCCGCAGTTCAGCGATCTCCCACGCCGCCGCATCCCTCTGCTGTGCGGCCACCTCGTCCGCCTCGCGCGCCTGCGCGATACGAGCCTCTACTTCGCGGCGGGTTCCGGCAAGTTCGTCCGCGAAGGCGGCGCTGCGGGCTCGCTCAATTTGAAGAGACTGCCGCAGCTCCTCCGTGGCAGTTTCCGCTGCATGCGTGCGCTGGACCGCCTCTTCGAGCTCCCTGCGCGCGCCGGCCAGTTCACCGGAGAGCGCGTCACTGCGCCCGTCGGCGTCGAGCCGTGGTGGCGGGCCCGCCGCGCTTGCGGAGACCGCCTGAATCGGGGCCTCGGACATTTCGCTCTGAAGGAGTGCTGGCGATCCGGTCGCGAAGTCAGGCCGCTGGTCGAGGCCGGCGGCGCTCCCGCCGTCGATTCGAGTTGTTTCGGCAGTCGGTTGTGCGTTGAACGGGTCGAAAGCACCGAGCAGGGTCACCCCAGCGAAGATAAGGGCGACCAGAACGACAGCTGCAAGGAGCGAACTACCCGTCTCCTCCGGATCGATATCCTCGGTCTCACCCCACCAATGGGTCCGTGAAGAGCGGAGCGCTGAGCCGTCCTTTGCGCCCCATCTGCCCGTCTCGGGCGACCCGTGACCGAGCTCCTCCGCCGCATCTTCTATTCGGGTGCTTTCTCGGTCCCTGGGTGCAGTATCGATTGATTGGCGCATGCATCACGCCTCTCTCAAGAGCAACTCCAATGGAGCGATCGCCCAGCCTGTTCGCATGGTTTCGGCACCCGATCAGAACACGCGTAGATAATGTGTTGCGGCGCGGCGACACGCCCAAATTAAATATAGCAATTAACTCAAATACATATAATTTTGACTATATTCAAAAGTCAAATTAAATATGCTCGTCGGATGCCGTTAAACAGCTCATACATCGCATGGAATATAGGGCTGGCGCCCCGAATCTGCGTATCTGACCATGTTCTCGTCGCGTCTAGGCATGGAGGAATGACCATGCGCATTGCATTGCCGTATTTGGGAATTGGCGTCTGTTTGTCTGTTGCCAGCTGGTTGGTGCTCGGGCTTGTGCTCTAGCAGCGGTTTTCCGTAAGAACTCGGAATCGAACTGGGGTGGTCGCGCAAAATCACCGATCCAACGGCGCTTTGATCTTTGGCATGTTCCGATCGCGGTCGGCGACGTCCCTGCCGCGCGTGTCAATCAAATTTCATGAACCTTTGCTATGGTCATCAACACTCATAGGTTTAAGTCCATTCTGTTTCTTGGCCCAGCTGTTCATTTCCTGACAGTCATAGTTTAGGGCGCGTCATGAGTACTCGTGGTCAGTGCGACCGTATTGCGATTCTGCGTCAACGTGTTTTGTCGCTCAGCTCTCAACTGACGGAGCTTCAGAACCTTCGTACCCGCCTGGAAAAGGCTGAGGAACGACGAATCCGCAAACGTTCAAAAGTTACTGGTAGCTTGGCGATGCGGCGCCGATCTTGGCAGTAGGCGAGTCGACAGCCCAAGCCCGCGTTGGGAGCGCCTCAAATTTCGAGGATCGTAACTCCCGGATGCGGGTCCTTCACTTGCCTCATCGCGCCCATGCCCGTTACACACCCAGGCGTGTCCCTTCAGTTGTTCTCGTGCCACCACAGCTGGCTCGAGATCGCCGAAACGGCCCGGCTTGACCGCATGAGTGCGTGCGCTCGTAGTGTTTTGGGCCTCGCGGGTGCGATACATCACGGGAGCGGTGATCCCGGTGGATGGGGGGCTTGCGGCGGTATCAGTTCTAGGAATTCATGCGATGCGTTCGACATTGAAGAGCGTGAGGGTTGGGGTCGGCCTCTTGATGCTCGTTGCCGCAGTTCACTTGACCTCCGCCGCGTTTGGCGAGGACAAGCAGAGCGCCGGCAGTCGAGATGACGCCGCTGCGTTCGATCCCATTCGGTTTGGAGGCAGAACGGATTTCCAGGTCTCAGCCCTCGCCGAAGTCCCGCGGCAGGTGGCGCGCGCGGCACAACGCGAAAACTGCGACGTCGAAAAAGGCATGAAACAGATTCCGCTTCGCTTCTTGGTCGAGAGAGAGAGCGCCGTCTCGTCCTCGTTTATTGTCAGTGGATCTTGGGAAGTCATCTCGTCTTCGACCTCAGGGACGCGCGCCACCCGAAGCTCGTCGTGTTTCCATTCCTCGCACAGAACACCGGGTTCGGCACCACGCCGCGGCCGGGCCTCATCACCTGGCGAAAGGAGGCCGGTGAGTTCGAGGCTGAGACCGGAACAGACATGTGTCCGAGCTCTCGCCTTCGTCACGTCTACCGCCTTGGAAGGACCGAAGGCTTTACCAGTGGCACCAGCAGCTTCGTGCTCGTCCGCGTGGATGTCACGGCGCGCGGCTGTGGGGGTGACCAGCCGTGGTCGACGGTGTGGCAAGCACCGAACTGGCCGGAGTCGATGATCGTGCGGTGAGGACGAACGTGAGGGATGGCCAGGTTATCGCACATGACTTGGCCGGTGCGCACGCCTCGTCCTTCGAGACGGCGCTTACGCGCCTCCTCAGGATGAGGCTAATCGGCGTCAGTGTCTTCCGAGACTGCAGCCACACACGCCCTGCTCAGGAGCCCGCCTGAGCGGGCGTCGCGAAGGATGGCACAGAAAAAGGCTCTCGGCCCTTCGGTGGATGGCGGGTTGCGGTATCAGGTCTAGGAGCGAAGGCTCTCGTCTCAAGGATTGCTGCGCCGCGGAATAGTCGGGGTTACGGCAACGTTGATTTGCGTCAAGCGAGTGGTCGAGTCGTTGCGAGATCGTCGCGCGCTATCGGCGAGCCGACACGTGACTGCAGATATCCGTGTTGATCGTCTGTTGACCGGCGATCGCTTTGCATGGCGACCGGCCTTTGGAGTGCGCGCGGTGAACGTTTGGACGCGTTGGGTGCCCGGGATCGATACGCTTCGGTACTACGAAGCGGCCTGGCTTCGGCATGATGTCTTCGCAGGTCTCGTGCTGGCGACCATGCTTGTCCCGGTCGGAATTGCCTATGCCGTGGCGTCCGGTCTGCCGGGCATCCACGGCCTCTACGCGACCATCGTCCCGCTTCTGGCCTACGCGATGTTCGGTCCGAGCCGCATCATCGTGCTCGGACCGGACTCGGCGCTGGCAGCTGTCATCCTCGGCGTCATCGTCCCCCTGTCCGGCGGCGATCCGGTCCGCGCCGCAATGCTTGCCGCCATGATGGCGCTCGTTTCGGGAACGGTGCTCATTGTGGCCGGCATCGCACGGTTAGGGTTCGTGACGGAGCTGCTGTCCAAGCCGATACGGTACGGCTACATGAACGGGATCGCGCTGACCGTTTTGATCAGCCAGTTGCCAAAGCTGCTCGGCTTCTCGATCGAAAGCGAAGGACCGCTGAGAGACCTATGGGCGATCGCCGTTGGGATCGGTGATGGCAAGATCAATTGGGCCGCATTCGCAGTCGGATTTGGTACGTTGATCGTCATACTGCTGCTCAAGGACAGCAAGCGACTGCCGGGAATCCTGATTGCCGTCGTCGGAGCGACCCTTGTCGTCTCACTCCTTGATCTGGGAACTGGTTATGGTGTGAAAGTCTTGGGGCCACTTCCACAAGGTCTGCCGGCCTTCTCCATTCCCAGGATCGGCTATGGCGATCTGATCCCCGTGCTGGCCGGCGGCTGCGCCATCGCTCTGGTCTCGTTCGCCGATACCAGCGTGTTGTCGCGAACCTATGCTGCTCGTCTGGGCGACAAGGTCGATCCGAACCAAGAGATGGTGGGCCTCGGCGCGGCCAATTTGGCGACCGGCTTTTTCCAAGGCTTCCCGATCAGCAGCAGTTCCTCGCGCACGCCCGTTGCCGAAGCCGCCGGCGCCCGCACCCAGCTCACATGTGTCGTCGGCGCGTTTGCGATCGCGTTCCTTCTGTTGGCTGCGCCAAACCTGTTGCAGCACCTGCCGAATGCCGCATTGGCCGCCGTGGTGATCGCAGCCGCAATCGGCCTGATCGAGATCAGTGATCTCAAACGAATCTACCGGATCCAGCGCTGGGAATTCTGGTTGACCGTGCTGTGCTTCGTGGGCGTAGCCGTGCTCGGCGCAATTCCCGGAATCGGCCTCGCCATCGCGGTCGCCATTGCCGAGTTTCTGTGGGACGGCTGGCGTCCGCACTCCGCAATTCTCGGGCGGGCGCAGGGCGTCAAGGGCTATCACGACATCACGAGATATCCCGATGCCCGCCTGATACCCGGACTGGTGCTGTTCCGCTGGGACGCGCCGCTGTTCTTCGCCAATGCCGAGTTCTTCAAGGAACGTATTCTGGCCGCGGTCGAGCAATCGCCGACACCCGTGCGCTGGCTGGTCGTCGCCGCCGAACCGGTCACGAGCGTCGACGTCACCGCCTGCGACACAATTGCCGAACTGGACGAGGCGCTCCACGTCAGGAGCATCGAACTTTGCTTTGCCGAGCTGAAGGATCCCGTGAAGGACAAGCTGAAGCGGTTCGGGTTGTATGCGCAGGTCGGCGAAGCCCAGTTCTTTCCGACCATCGGCTCGGCCGTCTCGAGCTACCTCCACATCAACAATGTCGAATGGGAGGACTGGGAGGATCAGGTCGAGGTCGGTCGTCACGTCGGGTCTTGACGAGCCGGCCAGCGCGACAACCAGCGCAGGGCCGCACCTGCGGCCATTTTCGGCGAGCATGGCGGCCAACCGCCAGACCGCCGCCGGCAATAAGCGAGTCATTGCTGAACCGCGGGCGCGCACTTCGTGCCCGGCTTCGGGGAACATGGGCCCAATCCAATCGTTGCCTCCGCTCCACTGGAGGAAAGTTCATGCCCAAGAAATCGCTCGCCGAAATCTCAAAGGAAATGGCCGGCATCGACATCGCCATTCTCTCGACGCACACCGAGAACGGCGAGATTGCCAACCGTCCGATGAGCAACAACGGCGACGTCGCCTACGACGGCACCTCGTACTACTTCACCTACGAACAGGCGCGAACGGTGTCGGACATCCAACGAAATCCCAAGGTAGCGCTCGGATTCTCATCGGAGGCGGGCCTATTCTCGAAGGGAATCTACCTCGCGGTCGAAGGGACTGCCGAGCTGATCCGCGACAAGGCCGCCTTCCAACAGCATTGGACCAGCGACCTCGACAAGTGGTTCGAAAACGGAATCGATACGCCGGGCATCGTCCTGATCAAGGTCAAAGCCAAGCGCATCACTTATTGGACGGGCCGCGAAGAGGGTGAGGTCGTGATCTGACTGAGGCGGTGATCGTGCGCCGATTCCTCGATTGGTTCTTCAGGAGCCGCGAAACCGGTGCCATCACCATCGCGCAATGGCCCAACCTCATTCTATGGATCGTGATCGTCGCGGGCCTTCTGCTTTGGATCTGGCCTTCCGCGGGAAGAGCCAGCGTCGCCCTGACAATCGTCTTTAAAAGCGGACTAGTGATTTGGGGCGCCGATGAGATTATCCGCGGCGTGAATCCCTGGCGGCGCTGCCTCGGCGCTGCGGTCGTCGTCTACGAGCTCAGCACGTTTGTGCCGTAAGGTGGGTTCGACGAAGCACGCCTAACCTTCGCGGTTTGCTGATCCCTGCGCATCGCGCCGCCATGCACCCGAGCTGACGCCGACGATCGCGGCCTGGAGCCGACATTTTCTCGTACGACCAATAGCCTGCCGGAGCGAGATCGAGGGGCACCGAACTTCACCCCTGCCCCGCCGGCGGGACCACGTACAGCGTCAGCGCGAACACGGAATAGATGAAGATCAGCAGGGCGCCGACGAACCAGGCCGAGCGCCCGCTGGCCGTGATGAAGGCCGACGTCACCGTCGCGATCATCATCATGGTGACCGCGCCCGGCCAGAACTGCAGGTCCATCGGCTTCGGCCCCACGACATAGCTGAGCAGCACCAAAGCGGGTGCGACGAACAACGCGATCTGCGAGGCGCTGCCGAGCGCAATGCTGACGGCCATGTCGAGCCGGTCCTTGCGTGCCGCGGCGAAGGCCACCGCGAATTCCGCGGCGGCGCCGACCAGCGAGACGACGATGAAGCCGACGAAGGCCGGGCTCATTCCGAAGGTTTCCGCCGCCTTCTGCACCGATTCCACGAAGATCTCGCTGACCAGCGCGACCAGCACGGTGACGACCAGCAGCGTGCCGACGGCCGTTCCGATCGGCCAGTGCGCCTCCTTGTCGTCGTCGCCGTGACCGGCGCTTGCGAACAATTCCTTGTGCGTTCGAAGCGAGAACAACAGGCCGAGCCCGTAAGCTGTGATGAGCAGGACCGAAATGCCGAGGCTGAGCTTGTTGAGGATGCCCCCGCCCTGCGGCAGGTGGTCGAGATCGGCGACCGCCGAAGGCGCAAGCAGCGCGACGGTCGCCATCAGCAACAGGCCGGACGAGAGCCGCGCACCGGCGCGGTTATATTCCTGCACATGATAGCGCAGGCCGCCCAGCAACAGGCAGGCGCCCAGCATGAACACCGCGTTGGTGACGATCGCGCCCGCGATCGAGGCCTTCACCAGCATGTACTGGCCGGCGCGCAGCGCCGTGATGGCGATGATCAGCTCGGTCAGATTGCCGAGCGTTGCATTGAGCAATCCGCCCACGGCATCGCCAGTCTTGGCGGCGACCGCCTCGGTGGCGTGGCTGAGCAGCGCCGCCAGCGGAACGATGGCCAGCACCGCGAGCACGAACAGCAGCGTGTGGGAATGCGGCGCCACCGCCTCGGCCACCAGCACGATGGGCACGAAGGCCAGCATCCAGAGCAAAGGGGTATTCCGGATTTCCCTGAGCAGAATCTGCATGTAGCCGCCCTTCCATCGATGCGCTGATGGAAAGTTCGGGCGGCCGCGCAGGTCGAGTGTTGATCTGTCTCAACGTCGGCGTGGTGGAGGCGGCGCGCGCAGGACGCGCATGCGGCCTGCTCCCGGCCGATCGCCGGCACGCTGGCATCCTGCTAGTGTTTTGCCCGACGGGTCAACTTGATTGCGGCTGCGACCGCCGTTTTCGACACGGCAGGAAAATGCCTTGTCGATCAAAGGGCCTCCTACTGTGCATGGGGTTGTTTTTCGACTCTTTTCATTTGGCCCTGCGCTCGCAGCGCAGCCGCATCGCCTGACCTTCGCGCATACACAGCATGCAAGCTTGCGCCTGTGGAAGCCGGCGCCTCCGTAGTACATGCCGAACGTCCCCCATGGCTACGCCGCCGGAGCAGCGCGCCAACAAAAATGACGATCACGTTACCTGCCGCCGCGCGCGAGCCCGACAATCCCACCGCCGACGGTCTTCCGTCGACGCAGCGGCGCTGGGCGGTTGCCGCGATCTTCACTGCGCTCGCGATGGCCTCGCTCGACACTGCCATTGCCAACATCGCCCTGCCCGCCATCGCCGCCGACCTGCACGTCACGCCGGAGCAGTCGGTCTGGGTCGTCAACGTCTACCAGATCGCGCTGGTGGCGACGCTCTTGCCGCTGGGAGCGCTCGGCGAGATCGTCGGGCACCAGCGCATCTATCTCGGGGGACTGATCCTGTTCACCATTGCCTCGCTGTTCTGCGCGGTGGCATGGTCGCTCGACAGCCTGTTGCTGGCGCGCACGCTGCAAGGGCTGGGCGCGAGCGGCATCATGAGCGTCAACACGGCGCTGGTGCGCTTCGTCTATCCCGGCCGCATGCTCGGCCGCGGCTTCGGTCACAACGCGCTCGTGGTCGCGACCGCCTTCACCTTCGGGCCCTCGATCGCCTCCGCCATCCTCGCCTTCGGCCCGTGGCCGTGGCTGTTCGCCGTCAACATCCCCTTCGGCCTCATCGCCATCGGCATCGGCTTTGCCATGCTGCCGAAGACCCCGCGCGCTGATCACGGCTTCGACTTGCTCGGCGCGATCCTGGCCACCGCCTGCCTCGGCCTGTTCATCACCGGCATCGGCAGCGCCGCGCACAATCTGTCGCCATTCGTGGTCGGCATCGAGCTGGTCACAGCCCTCGTGCTCGGCGTGATCCTGACCCGCCGCCACGCCGATCATCCCGCGCCGATGCTGCCGATCGACCTGTTCGCCAGGCCGATGTTCGCGCTGTCGGCGGCGACGGCGGTGTGCTCCTTCGCCGTCCAGGGCCTCGCCTTCGTCTCGCTGCCGTTCTATTTCGAGGATGTGCTCGGCCGCTCGCAGGTCGAGACCGGCTTCTTCATGACGCCCTGGCCGCTGGTGGTCGGCATCATGGCGCCGATCGCAGGCCGCCTCTCCGACCGCCATGCCGTCGGCCTGCTCGGCGGCATCGGGCTCGTGCTGCTCGGTCTCGGCATGGCGCTGCTGGCGACGCTGCCGCCCAATCCCGCCATTGCCGACATCATCTGGCGGATGGTGATCTGCGGCATGGGCTTCGGCTTCTTCCAGGCGCCGAACATGAAGGCGGTGATGGCAAGCGCGCCGCCGCACCGCAGCGGCAGCGCCTCCGGCATCGTCGCGACCGCGCGCCTAACTGGGCAGACCACTGGCGCGGCGCTCGCCGCCGCCTGCTTCGCACTCGCTGGCCACGAGGGCGCGACGCTGGCGCTGGCGCTCGGCGCGGGCTTTGCCGCGCTCGGCAGCGTGATGAGCTTCCTGCGGCTCGCCGTGAAGTAAGGCCTCAGGCCGCCGTCACGCCGACAGCCACAGGAGAGACGGCCTCGTTGTCCAGCGCGGCCAGGCGCTGGTCGATCGCCGCGATGACCTTGCGCGAGTACGGTCCGAGATGCGCATAGGCCGCGATCATCTGCACGGCGATGCGCGCCGATGACGTGTCGCGCTTGGCGCAGTTCATGAAGGTCTGCCAGAGCGGCCCCCGCGCCTCAGGAAGCGCGGACACCACCTTGTGCACGGTCTCCATGGCTCCGAGCTTGGAGCGGATATCGCCTTCGGCAAGCTCGGAACGCTGCCTCGACCGGTCGAGCAGCGTCATCAGGCGGTCGACACGTGCTGCATAGGCCGCCGGGCTGTAGATGTGTTCCAGCACCCGCTTGTAGTCCGTCAGGATGTCGCGCAACGGGCGGACCGGATCGAAATTGATGCCCGCCGTGCACTGATCGGCGCCAATCGTCGGCGCCACGTCGTGCCCGGAATGCAGCCGGCCTTCGCGCTCCAGCCGGCGCGTGAGCTGCGTGTTGGGCAAGGCATAGAGCAGGCCGACCATGGCGACGGGGATTGCCGCCTCCTCGATGAAGTCGATCATCGCCTCCGCCATCGAGACCTTCTCGTTGTCGAAGCCAACGATGAAGCCCGCGGTGACGAGCATGCCGGCGGCGTAGATCTTGTGGATGCTCTCGGCGATGTTGCGCCGCGTGTTCTGCTTCTTGCGCATCGCGACCAGCGTCGCCGGGTCCGGACTTTCGATGCCGACGAAGATGCCGAAGAAATTGGCCGCACCCATCAGCTCCAACAGCTCCGGGTCGTCGGCGAGATTGACCGAGGCTTCCGTGGAGAATTCGAACGGATAGCCGTGCGTGCGCTGCCATTCGGCGAGCTTCGGCAGGAACTGCCGTAGCGACTTCTTGTTGCCGATGAAATTGTCGTCGACGAAGTCGAGATGGCCGCGATAGCCCATCTTGTAGAGCGTCTCGAGCTCGACGAACATCTGCTCGATCGTCTTGGTCCGCGGCACGCGCCCGTAGAGCTCGATGATGTCGCAGAACTCGCAGGTGAAGGGACAGCCGCGCGAATATTGCACACCGAGATAGAGATAGTCCTCGAACTTGAGCAGGTCGAAACGCGGCACCGGCGTCTTGGTGACGTCGGCCTGGAACTTCGGTGCGGTGAAGAGGCCGGATCGCGCGCCGCTCTCCCAGGCCGCGATGAATTCGTTCATGACGCTCTCGGCCTCGCCGAGCACCCGGAAATCGGCCCGTTCATAGATATGGGGGCTCGAGGTGGGGTCGGGTCCGCCGACCACGACCGGCTTGCCGGCAGCGCGGCAGAGCTCGATCAGACGCAACGTGTCGGCCTGCTGGGGCAACATTCCGCCGGTGAAGACGACGTCGGCCCAGGCGAGATCCTCCTCCCCGAACGGCGCGGTGTTGCAATCGATCAGCCGGACGGTCCAGCTCTCGGGCAGCATCGCGGCGACGGTGATCAGGCCCAGGGGGGCGGCCGGGCGCTTGACGCCCAGCACTTTGCAGGATTCGCCGAAGGTCCAGAAGGACTCTGCCGAGAACAGCGGGTAGAGCATCAGTACGTTGCAGGGACTCGGCACGTTCATGGAACTCCTTTTGCGTCGGCGCAGTGTACCAAAGCGCCCGCGACTTGCACCCCGGCAATAGGGACAAACTGTCGCCGCAGCGCAAGCCGCGCGGGGCCCTGGAACCGGCATTCACAGCCGGACGTCGCCTCAAGCCGCGGATTGGCGCCCTCGGAACAAGGCCTCAACCCGAATCGATTGCGAAGGGATGAGCCAAAACGGCGTCCCGGTCCATACCCAGAGCGGGGGCCATGCGCCCTGGTCGCGCTCGGTTTGTTGATTTGAACCTCGGACTATTGATTTGAACCGTTCCAGTTTGCCGCACACATTGCGCCCCTGAGTTCAATCGGTGGATTGGGCCAATCAGGGGACTTGCGATGGCAAACCTAACAATCAACGGAAAACCCTTCACGCTCGACGTCGAGCCGGATACGCCGCTGCTTTGGGCGATCCGCGAGAATGCCGGCCTGACCGGCACCAAATACGGTTGCGGCATTGCACAATGCGGTGCCTGCACGGTTCACCTCGACGGCGTTGCGATGCGCTCCTGCGGCGTCTCGGTCAGCGAGGCCGAGGGCAAGCAGATCACCACCATCGAGGGGCTCGCCTCGGGCAATACGCTGCACAAGGTGCAGGAGGCCTGGATCGCCCAGGACGTGCCGCAATGCGGCTATTGCCAGAGCGGCATGATCATGGCGGTGGCCGCGCTCTTGAACGAGAAGCCGAAGCCGACCGACGCCGACATCGACGAGGCCATCACGAATATCTGCCGCTGCGGCACCTTCCAGCAGGTGCGCGAGGCGATCCACACGATCGCGAGCGCGTAAGGAAATCCCCACATGAACAAGCATATATCGCCGCGGCTCAACCGCCGCGCCTTCGTCATCGGCACCGCTGCGGTCGGTGCCGGCCTTGCCATCGGCCTCGACCTGCCCTTCGGCGGCCCCGCCGTGGTCCGCGCCGCCGACGGCTCGCCGGAGATCGGCGCCTGGGTCGTGGTCAGGCCCGACGACACCGTGGTGATCCGCATCGCCCGCTCGGAGATGGGCCAGGGCTCGCTGACCGGCCTCGCCCAGCTCGTTGCCGAGGAGCTCGAATGCGACTGGACCAAGGTCACGACCGAATATCCGACGCCCGGCCAGAGCGTCGCGCGCAAGCGCGTCTGGGGCGATTTCTCGACTGGCGGCAGCCGCGGCATCCGCTCCTCGCAGGACTATGTCCGCAAGGGCGGCGCCACCGCGCGCGTGATGCTGATCCAGGCCGCAGCCGACGCCTGGAAGGTGCCGGCCTCCGAATGCAGGGCCCAGAACAGCGTCATCACCCATACGCCCTCGGGCCGGACCACGACCTATGGCAAGGTCGCCGAAGCTGCGGCGAAGCTGACGCCGCCGGCGGACGTCAAGCTGAAGGATCCGAAGGACTGGAAGCTGATCGGCAAGGGCGTCAATCGGCTCGACACGGTCGACAAGACCACCGGCGCGATGATCTACGGCGTCGACGTCAAGCTGCCGGGCATGCTGAACGCTGCGATCAAGGACTGCCCGGTGTTCGGCGGCAAGCTGAAGAGCTTTGACGAAGCCAAGATCGCCAACATGAAAGGCGTCAAGAAGGTCGTCAGGGTCGGCGACACCGCCGTCGCGGTCGTCGCCGACACCTGGTGGCACGCCAAGACCGCGCTGGAAGCACTGCCGATCGTCTGGGACGAAGGCGACAACGCAAAAGTCTCCAGCGAGTCGATTGCGAAATGGCTGGCCGAGGGCCTCGACAATGCGCAGCCGGCCTATGTCGGCAACAAGAACGGCGACGCGAAGGCCGCGATTGCCGGCGCCGCCAAGAAGGTCGAGGCCGTCTACTCCTATCCCTACCAGAACCACGCCACGATGGAGCCGATGAATGCCACCGCGCTCTACACGGCGGACCGATGCGAGGTCTGGTGCGGCACGCAGAACGGCGAGGCGGCGTTTGCAGCGGTGCTGGAAGCGTCCGGCCTGCCGCCGGAGAAGTGCGACGTGCACAAGGTGATGTTAGGCGGCGGCTTCGGCCGGCGCGGCCAGACCGACTATGTCCGCCAGGCGGTTATGATCGCCAAGCAGATGCCGGGCACGCCGATCAAGCTGCTGTGGTCGCGCGAAGAGGACATGGCGCACGGCAGGTATCACCCGATCACCCAGTGCAAGATGACCGGCGCGTTCGATGCTAACAACAACCTGATCGCGCTGCACTACCGCCTGTCCGGGCAATCGATCCTGTTCTCGCTCCGCCCCGAAGCGTTGCAGAACGGCATGGATCCCGCGGCATTCCAGGGCGTCGCCCAATCCGGCGAAGCCGCATTCGGCTATTCGGTGCCGAACCTTCTGGTCGAGCATGCGATGCGCAACCCGCACGTCCCGCCCGGCTTCTGGCGCGGCGTCAACGTCAACCACAACGCGATCTACATGGAATGCTTCATGGACGAGCTCGCCCATGCCGCAGGCCAGGACCCCCTCGAATTCCGTCGCAAGCTGATGGGCAACCACCCCAAGCACCTCGCGGTGCTCAATGCGGTGGCCGAGAAGATCGGCTGGACCACGCCGGCGCCGCAAGGCGTCTATCGCGGCATCGCGCAGGTGATGGGCTATGGCAGCTATGTCGCCGGCGCCGCCGAGATCTCGGTGACCGACGCCAACAAGATCAAGGTGCATCGCATCGTCGCCTCCACCGATCCCGGCTACGTCGTCAATCCGGCGCAGGTGGAGCGACAGGTCGCCGGCTCCTTCGTCTATGGCCTCTCCGCGCTGTTCTACGGCGGCTGCACGGTGAAGGACGGCAAGATCGAGCAGACCAACTTCGACACCTACAACTCGATGCGCATCAACGAGATGCCGAAGGTGGAGGCGGTGATGGTGCCGAGCGGCGGGTTCTGGGGTGGCGTCGGCGAGCCGACCATCGGCATCGCGGCGCCGGCGGTGCTGAACGCGTATTTCGCCGCGACCGGCAAGCGCATCCGCCATGTGCCGCTGCGCGACCAGAACATCACCTTCGCGTAAGGCATGATCCGGAGAAGTGTGGAGCGGTTGTCCGAAAAGATCATGCTCAAAGGACAAATCGCGGCGGCCGTATCGGCCGCCGCAGCATTTTCCGGACAGGTCTCATGAATGCGCCGGTGACGCGGCGGAATGCCGTCCTCGGCATCGCCGTCGCGGCTACATCGCTCGCCGCCCCTTCGATCCTGCGCGCGCAATCGGCGGGCCGCGTCGTCGTGGTCGGCGGCGGCTTCGGCGGCGCGGCTTGCGCCCGCGCGCTCGCGCGCGCCGATGCTAAATTGCAGGTCACCCTGATCGAGCCGAACCAGACCTACATCTCCTGTCCATTCAGCAACGAGGTGATCGCGGGCCTGCGCGAGATCGAGGCGCAGCAGTTCGCCTATGACAAGCTTGCCGCCGGGGGCATCAGCATCGTCATCCAGGCTGCGACGGGCATCGACACGCAAACGCGTCGTGTGACGACGGGGGATGGCACCACGTTCGGCTATGACCGCCTCGTGCTCTCGCCCGGCATCGACTTCCATTTCGAAGCCCTGCCCGGCTACGACGACGCCGCATCGGAGACGATGCCGCACGGCTGGAAGGCCGGCGCGCAAACGCTTTTGCTGCGCCGGCAATTGGAAGCGATGGCGGATGGCGGCACGGTCGCCATTGCGATCCCGGCCAATCCTTCCCGGTGCCCGCCAGCGCCCTACGAGCGCGCGAGCCTGATCGCGCATTACCTGAAGTCGAGAAAGCCGCGGTCGAAAGTTCTGATCCTCGATGCCAAGGACGCGTTCTCTCAGCAGCGGCTGTTCGAGAAAGCGTGGAAGGAGCTCTATGGCGACATGATCGAGCGCGTCGCACTGTCGCAAGGCGGCCGCGTCACCTCGGTCGATCCGACGATGCGAACCATCGTCACGGAGTTCGGCAACTACACCCCTGACGTCGCCAACGTCATCCCGCCGCAGCGCGCGGGGCGCATCGCCGCCATCGCGGGCGCTGCGGACGCGACGGGCTGGTGCCCGATCGATCCCGTCACGTTCGAGTCGAAACTCGTTTCGAACGTCCACGTCATCGGCGATGCCTGCCTCGGCGGCGGCATTCCCAAATCGGCATCCGCTGCGAGCGCGCAAGGCAAGGCCTGTGCTGGAGCGATCATGAATCTCCTTGCAGGCCGCGCACCGGAGGCGCCACGCCTGACAGGCGTCTGCTACAACGTCGTCGCGCCCGGTTACGGCTTTTCGCTGGCCGGCAATTACGAGCCCAGGGGCGACATCTTCGCCGAGGTCGAGGGCGGCGCCACCAGCCCGGTCGACGCGCCGCGCGAATTGCGCGCCCGCGAGGCGGACGAGGCCGAGCGCTGGTTTGAAACCATCACGGCGGACACCTTTGGCTAGAGCACCGATCCATATCGCAGCGCTGATCTCTGCCAGCCTCGCCTGCAGCGCGAGCGCGGACGAGCTCGTGCCCTACACAATCGTCGGCGACGGCATTCCCGCCTCGCTCACCGGCTCGCCCAGCGATGCCACGCGTGGGCGCGCGCTGGTGCTCGCACGCACGACGACCTGCATCCTCTGCCATTCCGGCCCATTTCCGGAAACGCGGTTCCAGGGCGACCTCGCGCCTGATCTTGCCGGTGCCGGGAACCGGTGGTCCGCGAGCCAGTTGCGGCTTCGACTGGTCGATGCCTCGCGCTTCAATCCGGACACCATCATGCCGTCCTATTATCGCAACGACGGCCTCGTCCGCGTCGGACGCAACTTCGCCGGCAAGCCGATCCTGTCGGCTGCGGAGATCGAGGACATCGTGGCTTTTCTTGCAACGCTTCGGGACTAGGTTTCATGCCAACCACGCGACGACAATTCTTGAACCTCGCCGGAGGCGTGACAGTCGCCGGCACGGTCCCGATCGTGACGCTGCGGCCGCTTCAAGCGACGCCGGCGATGCTCAACGCTGCGATCCGTAACCTCGTCGGCGAAGCCCAGCTTCGCAGCGGCAGGATCAGGCTCGACATTCCGCCGCTGGTCGAGAACGGCAATACGGTGCCGATAACTGTCAGCGTTGCAAGCCCGATGACGGCGGACGACCACGTCAAGAGCATCCACGTCTTCAACGAGAAGAACCCGCAGCCGAACATCGGCAATTTCTATCTTGGTCCTTCCTCCGGCCGCGCCCAGGTCTCGACCCGGATCCGGCTCGCCGACACCCAGAAGGTGGTCGCGATCGCGCGCCTGTCCGACGACACGTTCTGGCAGGTTGCCGCCGATGTCGTCGTGACGCTGGCGGCCTGCACCGAGGAGATGAACTGATGGCCGCCCTCATCAACGTTCCCTCGAAAGCCAAACGCGGCGAGATCATCGAGATCCGCACGCTGACCTCGCACATCATGGAAACAGGATTCCGCCATACCGCGGACGGCAAGCTCGTGCCGCGCGACATCATCACGAGCTTCATCTGCCGCTACAACGGCGCCGAAATCTTTCGTGCCGACCTGTTTCCGGCGATCGCGGCGAACCCATATTTGTCGTTCTTCACGGTGGCCAAGGAGAGCGGCAAGTTCGAGTTCGAGTGGATTGGCGACAACGGCTATTCGTCCACCGCATCCGCATCGATCAGGGTCGAATGATCGCTTGGCGCGCGATAGCGGCGGCGGCGATATTCCTCGTCACGGGCCCAGCCCTGCTCGCCGCAGAGATCCCGCCCGATGCGCGCCGCTCCGGCTATGCCTTCATGGGCCCGGACACCCGGGCGATGCAGGACGACGACACCGCCAATCCCGGCATGCTGTTCGTGCTCGACGGCGAGCAGCTGTGGAAGAAGAAGACCGGCAGCGCCGACAGGGCATGCGCCGATTGTCATGGCGATGCGCGCACCAGCATGAAGGGCGTCGCGGCGCGTTATCCTGCCTTCGACAAGGCCCTCGGCCGTCCCGTCACGCTCGACCAGCGCATCAATCTCTGCCGGGCCAATCATCAGCAGGCGACGCCGCTACCTTACGAGACCCGCGACCTGCTCGCATTGTCCGCCTTCGTCGCCCACCAGTCGCGTGGCAATCCGATCACGACCGGCGACGATCCGCAACTCAAGCCGTTTGTCGACCAGGGCCGCGACCTCTTCATGCAGCGCGAAGGCCAGCTCAACCTTGCCTGCACCAACTGCCATGACGACAATTTCGACAAGCGCCTCGCGGGCGCTCCGATCACGCAAGGACAGCCGACCGGCTATCCGCTGTATCGACTGGAATGGCAGACGCTGGGCTCGCTGGAGCGACGGCTGCGCAGCTGCATGAGCGGTGTCCGCGCCCAGGCCTATGATTACGGCTCACCCGAGTTGGTCGCACTCGAACTGTACCTGATGTCGCGGGCGCGCGGCCTGCCGATGGAAACGCCGGCGGTACGCCCCTGAAACAGAAGCGGCCGGGCGATCGCCCGGCCGTTTCCTCGAAGTGAAAGCCGGGCCTATTCCGCCGGCGCGGCCGACATCTCCGGATGCGCGGCATAGTGTTCGCTGGCGCCGAGCTTGCTGGCGGCGAATAGGCCTGCCGCCATCACGGCGTAGGCCAGCGCGACCGCGGGGGTCACGCCAAAGCCGCCGCCGATGCCGACGGCCTCGCCATGCATGAAGCCGAAATAGGTCAGGATCGCCCCGACCAGCGCAAAGGCGGAGGCCTTCTCGAAATCGCGCTCGATGATGAAGACACCGATAGCGCCGAGGATGAGGCCGCCGAGGATGGAGCCGCCGCCCATGACTTCGAGGCCGTGATAGAACACGCCCTGCTGCGGCAGCGCCGCCACCGCTGCGGTCTTGACCGCGTCGGCCTTGTCGGCCGCCATCCCGCCGACGGTTGCTGCCGCAGTCATGGTGGAGGCCAGCATCGTATCGATCTGGAGCTTGGCCCAGGCGGCAAGGTGCGGGGTCAGTGCCAGCACGATCGCAGGCGCGTGCTTGACCGGCGTGGTCTGGAACGCCTGCGCGCCGATCAGCATGCCGATGTAGAGCAGGATCGGAGAGATCGCGACCACGGGCACCAGCGCCAGCAGCACCGAGATGATGCCGAACCAGGACAGCACCACCACCATGATGCCGGTCGCAGCCGAATAGCCGATTCGGCCGCCCATCGCCTTCCAGCCGGGATGGCCGATATAGACCGCGTTGATGAAAGGATTGCCCATCAGGCAGCCGATCAGGCTGACGACGCCGTCGGCGGTGAGCACGCGCGTGGTCGGATAGTCGTCGCCGGCCGCTTCCGCGCTCTCGACATTGTCCATGGCCTCGACGAGCTCGTAGATGCCGAACGGAATGGCCGTGACCAGGATGATGCCGAGGAATTCGAAGCCGGAGAAGACGTAGCCAAACGCCGGGATCGGCACCGAGAAGCCGAAATTGGCGAAGGCCGCACCGACGCCCGCGATGCTCAGGCCGCCGAGGCCGAGCCCGAACAGGTTCGAGCCCCAGGCGATGATCATGCCGGCCGCGATTGCGACGAGGCCCGCGGGAATGCCGCGCCAATACTTCACGCCGCCGAACCAGCTCACCAGGATGATGGCGAAGCAGACGAGACCGATCTGCGGCGTCATGTACATCTCTAACGCTGGCCGCATCGAGATGAAGGTGACGGAGACCCCTGCGAGCGTGCCGAGCAGCGCCGCGCGCGGCGTGATCTTGCGGATGAACGGCGCGATGAAGCCGCCGATCATCAGGATGAAGCTCTGGAAGAATACCCAGACGAGGCCCGCCGACCACCCCTTGAGCGGATCGCCGGTCTTGAGCGTGATCGGCAGCATGATCACGAAGGTCACGATGAACATGTGCGGCACGCTGACGCCCGACGGCAGCGCGCAGACGTCGTTGCGGCCGGTCTTCTGGGCCAGGCGATAGGCGAGATAGGCGTAATAGAAGGTGGAGAGACACATCATCAGCCCGAGCGCGGGCAGGATGCGGCCGAACACGAGGCTGTTGGGCATCTTCAGCACGAAGCGCAACAGGCCCGTGAGCACCAACATGTTGACGAGGATGTTGGTGCCGAAGCCGAACAACGCGTTCCAGTCGCCCGACGTCCATAGCGCCGGCTTGAAGTCGAACTTGTTCAGATCAGAACTGCCGGCCGCCCCCGTCAATGTGCTCATGATATACCCCTATGTGGTCGAAACCTTCATTGCCTCCAGAACTGCGGCTGAATCCGCGACCCAACCGAAGATGCCGCCCTGGGCCTTGATCATCTTCAGGCCCATCTCGTGAAACTCGGGGAAGTAGGACGCGCAGCCGTCGGCGATGACGACGCAGCGATAGCCGCGGTCGTTGGCCTCGCGCACCGTGGTGTTGACGCACACTTCGGTGGTGACGCCGCACACCAGCAAATTCTCGATGCCGTATTTTTCCAGGACCTCGCCGAGCTCGGTCGCGTAGAACGCCCCCTTGCCGGGCTTGTCGATCACGATTTCGCTGTCGAGCGGATAGAGCTCGGGAATGATGTCGTGGCCGGCCTCGCCGCGAATGAGGATGCGGCCCATCGGACCAGGATCGCCGATGCGAAGGCTCGGCGCGCCGCGCTCGACCTTGGCCGGCGGCGCATCGGAGAGATCGGGCAGATGCCCCTCCCGCGTGTGGATGACCAGCATGCCGGTGTCGCGCGCGGCCGCCAGCACCGCGCCGATCGGCTTCACCGCGCGCGCGAGCTGGCTGACGTCGTTGCCCAGCGTCTCGCCGAAGCCGCCGGGCTCCATGAAGTCGCGCTGCATGTCGATGATGAGGAGCGCGGTGGCGGGCCAGTCGAGCGCGATCGGCTCGGGCTCGGCGCTGACGACGCCCTTGGTCGGCTTGGCTGAGTTCAACATGACGGCCCCGCGAGAACTCTCCTGGCCGGGAGTTCTGCAAGCGCCGTGCCATTGTGTACAATTGCGGTTGAGCGCGGGTAGCGAGGGAATTTGTCGTCTAGTCAGAAGGTTACGCCGGCGATCGGCGCCTGCTTATTCCCTGTGCGACGGCTTCGCGCCGTGCATCTGCTTAAGAGATAAGCGGCTTCCTCCGTCATTCCGGGCCGACGCGCCAGCGTCGAGCCCGGAATCCATCGGGCCGCGGTACGCGAGGTGAAATGGATTCCGGGTTCGCGCTACGCGCGCCCCGGAATGACGAGCAGAGGCTACCGACCCGCCCCATACAACTGCCGATGCTCTTCCTCATACGGGGCGTAAGACTCCTTCAGCGTCGCCATGTTCAGCAGCATGGCCGCCACCATCGTGCCCGCCTTGTCGAACACGCGCGTCTTGACCCAGGCGCTTTCGGTGCGGCGGCTGCCGGACAGCGCGACCACTTCGCGCTCGACCTCGTATTCCTCGCCCTCGAAAAGTGGACCCTTCAGCAGGCGGATCTCCTGGTCGGCGAACAGGCCGACGGCCGGGCCCTTGGCCGGCAGCGGATCGTCCTTGGAGCGGTACTGGAACAGCACGCTCAGCATCTCCATCGGGATGATGGGCTTGCCCCACGGATTATCCGCGCCCGAATAGTACGGCGAGCTTTCGGTGATGACGGCGAGCTTCTGCCTCAGCGAGAACGGATAGAGGTCGCCCATGTTCTGGTCGAACGCCATGCGCACCGACTGCCGCTTGCTGGTCTGCGCCACCTTCACATCGCGCAAGATCACGGGATCAGTGAGCGGCTTGAGCTCGCCAAGGCGCGCCTCGAGCGCCGTTGCAACCGGCAAATCGCCGACTGATGCCGTGCCGCGCAGCACCTCAGTGCCGTCGCGCTTGACCATCTGGATCTGGCACTGGCGGGTGCCGGGCAATGGCTTCGCCAGGATCGCCTGCACCTCTTCGCCCTCATAGCAGACGCTGCGGTAATGTGCTGAAAGGCAGCCTATCTCGAACCAAGCCTGCCCCCACAGCCGCTCGCCGAGCGGAGCGAACTGGCTGAAATGCGTCGGGCCCTCGATCGTGCCGCCCTTGAAGCCGAGCTTCTGCGCGGTGGCGTCGTCATGGATCGAGGCGTGCGCGTCATAGGTCTGCGCCTGCAGCATCTGGCGTTGCTGACGCCACGGCCCGATCAGGGCCTCGGCCGTCTCCGTGATCTCGGTGTCGAATGCGTTTGCAGTCATGGCGCTCTCCGCGTGCAAGCCATGACTAGCAGGAGCGCCACGGATGCGGCCAGCGATATTGACTTCGCTGGCCCATCCTTTTGACTGTCACAATTCGCATCGCGCAGCCGCGATTCCTCCCGCACCGCAAACCTCCCGCCGAACGAAAGACGAGGACTTCCGAATGACGCTGTTGCAGGTCGAGCTGGACGACAAATACCGGCTCGAATCGAAGCGGATCTTCCTGTCCGGCACGCAGGCCCTGGTCCGCCTGCCCATGTTGCAGCGCGAACGCGACCGGCTTCAGGGCCTCAACACCGGCGGCTTCATCTCGGGCTATCGCGGTTCCCCGCTCGGCATGTACGACCACGCGTTGTGGCGGGCGAAGTCGCACCTTCAGCAGCACGACATCGCTTTCGTCCCTGGTTTGAACGAGGACCTCGCCGCAACTGCGGTCTGGGGCAGCCAGCAGGTCGGCCTGTTTCCCGGCGCCAAGGTCGATGGCGTGTTCGGCATCTGGTACGGCAAGGGCCCGGGCGTCGACCGCTCGGTCGATGCGCTCAAGCACGCCAATGCCGCCGGCACCTCGCGCAACGGCGGCGTGCTGGCGCTCGCTGGCGACGACCACGGCTGCCAGTCCTCGACGCTGGCGCATCAGAGCGAGCAGGTGTTCGCGGCGGCGCTGATTCCCGTGATCAATCCTGCCACGCTCCAGGACTATCTCGACCTCGGCCTCTACGGTTTTGCACTGTCGCGCTTCTCGGGCTGCTGGGTCGGCTTCAAGGCGATCAGCGAGACCGTGGAGAGCTCCGCGTCGATCTATAGCGACCCTGAACGCATCCAGATCGTGGTGCCCGACGATTTCGAGATGCCGCCCGGCGGCCTCAACATCCGCTGGCCCGATCCGCCGCTCGAGGCTGAGAAGCGCCTGTTCGGCCCCAAGATGGCCGCAGTGCAGGCCTTCGCCCGCGCCAACCAGCTCGACCGCATGGTGCTCGATTCCAAGCCTGCGCGGCTCGGCATCGTCGCGACTGGAAAAGCCTATCTCGACCTGCGCCAGGCGCTCGTTGATCTCGGCATCACCGACAAGGACGCGCAGGACCTGGGCCTTCGCATCTACAAGGTTGCCTTGACCTGGCCGCTGGAGGAAAGCGGCGCGAAACGTTTCGCTGAAGGTCTTCAGGACGTGCTGGTGGTCGAGGAGAAGCGCGGCTTCATCGAAGACCAGCTGATGCGGATCCTCTACAACGTCGATGCCTCAAAGCGCCCGACCGTCACCGGCAAGCGCGATGAGCGCGGCGCACCGCTGTTGCCGAGCGAGGGCGAGCTGACGCCGACCATCGTCGCTGGCGCGCTGGTGGCGCGCTTGCGCAAGCTCGGCCATCACAGTCCCGTGCTGGAGCAGCGCCTCGCCAGGCTCGAGGCCTTCGACAACCCGGTGACGACCAGCACGCCGATCAAGCTCGCGCGCACGCCGTTCTTCTGCTCGGGCTGCCCGCACAACACCTCGACGCGGGTGCCCGAGGGCAGCCGCGCCATGGCCGGCATCGGCTGCCACGGCATGGCGCTGAGCATGCCGACCCGCCGCACGGATCTGATCTCGCATATGGGCGCCGAGGGCGTGAACTGGATCGGCCAGTCGCCCTTCACGAACGAGAATCACATCTTCCAGAATCTCGGCGACGGCACCTACACGCATTCCGGCCTGCTCGCCCTTCGTGCGGCTTCGGCCGCCGGCATCAACATCACCTACAAGATCCTCTACAACGACGCCGTGGCGATGACCGGCGGCCAGCCCGCCGAAGGCGCCTTCAACGTCGCGCAGATCGCCCATCAAGTCTGGGCCGAAGGCGTCAAGCGGCTTGCGATCGTCTCCGACGATCCCACAAAGTATCCGCAAGGCGGATACTTCCCGCAAGGCGCGACCATCCACCACCGCCGCGAGCTCGATGCCGTGCAGCGCGAGCTGCGCGATATCAAGGGCCTAACGGTCATCATCTACGACCAGACCTGCGCCGCCGAGAAGCGCCGCCGCCGTAAGCGCGGGCTCTATCCCGATCCCGCCAAGCGCGCCTTCATCAACGAGCTCGTTTGCGAAGGTTGCGGCGATTGCTCGCAGGCCTCGAACTGCGTCTCGGTGCAGCCGCTGGAGACCGAATTCGGCCGCAAGCGCCAGATCGACCAGTCGAACTGCAACAAGGACTTTTCCTGCGTCGAGGGCTTTTGCCCGAGCTTCGTCACCGTCCATGGCGGCTCGCTGAAGCGGATGAAGACCTCGGCTGTGGATTCCGGCCAGCTGTTCGCGGATCTGCCGCTGCCGCCGGCGCGTGAGCTGGACGGGCCCTACAACATCCTCGTCACCGGCATCGGCGGCACCGGCGTCATCACCATCGGTGCCCTGCTCGGCATGGCTGCCCATGTCGACGGCCGCGGCTGCTCGGCGCTCGACTTCACCGGCCTGTCGCAGAAGAACGGCGCGGTGATGAGCCATGTCCGCATCGCACGGAGGCCGGAAGATATTTCCGCGGTCCGCATCACCACGGGCGGCGCTGACGTCATCCTCGGCTGCGACATGATCGTTTCCGCGGGCCCGACGGCGCTGAGCCGCGCCGAGCGCGGTGTGACCAAGGCCTACATCAACGCTGATCTGCAGCCGACCGCGAGCTTCGTGCAAAACCCCGATCTCGATTTCGAGATGGGCGCGATGCAGACCGTGCTCCGCGACGCTATCGGCGACAACAACCTCGACATCATCGACGCGACAGGCATTGCCGCGGCACTGATGGGCGATTCCATCGCGACCAACCCCTTCATGCTCGGCTTTGCGTTCCAGAAGGGCGCGATCCCGCTGTCGCTGGAGGCCCTGCTCCGCGCCATCGAGATCAACGGCGCTGCGATCGAGATGAACAAGCTCGCCTTCACCTGGGGCCGGCTCGCTGCCCACGACATGTCGCGCGTGCGCAGCGTGCTCCAGTTCAAGGCAAGAGCGTCCGCGCCTGCGAAATCGCTCGACGATATCATCGCGACGCGCGCCGAATTCCTGACCTTCTATCAGGACAAGGCCTATGCCGACCGCTACCTCGCAGCCGTCGCCAAGGTGCGCAAGGCGGAGAGCACGGCTTCGGCGGGGTCAACCGAGCTCACCGAAGCGATCGCAAAGAACCTGTTCAAGCTGATGTCCTACAAGGACGAATATGAAGTCGCCCGGCTCTACACCGACGGCAGCTTCGCCAAGCAAGTCTCGGAGAAGTTTGACGGCGACTTCACGCTGAAGTATCACCTCGCACCGCCGATCTTCGCCAAGCGCGACAAGGCAACCGGACATCTGCAGAAGCAGGAGTTCGGCAGCTGGATGACCCACGCCTTCCGCGTGCTCGCCAGGCTGAAATTCCTGCGCGGCACCGCGTTCGATCCGTTCGGCCGCACCGAGGAGCGCCGGACCGAGCGCAAGCTAATCGCGCATTACCTGGCGATGATCGATCAGCGGATCACAGGGCTGAAGGCGGAGCAGATCCCGCTGCTGGCGCGGCTTGCGCGCGTGCCGGAGACCATCCGCGGCTTCGGCCACGTCAAGGAGGCCAACATCAGGCTGGCGGCGGCCGAGACGGCGCGGCTGGAAGCGGAGCTGGAGAACAGCCGCTTTGCCGCCGCGGCGGAGTAGAGGCTAGGCGCCAGCCTCTCTCCGCGTCAGGCACATACACGCTGTCATCGCCCGGTTCAGCGCGCCGGCTTGCGCTCGATCGGGTCGATATCGATCGCCCGGAGGCGGCCGAGGCGCAGCACGTCCATGGCGAGCCGGCGGCCGATCCGGTCGCGGTCGAGCACGCGGATCAGATCGTCGACGCCATTGATCTCGACGCCGTCGAGCCTGATCACGACGTCGCCGGGCAACAGGCCTGCCTTCGCCGCTGGTCCATCCGGCTCGATCTGCATCAGAAGCGCGCCCATCTTGTTCTCGACCCCGGCCAGCACCGCGTGCCGCCGCGGGACCGGCGCGGTCTGCCCGGCGACACCGATATAGGCGCGGCGGACATAGCCGTGGCGGATGATCTCCGACAGCACGAATTGCGCGGTGTTGCTGGCGACCGCAAAACAGATTCCTTGCGCGCCATTGATGATCGCGGTGTTGATGCCGATCACCTCGGCATGCGACGACACCAGCGGCCCGCCGGAATTGCCGGGATTGAGGGCGGCATCGGTCTGGATCACGTCCTCGATGGTGCGCCCGCTCACCGAGCGGATCGAGCGGCCGAGCGCCGAGACCACGCCGGCCGTCACGGTCGATTCGAAGCCGAGCGGATTGCCGATCGCGATCACGAGCTGGCCGCGCCGCAGGCTCTTGGAATTGCCGAGCGCGGCATAGGGCAAGTGCCGCACGCCATTGGCACGCAGCAGCGCCAGATCCGTATCGGGATCAACGCCGAGCACCTGGGCGTCGCCGACATGGCCTTCGACGTCGCGCAGCCGGATCTCCTTCGACGTGCCGACCACATGGCTGTTGGTGAGCACGAGCCCATCCGGCGAGATCACGATGCCGGAGCCGAGCCCGCCGCGCTCGCGACCGTTCGACACCTTGGGGCCGGTCTCGACGCGCACGACCGCGGGCCCGACCCGGTCGGTCACGTCGATCACGGCACTGGAATAGGCGTCCAGCAGCGCCCGGTCATCGGCCGGGCCAGACGCCGTCGTTCGCGATGACGGTGCGTCATCGGCGATATCTGAGGTGAAGTCCAACATGGCAAGAGTCCTTGAGGCTCACACAGATGGTGGCCTGTTCCCGCCGCCGCAAGGGCCCGCCTGGAGCGCAGCGCCGGGCTGCCCAGATGGCTAGGGCGGGCGCCTCAGCGAGCCACCTCTCGCCTTGACCGGATCGAGCAGCGACCAGTCCCCCTCTGGGAGCACATGGCCCTTGGGGAATGGCGCGCGCAGGTCGAGCCCCAGCGAGCCCAGCACGCGGTCGTCGCGGTAATAGCATTGCAGTACGACACGGACGAGCGTTGCCGCGGCGGCACCGCCGCTCTTCCGAAACTCGTGCACCACCGCATCGCGTCTGGCGGCATCGAGCTCGGCGAGCGGGCCCCCGGCGAGCCGCGCCAAATGATCCAGCGCCGCCGCCACCAATTTGGTATCGCGACCGAGCGTTGCCAGCATGTCGGCCTGGATCGCGGGATCGTCGGCGCCCGGCACCTTGTACTCGTCGCTGGCCGGGATGATCATCGCGGCGATAGCGCGGAGATCGTCGCGCTGCCTGCGTGTCAGTTGGTTGTCTGCGGACATCACAGCCTCAATCGAACAAATTGGCGAGGCGCTGCTTCATCTGGTCGGCGATGTAGAGCGCGAGGGCCTGGATGGTGGAGGTCGGGTTCACGCCGCCCGAGGTGACGAAGATGCTGCCGTCGACGATGAAGAGGTTCTTCACGTCGTGCGAGCGGCCCCATTCGTTGACGACGGAGCGCTCTGGGTCGGTGCCCATGCGCGCGGTGCCGAGCAGGTGCCAGCCGCCCCAGGGGATCGGCGAGTTGACGCAGATGTCGCTCGCGCCGGCCGTCTCAAGAAACTCGCGGCCGCGCGCCAGCGCGTGCTCCATCATCTTCCGGCTGTTCTCGCTGATGGTGTAGTCGACCTTCGGCGCGGGAATGCCGTGACTGTCCTTCAGCACCGGATCGAGCGTGACACGATTGTGCTCCTCCGGCAGATCCTCGCAGATTGCGGAGAAACCGAGCCGGTGGCCGTTGAGCTTGCGGAAGACACGGTGGTGATCCTCGCCCCACGGCAAGATGCCCTTTTGCTCGCTCACGACCGCTTCGAACACCGGCCCGGCCCCGCGCACGAACTGAACGCCATAGCCGCGCACGAAACCGCGCGACAGGTCGGTGTCATACCATTGCTTGCTCCACAGACAGGTCGGCGGCGCGCGGTTAGAGTCGGTCGGCTCCTTCACATAGCCGTAGATCTGCGCATAGGGATGGAACATCAGGTTCTTGCCGACGAGGCCCGACGAATTGGCGAGCCCGTTGGGGAAGCGGCCCGATGCCGAGTTGAGCAGCAGCCGCGGCGTGCCGACGCCGTTGCAGGCGATGACGACGACATGCGCGGGCTGAAACTGCTCGATGCCGTCCTTGTCGTAATAGACCACGCCCGAGGCCATGCCGTTCTCGTCGGTGGTGATCTCGCGCACCCGGCAATGCGTGCGCAGCTCGACGCCGGCACGGATCGCATGCGGCCAATAGGTGATGTCGGTGGAGGATTTTGCGCCTTGCGCGCAGGCCGGCGTGCAATGCCCGAGATTGATGCAGCGCGCCCGGCCCTCGTAGTCCATCGTCGCGACCGTGGTGTCCGACGGCCACCAGTGCCAGCCGAGCTTGTTCATGGCCTTGGCGATGATGGCGCCGGACAGACCCATCGGCTGCTGCGGCATCGGCGGATGCGTCAGCGGCGACAGCGGATCGCCTGACAGGCCCGACGTGCCCATCATGCGGTCGTTCTCTTCGAAGAACGGAGTCAATGCCTCGTAGTCGATCGGCCAGTCGTCGGCGACGCCATCGAGCGTCTTCACCTTGAAATCGGAGGGATGCAGCCGCGGCCAGTGCGCGGTGTACATCACCGTCGAGCCGCCGACCGCGTTGTAGTTCACGACCTTGATCGGAGAGTTGTCGTCGTTGATCGGGTAGTCCTCCGGCCGGCCGCGCACGTTCGGGCTCGACGACCATTCGCCGTAGAACTTGGCCTCCCAGTCGCGGCCCGTGCTGGGATATTCCGCCGGGTTCATCCAGCCGCCCTGCTCCAGGCAGAGGATGTGCATCTTGGTCTCGGCCAGCGACCACGCCACCGCCGCGCCCGAAGCGCCGGCGCCGATGATCAGGACATCCACAGGGTCTTTCATCGCAACCTTGTCCTCCCCCTCGCCGCTTACCGGGCGATTCGGCCTTGCGCGGTCAGCGAGGCCGGCGAAACGATACGGGCAGAGCGACGGCGGAGTAAAGCTGCGGGGCCGGAATGTTGCACTTCGCGAGGCGCAGACCATTGGTCTCGCCAGATCCGGATGCTAGGAACGGGGCGCACGAGCCATCGATAGCGAGACCGTATGTCCTTCCAGAAAATCTTTGCAGCCGCCCGCGCTTTTGCGCTCGTTTCGTTTCTCGCCTTGTCCGGATTTCTGGCCTTGTCCGGACCAGTTTCCGCGCTGACCGGCGCCGCGACGGCCCGTGACGGCAACTCGGTCCAGCTCGGCGACGTCACCTACCGGCTCGACGGCGTCGACGCGCCGGAGCTCGACCAGGTCTGTATAGACAATAAAGCCGATGCCTGGACCTGCGGCATCGAGGCCCGCGACCAGCTCGCGAAGCTCATCAACAAACGAACGGTGCGCTGCGACGATGTCGGGCCCGAGAAGAGCTTTGGCAAGCGGCACCGCGCCATCTGCACGGCCGAAGGCGACAAGGCCAGCCTGAACGAGCAGCTGATCAAGCTCGGCTTTGCCCTCGCACGCGAGCCGATGAAGGCCAACGTCAAGCCGGCAGCCACCGAGGCCAAGACGACGGCGGCGGGGATCTGGAAGGGCTGTTTTGTTGCACCGCAAGATTTCCGCAGCGGCAAGAAGGACGGCGCGCTGCTGGGCACCGCCTGCCGCCCGGACCGCGACAAGGAAATCCGCGCCGTGCTGTTTCCGGAGGAGCTGACCATGCCCCCCAACTGCAGCATCAAGGGCAAGCTCGCGGTGCGCGCCCGCGTCACCGGCAATATCGGCATCTACCATCTGCGGGGATGCCCGAGCTATCCCGCGACCACGACACCGGATCGCTGGTTCTGCTCGGAGGACGACGCCCAGGCGGCCGGCTTCCGCAAGGCCTACAATTGCCGCCGGCCAAGGTGAGCAAGCTCCCTCACGCAGCCGTGAGTGGTAATCCGAGACCGTATTGATCCGGAATTGAACTTCGTCGGCGGTTGCTGCATTTGTATGCCAACGCAAGCGCCCTTGCGCGAGCGTTTCCTTGGCAGCAATCCGGCTCCGGCCGATTGTCTTTGCTTGGGCGTTTCCTCCCTAGACTTGGGCCGCTTGTCACTAGCAAGCGGCTCTCTCTTTTTGCGCGGCTGTCACTGCATCCGCATGATCTGGTCCATCGGCGGCATGTTGGCGTTGAGATTCGCCATGATCCAGACCGTGCCGCCGACCACCAGGAACACCACCAGCAGCCCGAAGGCGAGCGCCAGCACGTTGTTGGTGTTGTCGGGGCCGGTAGTGATGTGCAGGAAGAACACCAGATGCACGCCCATCTGTGCGATCGCGAGCACGATCAGCGCGACGGGAATCGAGGGCTGCCAGACCAGGTCCGTGCCGGCGATGAAGAACGACGTCGCCGTGAGCAGCAGCGCGAGCACGAGCCCGACGACGTAACCGAGGATCCTTGCGCCGACGCTATGCTCTTCTTCCTCGCCCGGCGCGAGGTCGCGTTTGACCATCCCATGCGTCTGCTCACTCATGGCGCGCTCCCGAGCAGGTAAACGACGGAGAACACTGCGACCCAGACGATGTCGAGCGCGTGCCAGAACAGCGCAAAGCACGTCATCCGGCGCAAGATGTCTGCGCGAAAGCCCTTGGCGAACACCTGGGCCATCATGGTGAGAAGCCACAGCACGCCGGCGGAGACGTGAAGGCCATGGCAGCCGACCAACGAGAAGAACGCGGTCAGGAACGCACTGCGTGACGGGCCATAGCCGCGCGCGATGAGGTCGGCAAATTCGCGAAACTCGAGAACGAGGAATATCAGCCCGAGCACGCAGGTCACGGTCATGCTAAGATAAAACCAGAACCGGTTGCGCACGTCGGCGGCGATGCTGGCCATGCCGCAGGTGAAGCTCGACAACAGCAGGCAGACCGTCTCGATCGCCACGTTCCTCTGCTCGAAGATCTCCGCGCCCTTGGGGCCGCCGGCGGTCTGGCCTGACAGCACCGCATAGGCCGCGAAGAAGCAGGAGAACATCACGATGTCGGAGAGCAGGAAGATCCAGAAGCCGTAGGCGGTCACGATCCGCTTCGGCGCGGGGCCGGGATGCTCGATGACGAGGCCGATATGATGGGGATCGGCGTGCGCGTGGCTTGCGGTCGCGGTCATCGCCATCAGACTGCTCCCGCCATGCTGACGAGGTTGCGCCGTTCCTCGATGTTGCTGCGGTCGATGCGGGCGACCTCCTCGGCCGGGATGACGTATTCGTCATGGTCGCGCCAGGCGAACACGACGAAGGTCGCCCAAGCGCCCAAGCCGCCCAGGATCACCATCCACCAGATGTGCCAGATCAGCGCGAATCCCATGATGGTGGCGAAGAAGGCACAGACGAATCCGGTCGGGGAATTCCGGGGCATCTCGATATCCTGATAATCCGGCGTCTTATGCGCGAGCGATTGCTGCCTCGCGCGCGCCTTCATATCCCAATAGGCGTCCTCGCCGCGCACATCGGGATTGAAGGCGAAGTTGAACACCGGCGGCGGCGACGAGGTTGCCCATTCCAGCGAGCGCCCGTCCCAGGGATCGCCGGTGCGGTCGCGCAACGCCTCGCGATTGCGGATGCTGACGACGAGCTGCACGATCTGACAGATCACCCCGATCGTCAGCACCGCCACGCCGACCGCCGCAACGATCATCCAGGGCCGCCAGGCCGCGACGTCGTAGTGCTGCATGCGCCGGGTCATGCCGAGCATGCCGGCAATGTAGAGCGGCATGAAGGTTATGAAGAAACCGATGAAGGTGAACCAGAACGCGGCCTTGCCCCAGCGTTCGTCGAGACGGAACCCGAACGCCTTCGGGAACCAGTACTCGAAGCCGGCAAAAACACCGAACAGCACGCCGCCGATGATCACGTTGTGGAAGTGCGCCACCAGGAACATGCTGTTGTGGAGCATGAAGTCGGCCGGCGGCACCGCGAGCAGCACGCCGGTCAGTCCGCCGATGAGAAACGTCACCATAAAGCCGACCGACCACAACATTGGTGTCGCAAAACGGATGCGGCCGCCATACATCGTGAACAGCCAATTGTAGATCTTCACGCCGGTCGGTATCGCAATGATCATGCTGGCGATGCCGAAGATGGCATTGACGTTGGGACCTGCGCCCATCGTGAAGAAGTGGTGCAGCCAGACCATGAAGGAGACGACACAGATCGCCATGGTCGCGAGCACCATGGAGCGGTAGCCGAATAGCGCCTTGCCGGAGAAGGTCGAGACCACCTCGGAGAAGATGCCGAAGGCGGGCAGCACCAGGATGTAGACCTCGGGATGGCCCCAGGCCCAGATCAGGTTCATGAACATCATGACGTTGCCGCCGGCCTCGTTGGTGAAGAAGTGGAAGCCGAGATAGCGGTCGAGCAGCAGCATCGCCAGCGTCGCGGTAAGGATCGGGAACGCCGCGACGATGAGGAGGTTCGAGGCCAGCGTGGTCCAGCAGAACATCGGCATGCGCAGGTAGTTCATGCCCTTGGTGCGCAGCTTCAGCACGGTGGTGACGAGATTGATGCCGGCCACCAGCGTGCCGACGCCGGAGATCTGCAGCGACCAGGCGTAATAGTCGACGCCGACGCCGGGCGAATAGGACAGTTCCGACAGCGGCGGAAAGGCGAGCCAGCCGGTGCGCGCGAATTCGCCGACCACGAGCGAGATATTGACCAAGAGCGCACCCGTCGCCGTCAGCCAGAAGCCGACCGAATTGAGCGTCGGGAAGGCGACGTCGCGCACGCCGAGCTGGAGCGGTACGATGAGGTTCATCAGCCCGATCACGAACGGCATCGCCACGAAGAAGATCATGATGGTGCCGTGCGCGGAGAATATCTGGTTGTAGTGCTCCGGCGGCAGATAGCCCTGCGATTGATACGCCACAGCCTGCTGGATCCGCATCATGATGGCGTCGCTGCCGCCGCGCAGCAGCATGACCGAGGCGAGCAGGATGTACATGACACCGATGCGCTTGTGGTCGACGCTGGTGATCCATTCGTGCCAGAGATAGGGCAGATGTCCCTTCACCACGACCCAGCCCAGCACGCCGAGGATCGCGACAAGCACCACCGCGCCGGCGACGAGCGGAATCGGCTGGTCGAGCGGGATGGCCGACCAATCGAGCTTACCGAGCATCATGGCCTCCACTGTGCGACCGGCCTGCTTCGGACGCGAGGGCCGGCCCGGGCCCCGGCGGAATGTGCTGGGTCGCGATCAAATCGAACAGGCGCGGATCGTCGAGGCGGTAGACCGGCCTGCCCTTCTCAATGCCCTGCTGCATCAGCTTCTTGTAGCTGTCCTCGTTCAGCACCGCGTCCGTCTTCGCCGTGTTCGCCACCCAGTCCGGGAAGGCGAGCGGCGAGATCACGTTGACGTCGAACATCATGTCCGGGAAACCGTCGCCGGAGAAATGCGCGGACAGGCCCTGAAGCTTGCCTTCGTTGTCGGCGCGCAGGTTCAGCTTCGTCACCATGCCGTTCATGGTGTAGATCATGCTGCCGAGCTGCGGGATGAAGAACGTGTTCATCACGCTCGATGACGTCAGCTGGAAATTCAGCTCGGCGCCGGCCGGCACCGTCAGCGTGTTGACGGTGGCGATGCGCTGGTCCGGATAGATGAACAGCCATTTCCAGTCGAGCGAGACCGCCTGGATCCGCACTGGGCTGCCGGTGCCCGGCACGGGCGCGGCGGGATCGAGCTGGTGCGAGCCGATCCAGGCGACGCCGCCGAGCAGGATCACGGTGAGCGCCGGAATAGACCACACCACCATCTCGACTCGGCCGGAATAGACGAACTCCGGCTGGTAGCGCGCCCTCGGATTCGAGGCGCGAAACCAGAACGCGAAAGCCAGAATCGCGAAAATGGTCGGCACCACGATCACGAGCATGATGAAGACCGAATCGACCAAAATAGTTCTATTGGCCGCAGCCACGGGCCCTTGCGGATCGAGCAGATTCATCGGCAAGCCACTGGTGGTTGGGAAGCCCCGAGACTGAGCCTAGCGCGGGAAAGGCTCCGCGACAAACGCTGCGAGGCCGGAACGGTTCCTGGACCGCAACGGCCAGCCATGCGCGATGGACCGGCCGCCACATGCAATTCCGTGCGATGTCAATGACATGAACGCGGAAAGCGCGCTCTTCTCTCCCAGGAGCGCGATTGCTAGTCTGCACGAAAATAATGACAAGGACGGGAGTGAACCGAGATGCGCTTGAAGGACAAGGTCGCGATCGTCGTCGGCGCCGGGCAAAGCCCCGGCGAAGGCATGGGCAACGGCCGCGCGACCGCGCTCACCTTCGCGCGCGAGGGCGCCAACGTCTTGTGTGTCGACCACCATCTGGAATCGGCGCAGGAGACGGTCACGATGATCACCGCGAAAGGCGGCACGGCGGCGGCCTTCAAGGCGGACGTGACCAAGGCTGCGGATATCAAGGCGATGGTTGCGGACGCGCAATCGCGCTGGGAGCGTATCGACGTGCTGCACAACAATGTCGGCGTCAGCCTCGCCGGTGGCGATGCCGAGCTGCTGCAAATAACCGAGGAGGCGTTCGATCGCGTCGTCGCGATCAATCTGAAGAGCTGCATTCTCGCGGCGAAGGAAGTGATCCCGATCATGCGCGCGCAGAGAAGCGGCGCCATTATCAACATCTCGTCCATGGCCGCGATCACCACCTATCCTTACGTCGCCTACAAAGCGACGAAGTCGGCGATGATCGCCTTCACCGAACAGCTCGCCTACCAGAACGCCGAATACGGCATCCGCGCCAACGTCATCCTGCCCGGCCTGATGAACACGCCGATGGCCGTCGACACCCGCGCCCGCGAATGGCACAAGACCCGCGCCGAGGTCGAAGCCGAACGCGACAGCAAGGTGCCGCTGCGCAGAAAGATGGGTACGGGCTGGGACGTCGCCAACGCCGCGCTGTTCCTGGCGAGCGACGAGGCGAATTTCATCACGGGCGTGACGCTGCCGGTGGATGGCGGTGCGAGCGTGAGGCGAGGATGAGGTGCTCTTCTTCCTTCTCCCCTTGTGGGAGAAGGTGGCGCAAAGCGCCGGATGATGAGGGGTTCTCTCTACACCTGAGACTGCTCGTGACGATAGATACCCCTCACCCGGCTTCGCGCGCGAAGCCACCCTCTCCCACAAGGGGAGAGGGTGCAGCGTCACCGCGGCGCGCTTGTCACCCGCCAGATCGTGCCGTTGCCATCTTCCGAGATCAGCAGCGATCCATCCTTCGCCACCGCCACTCCCACCGGCCTGCCCCACACTTCCGTATCGTTCACGACGAACCCCGTCACGAAATCCTCGTACTCGCCGGTCGGCTTGCCGTCCTTCATGCGGATGCGGATCACCTTGTAGCCGGTGCGTTTCGACCTATTCCAGGAGCCGTGCTGGGCGGCGAAGGCGTCGCCCTGGTATTCGGGCGGAAACTGCGCGCCCTGGTAGAAGGTCATGCCGAGTGAGGCCGAGTGCGGCTGGATCAGCACATCGGGCACCGTCACCTTGTCCTTGAGATCCGGCCGCGCGCCGGCATGGCGCGGGTCTTCATTGCCACCGATATAGAACCATGGCCAGCCGTAGAACGCGCCTTCCTTCACGCTCGTGACGTAATCGGGGACGAGGTCGTCGCCGAGACCGTCGCGCTCATTGGTCGAGCACCAGGGCAGACCGGTCTGCGGCTGGATCGCGAGGCCGACGCAGTTGCGGATACCGGTGGCATGGATCTTTCGCTCCTTGCCGTCAGGGTTGAAGGCCAGCACCGCGCCGCGCTCGAGCTCGCTGGCCCATGTGGCGCCGAGCGGCTGCGTCTTCGCCCACGCCTCCATCCCGCCGGGCGGCGTGCCCATGCCTTCGGCGACGTTGCTGAGCGAACCCACCGACACCAGCATACGCTTGTTGTCGGGCGTGAAGACGATATCGCGGGTGGAATGGCCCCCATCCGGCAGGCTTGCGACAACCGTCTCCGCTTTGCCGCGCGCCTTCACATCGCCGGCCTTGTAGGGAAAGCGAACGACGCTGTCGGTGTTGGCGACATAGACCCATTGCGGATCGTCGCCGTTCGGAAAGAAAGCGATGCCGAACGGCTGCCGCAGGCCGCTGGCGAAGATCTCGTTGGTCGCGACCTTGCCGCCCTCGCCCGCGCGCAGCACCCGAACGGTGCCGGCGCGTGTTTCCGCGACGAACACATCGCCATTCGGCGCCGCGCGGATGATGCGCGGCGCACGCAGGCCTTCGGCGAACAGCTCGATCTTGAAGCCGGCCGGCACCTGGAGCTGGGCTTCCGGCGGACGCGGCACCACGCGCGACGAGCTCGCAACCGATCGCGTGGCGCCGGGCCTGACCAGATCCTGCGGCCGGATCAGCCTGACCGTGCCGGGCTTGTCGGCGCGCCAATCGCCATAGGCATCCTTGCCCTGCAACACGGGCTCGGCGTGTGCGCCGGCCGCAGCAGCAGCCAGCAGCGCTGCGAGCATCGCCACGAACCTTATCCTGTCGCTCAATTCGTCGTCCTCCGCCTTGGGCGTGTCGTGCGTCAACGCCGATCACCCGCAAAAGGTCTCTCGGCGAGTTTGGCGCCTGCCGAATCCCACGTCAGTTCATGCCCGCACGATGTGCATCAGCCGCAGTCCATCATACTGGAAAATGCGGTTGAACGGTGCGACACATTGTGAGGGCGGCGATCGCCGGTTACGGTCATGGAGGCTGCGGCATCCAGGTCGCGCCGGATGAGGAGATCATGTGGGGATCCGTCATATCGGAATGGGCGAGCCTGCTGCTGCGCTGGCTGCACGTGGTGGCCGCAATCGCCTGGATCGGCAGTTCCTTCTATTTCATCGCCCTCGACCTCAGCCTGAAGCCGAAGGCCGACCTGCCGGGCGGCGTGCAGGGCGAGGCCTGGCAGGTCCATGGCGGCGGCTTCTACCGGATCATGAAATACCTGGTCGCGCCCAGCCAGATGCCGGACGAGCTGACCTGGTTCAAATGGGAGGCCTACACGACCTGGCTGTCCGGCTTCGCGCTGATGGTGGTGGTGTATTATCTCGAGGCCGACCTGTTCCTGGTCGACAAGTCGATCCTCGACCTCACATCATTCCAGGCCGGACTGTTCAGCTTCTGCAGCCTGGCGCTGGCGTGGCTGCTCTATGAGGCCGCCTGCCGCACCGGGCTCGCCCAGCGCGAACTGCCCTTCGCCATCGGCGGCTATCTGTTCCTGGTCGCACTCACTTACGCCTTCACCCATGTGCTGAGCGGACGCGGCGCCTTCAACCAGATCGGCGCGATCATCGGCACCATCATGGTGGCCAACGTCTTCACGCTGATCATCCCGAACCAGAAGAAGATCGTGGCCAGCCTGATCGCCGGACAGGCGCCTGACCCCAAGCTCGGCAAGGCCAGCAAGGAACGCTCGGTCCACAACAATTACCTGACGCTTCCCGTCGTCGTGCTGATGATCAGCAACCACTATCCCCTGCTCTACGCCACGCGCTTCAACTGGATCATCGTCGCGATCGTCCTGGCGCTCGGGCCGGTGATCCGCCACTTCTTCAACGAGCGTCATGCCGGGCGCAAATCGCCCTGGTGGGTGTGGGGCGTGGCCGCGGCCGGCGTGATTGCGATCCTCCTCCTCTCCGCCGCCGGACCGCGCGAGGTGAAGACGGGCGCATTGTCGGCGCCGGTCACGGCCGCCAATGTCGAGGAGATCGTGATGTCCCGCTGCAGCATGTGCCACGCGGCCGAGCCGGTCTGGGCCGGCATCGTCACCGCGCCGAAGGGCATTGTGCTCGACACGCCCGAGCACATCCATCGCAACATCCGCCTGATCGGACGGGTCGCGGCCTGGTCGAATGCGATGCCGCCGGGCAACATCACGGAAATGACCGGCGAGGAGCGCGCCGTCCTCGCGGCTTACCTCGAGCAGGCGCGCTGAAGCGCGTCGGAGGATGCATCGCGCGGAATGAAATTCCGCATCTCTCGCCGAATTGAAAATGACTTGACGGCCCATCCGGCGTAGACATGGCCGACAGCCGCCGGCGCGGCGCAAAATCAGCTTGCAATCGGGGAATAGCAACAGTGGCCCTCAAGAACGTCATCGGTATCGACCACGCCGTCGTCATGGTGAAGGACCTCGACAAGGCCGCCGAGAACTACAGACAACTCGGCTTCACGGTCTCGCCGCGCGGCACCCACAGCGCGCATATGGGCACCGGCAATTACACCATCATGTTCGACCCCGATTACATGGAGCTGCTCGGCGTGCTCGTGGCAACCGAGCACAATGCGCCGGCCCGCGCCTTCGTCGAGCGCCATGGCGAGGGCATCGAGCGCATCGCTTTCACCGCAGTCGATAGCGCCGCCGGCGCCGAGGAGATCCGTGCACGGGGCCTGGAGCCGATCGGCCCGACCGATTTCGAACGCCCCGTCACGCTGCCAGACGGCACGATCTCGGCGGCGAAATTCCGCACCTTCATGTGGCCGACGGCTGAAGCGCCGGGCGGCGTGCGCATCTTCGCCTGCCAGCACAAGACCCGCGAGACTGTGTGGATCCCCGAGCTGATGACCCACGCCAATGCGGCCAAGCGGATCAAGCAGACGCTGATCGCAACGCCGGAGCCCGCCAAGGAGGCCGCGCATCTCGCCCGCCTGATCGACCGCGAGGCGAAGACCGACGCGGACGGCGCCGTCATCGTGCCCTCCGGCGGCGATCGCGCCGACTTCGTCTACCTGACGCTGGACCAACTCGCCAAGCGCTATCCCGGCGTGTCGCTGAATGGCCTCTCAGAGCGCGGTGGCGCCGCGCTGGTGCTGGTCAGCGGCGATCTCGCGGCGGCCGAGAAGGCGCTGGGGCCAGCCGCGGTGCGGAGCGGAGCTGCGATCTGCGTGCCGCCGGCCAAGGCCAACGGCACCCTGCTCGCCTTCATTGCCGGCTGATTTGAACCAATTCTTTAACAGGCGTTTACCCGGCGGCTGTAGACTTCCCGGCCATCAAGCCACCGGGGCCAAACGCATGTTCAAAGAGGGATCGCCGATCGCCTATGACGCGCCGGCCGAGCTGAAGAAATGGCCGTCGCTGAAGGGCGAGCGGCAGAAGGATCGCGGGCCGCCCTATCTCGTCTACAACGGCACGCTCGCCGAATGCGTCCGCGAGCTCATGGGCAAGCCGATGAAGGGCATCTCGCTCTACGACATCATGACGACGCCGCAGGCCGCCTTCGCAAAACGTGCTGTCGCCCGGCGACGCCGCGGAGATCGCGATGCGCAAGGATTTTCCGAAGGACTAGTTCGCGGCACGCTTCGCAGCGGGCGTGCCCTGCCGCTTCGATGAGGATTCCGTCGGCGCATCGAGGAAGACGACGGGCATGCCGCGCTTCACGTTCTCGCCGAGCACACGCGCGTCCCAATTGGTGAGCCGAACGCAGCCGTGCGACGCCGACTTGCTGACCTTGTCGGGCTCTGCCGTTCCGTGGATGCCGTAGCCCTGCGCCGACAGGCCGATCCAGTATGCGCCCACCGGATTGTTCGGACCCGGCTTGATGTCGAACGGTCTCTTGGACTTGACGCTCTTGAACTTGTAGTCGGGATTGTAGCGGTAGGTCGGCAGCTCGTGGCTGGCGGTGACCTTCAGCGTTCCGGTTGGCGTCGGGCGATCCGGACTGCCGACTGACGCCGGATAGAACGCCAGCAGAGCGCCGCTTGCGTCGAACGCTTTCAAGGTCCCGTTGGTCTTATCGACTTCGAGCCGGGCAATGCGCGGCAGCTCGCGCCGCGCCGGAACGTTTGTGACGACGATCGTCTCTCCGGCCTTGTCGAAGGTCTTGCCCGGATTGAGCGCCTTGAGCAGATCCGCGCTCATGTGGAATTTCTCGGCAAGTCCTTCGAGCGGGCTAGTGTAGCTCAGCGCGTCCAGCGACTTCATGTCATCGAGCTTGGCCGGCAGCTTCCTTAAGAACGGTCCCTTCACGTCGGCGTCGGTGATCTTGTAGTCGACGAGGATCGGGCCCTCGCTCGCCGCGGTCAGCTTGTCCCAGAGCTCCGGCGCCACAACCTTGTCGGATGCGATGCCGTTCTGCTCCGCGAACGCCTTGAGCGCCTTCTGCGCGTTCTCGCCGAGCTTGCCGTCAATCTCGCCGGGCGAATAATGCGCGCGATCGAGCAGCACCTGAAGCTTCACCACGGCTGCATTCAGCTTGTCGGTGGCCGGTGGCTTCGCAGGACGCGCAGCGTCATTCACCGCAGCAGGCTCGAGATTGCCTGCGAGCGCCGGAGCGACGAGCCACAGCGACATCACCGCGCCTAGTATCCATCGCATCGTCATCGCGCATCCCACTCGCAAACGGCCCGCAAAAACCGCGGATGGTTTCGCTTCCGGAACACCGTAGTAACACCGAAGGAACCGACGAGATCGCAGCTTTGCCGCAATCGGACGGTTAAGAACTTCCTATCGCCGGCGCATCGCTGGCCGTTCATCCCACAGTTCGAGGTTCTCCCAGCAAATGCGATTTGTCGTCGCGGCTTGCGCCGCGTTTCTGCTTCTGATGTGCGATCTCGATCCGTCGGCATCCCGCCAAGCATCACGTTTCGACACCACTGTTCTCAAGAACAATCATGCCTCGTCACTTGTTCCGGTGGTCGAGCTCTTCGTCGCCAGCGTGCAAGCGATCGAGCTTGCCAACGCGCACGCGGCTTACGAGCAGGTGATCGAGCCACCGCGCGCGGTCGAGCCGGTGGTGCAGGCGGAGCCCTCGCCAACCGAACGATTTTGTCACGCGCTGCGCGAGGCCGCCGAATCCAGCGGCATTCCGGTGCCGTTCTTCGCGCGCCTGATCTGGCAGGAGAGCCGCTTCAAGTCCAACGAGGTCAGCCATGCTGGCGCGCAGGGCGTCGCGCAGTTCATGCCGGGGACGGCCGCCGAGGTCGGGCTCGACGATCCCTTCGATCCGATGAAGGCGCTGCCGGCGTCGGCAAAATTCCTGCGCAAGCTGCGCGACGATTTCGGCAATCTCGGCCTTGCTGCCGCCGCCTACAATGCCGGTCCCGGCCGCATCCAGAAATGGCTTGCCAGGCAGAGCGAGCTGCCGCGCGAAACGCGTGACTATGTCCGGATCATCACCGGCACCAAGGCCGAAGACTGGACCGAACGGTCGGAGGCACTCGCGATCCGCATCGACCTGCCGCGCGAAGCGCCATGCGAAGGCATCGGCAGTCTTTCGAAGGCCAAGGACGTCGCCTGGGTTCCGGTGAACCTGACGCCTTCGGTTGCGAACATCATTCGCAAGGCGGAGCAAGTCGCGGCGCGCGTGACGACGAAGGGCGCCCGCAAGCGGCTCGCCACACTGTTGCGGAAGAATGTCACGGCTCCCAGCAAGGCCCGCAGCATGATCGCGGCACGCGCGGCCGGAAAGAGCGCGAAGGCTCGCGCCGTTCGTCTCGCATCGCGCGAACGGACGTCAGGCTAACGATCGGAGCCGCTCGCTTGCGGCGGCTCCGACCCAAATCGACCTAGTCGATCTCCTCGATCACCCGCCGCTCGCGGGGCTCGATGACATAGGTCCGGGTGTCGCGGTGGATGTAGCGATATTCACGCAAGCCCGGCGCATCGCGGTAGACCGTGGTCGGGAATTCCTCGACCTCGACGCTCTCGGGAAGACGGTCACCGACGCGGATCTCACTGCGCGCTGTGCTGCCGGTGGTCCGCACTTCCTTGCGTCCCTCGGTACGGGTTTTCGCATGCTTGCGGATCACCTCGCGATCGCGATCCGAGAACTTGCTGGCGCTGCGCTCGCGCGTCGTCGTCGTTGTCGCCGTGGACTGGCCTGAGTACGGCAGCACCGTCACGATCTTGTAGGTCGCCGGATCGACCACGACGATCTGATCTTTCACCAGCGCAAAGCTGTAGCCGCGATATTGCGGCACGATCTCGACGACGTCGGGCGGCAGCGTCGAGAGGTGCACGTCGCGCGGCACCACCGTGCCGACGTTCAGCGCGAAATTGACGTTGGTCAGCGGCCGCACGTTGAGGTGCGAGATCGACGCGCTGATCTTGGTCTCCTGCTGCTTGTTGAGGTTGACGTCGGTCTGGGCGGCCGCCTGGTTGCTCGTCGGCGCAGACGGTGCCTGCTGGGCCTGGTTGGTTCCAGATGTGGCCGGTGCCTGCTGGGCTTGATTGCTGGCCGGCGGCGGATTGGACCGGTCCTGTGCCTGGTTGGTGTTCGCAGCTGGCGGGTTGGCGCTCTGCTGCGTTGCAGGCTGGTTACCGGCTGCATTGGAATTCGCCGTCCCGCTCTGCGACTGCGCAGTCGAGCCCGTATCGGCGGTGCCGGAGCCGGACGATGGTGGATTGGTCTGCGTGGTCTGGGCCGGCGTTCCCGACGACGGGGATTGCTGCGGTTGCGATGTGGTCTGCTGCTTGTCGGTCGCGCTCGACTGCGAGCTCGTGGATGGCGCGGTCGAGTTCGACTGGGACTGCGGCGTCTGCTGAGACGGCGGATTCGTGCTGGGCGATTGCGCATACGCGGCGCTCGCCAGCACCACCCCCAATGCGGTGGTTGCCAACAGGCGGATCATGGTTCACTCCCTTTCATCAAATGAACATTGGCTACTAACCTGCGCTAGGACGCGCAGTTCCACTTTTTCCCGAGGGAAGGCCGCGGCTCTTTTTCTGCGGAACCTGCAATGCCATCGAAGAGTGCCGGGATCATCGCCTATCGCAAGCGTGGGAACATCGAGGTGCTCCTGGTCCATCCCGGAGGGCCGTTCTGGCGCAACAAGGATCTCGGCGCATGGTCGATTCCGAAGGGGGAATACGCGGACGGAGACGACGCAGAGATCGCGGCGCGACGTGAGTTCGCCGAGGAGCTGGGACAGGAGCTTTCCATGCCGCTGACCCCGCTCGGTCAGGTCAGGCAGCGCGGGGGCAAGCTCGTCACCGCCTTCGCGGCCGAGCTCGATCTCGACGTGCGCAGCATTCGCAGCAACACGTTCGAGATGGAATGGCCGCCGCGCAGCGGCAAGCGGCAGGCCTTTCCAGAAGTCGACCGCGCCGAATGGTTCACGCTCGACGCGGCGCAGGAGAAGATCAATGCAGGACAGCGTCCGCTGCTCGACCGGCTTAAGCTGCTGATCGGCAGATAGCGCGTCGCGCCCTATTCCGCCTTGATGTTCGCGGCCGCAACCACCTCCGCGAGCTCCTTGGTCTCCTTGGCGATCTTCGCGGCGTAGTCGGCCGGGCTGAGCACGCTGACGACGCCTTGCGCGCCGAGCTTCTCCTCGGCCGAGGGATCCTTGGCGGCGGCGACGATCTCCCGATGCAGGGTTTCCAGGATCGGCGCGGGCGTTGCCTTCGGCATGAAGAAGCCGACCCAGAACGAGATGTCGAATCCGGGATAGCCGGCTTCCGCCACGGTCGGCACGTCGGGCAGCGCCGGCAGCCGCTCGGCCGAGGACACTGCCAGCGCGCGCAGCTTGCCGGCCTTGACCAGCGGCACGGCGGAGAGCGGATCGAACACCGCCAGCACCTCCTGCGCGAGAATGCCGACCTCGGCGGCCGAGCCGCCGCGATAGGGCACATGGATCAGCTTGATGCCGGCCTTCTGGCTGAGCAGCTCCATGGCGAGATGGGCGAGATTGCCGTTGCCGCCCGAGCCGTAGGCGAGCGCGCCGGGCGCGGCCTTCGCCGCAGCGACGAGATCGGCCACCGACTTGACGTTCGCCGTCTTGGGATTCTCGGGATTGACGACGAGGACGAGCGGCGCCGAGACCACTGTGGTGAGCGGCGCAAAATCGACTTGCGGATCGTAGCGGATGTCCTTGAACAGCGTCTTGTTAAGCGTGATCGTCGACGAGTTGCAGGCGAGCATGGTGTAGCCGTCCGCATCGGCGCGCGCGACGCCTTCGGCCGCGATCATGCCGTTGGCGCCGGCGCGGTTCTCGACGACGAAGGGCTGGCCGAGCTTGTTGCTGAGCCGATCGCCAATGATGCGCGCGACGACGTCGACCGGGCCGCCCGCACTGAAGCCGACCATGATCTTGACCGGCCGCGACGGATATTTCTGCGCGAGAGCCTCTGTCGCCGGCGCCAAGGCGCATAGAGCTGCGATGACTGCCAGCAGGCGGGCGGTTCGTTGCATTCGTTCTCTCCCAGACCTCTTGGCGTCGCTTGTGCATGCTTGTTGGTGCGACGCCGTAGAAGTCATGAATAGCGGCCGTGCCGGATTTCGCAATCGCGTTTGAGCGCCGGCATTCCGCCGCACGGCACGTGTGTGCCGCTTCCAAAACAAAAGTGCGAAAACAACCCCATGCACAGTAGACCGCCCCTTTCAGAACAAAGGCTTGCGCAGGGCCGAGGAAATTTTTCGGATTTACGAAATAAATTCTGTCGCGTCGGGCAAAACAGTGCCATAATGCCATCATCGCAACGGTCGCGAGCGTCACGGCCTGCCGGCCCGGACCCGTGCCGACGCGGTTGCGCCTAAACCCTTCATCGACATTCCGAAATCCGCATTTGCGCGCAGCGGCGAACGGCCGTTCGCGCTTGCGCGCTCAAAGGACACATGCCCATGACGACAGCTCTCGAACGCCACATCCCCTCGCCGCTCGCGGCATCCGATCGCAGCGTCCCCGCCGCGACCCCGCGCGTAAAACTCTACAAGCGGCGCATTGCGATCCGCCATCCCGACCCGCACACCGGCGAGCGGCTGCTGGCCGAGGCGCTCGGCGCCGCCGACCGCGACGCGATGCACGGCATATTGAGGCAGTTGGTCAAGGCCAGCGTGGTCGGGCAGAAGCCGGATGAGGCCAATCTCGCCTTCATGATCTCGACCATCAGGAGCATCGCGCCGAAGGATTCCATCGAGGCCTTGCTGGTCTCCCAGATGGTGTCGGTGCACATGGCGGCGATGCGCTGTGCCTGCCGTCTCGCCTGCACCGACGATCTGACGCAGCAGGAGGGCATCGCCCGCGCCTTGACCCGGCTCTCCCGCACCTTCGCCGCCCAGGTCGAAGCGCTGAACCGCCACCGCAACAGCGACGAGCGCGCGATCACGGTGCAGAATTTGTCGGTGCAGGACGGCGGACGGGCGATCGTGGGCAACGTCACGCAGCATGCCAGCATGATCATTGCGGAGGCTGGCGCAATGGAGACGACTTCGAATGCAGAAACGGGCGCAGGCCGCGAGGTCCATACGAGTGGCGCCTGCGTATGACCGGCGATCACATCCGTCATACCGATGCAATGCAGTCGAGCCCGCGCTGCGGGGCGCAGACGCGCCGCGGTCTCGCGTGCCGCGCGCCAGCCGTGCACGGCAAGCGCCGCTGCCGCATGCATGGCGGCGCGCCAAGATCGGGCGCTCCGAAGGGCAACCGGAATGCATATCAACATGGAATGTGCACACCGGACGCCCGCGCCGAGCGACACCGGATGAAGGCCTTGCTGGAGGACGCTTGGAAGCTGCTGATCGAGTTGAAATAGATTGCGGCCCAGGAGCGACGCGGATGACGCCATTCCGGCGCGAGACATGACCTCAAGAAAACGAAGCTCTGATGGAGCCTTAAGCCAGAAAGCTCGGTGCCGCAGCCATAGAACTAGGGCCGTGTGCTCGCCGGAGCCACAGGGACAATCTGCAGCCCAGCTGCGTTCAGCGCTTCAGTGATTTGCTTGGCCAGCAGCTTGGCTTCCTCAGTGCCGATTTGAGCGTCGGGAAGCCGCTCGAAGAACGCACAAAGCGTCGTCGCTATGATGGTATTGACCTGGTGCGCATCAACCATTTGCTGCACGCGACATTAAGAATGACTTCACCGGCGCGGCGGTCGCCTGCCGGGCCGTGGCGGGTCATCGCAAGCCGAAGAACGAAAGAATGACGGCGATCACAACGATGAGCCCTATGAGGTAGATCAGACTGTTCATCGCAATTCTCCTTTCCCACGTGATGGGTTGGATTCATTCGAGGGTCGTCGCTGCGTCCCTGGCACTACCTTGCTGAACGGCCAGCTTTTCGAGCTCCACTTCCTTCTCGATGGCCGCCAGAGAGTTGCCGATCTTTTCGACGATCCTGACCAGATCGGCATTGGAGATGCGAAGCCGCCTGCGGACCGACTTGACCTGCTCAGCGTTCGCAAGATCGAGCGTCGTGCGAATGGGCCGTGGCGGTCTCGAGGACAGCATGATCAGGTCTCCCTAACCTAGGTAAGAGAGACGATGTCTCCTTTGTTCCTACGTTCGCCAACGGAAGCTCCCAAGAGCGAAGATGATGCAACCGTCGCGCGCACCGCGGAGACGCCCACAACACTTTATCCCCGCGGCGCAACGCCATGACTCCCTACCAGGCTGAGTGCCGTCTCGAAGGTGGTGCGTTGCAATGCGGCTAGCCTCTCGGCAATGTCATTGCTCTCAGTCCGAGGTCACATTCCGGCATGAGGGGGGCGCGCTGCCGCCATTGGCACCCGCCCCCTCAATCCTGTAACCCACCCTAAAACCTTCTCGGGACGGGACGCTCATGACCAATGCCGACGACGACGCGGGCACCGCCACCCGCGCGCTGATCTTCGCGCTGGTCGCGCTCGCCTGCGGCCACATGCTGTCGACCCTGCTGCGCACCATTCCGGCGGTGAGCCTCGACCTGATGGCGGCGGATTTCCACATCGAGCCGCAGGCGCTGGCGAGCCTCACGTCGGTCTACCACTTTGCCTTTGCAGCCTCGCAGATCCCGGTCGGCGCGGCGATGGACCGGTTCGGCGTGCGGCCGGTGTCGCTCGCCCTGCTGGCGGGAACCGTATTCGGCGCGATGGCCTCGGGGTTTGCGACGGGGCCCGAGAGCTTCGCCGTCGGGCAACTGCTGCTCGGCGTCGCCACCTCGGGCATGCTGATGTGCCCGATGACGCTCGCAGCCAAGCAATTGTCGGCGGCGCGATTCGGATTGTGGTCGGGCGCCATCCTCTCGATCGGCAATATCGGCATGCTGCTGTCGGCGAGCCCGCTCGCTTTCGTGATCGATACTTACGGCTGGCGCGCCGGGTTCTGGATCTCCGCAATCGGCGGCATCCTCGTCGCGCTGGCGGTGTTCGTACTGGTGCCGCACCAGCCGGCCGAACACAAGGACGAATCTTCGCCGCTGTCGCAGATGATCGATGTGGTCAGGCTCGGCCTGTCACGGCCGCTGCGCGGCGTGATCGCGCTGGCGATGGTGTCGCTGGCGAGCACGCTGGTGCTGCGCGGCCTGTGGGGAGGACCCTGGCTGATGGAGATCAAGGGCCTGACGCGGATCGAGGCCGGCAACCAGCTCGGCGCGTTCACGCTGGCGATGATCGCAGGCCCGCTGCTCGTCGGCATGATCGACCGCAGGCTCGGCCGCCGCCGCGAGCTGGTCGCCGGCACGCACGCGATCGCGGCGCTACTGCTCGCGCTGATGGCGCTGGGAGCGCCGCACTTTGCCGTTGCATGGCTGTTCGGCGTGAACGTCATGCCGCCCTCCTACGATCTGGCATTGTTCGTGCTCATCGGGCTCTTCACCTCGGCGCAGCCGCTGCTGTTCGGCATGTCCAGGCAACTGGTCGATGCGCAGGTCGCCGGCAAGGCGCTTGCGGCCGTCAATCTCGCCTTCTTTCTCGGCACTGCGCTGATGCAATCCGTCACCGGCGCGGTGGCCGCGCTCGCGGGGCTGCCGGCGGTGCTGCTGTTCATGGCGGCGGCACTGGCGGTAGGCGTGCTGATTTTCTTGATCTACACGCAGCGCGTCTGAGCCCCTTGCGAAATGCGGAAGCGCAGGAGATGCTGCGCCGCCATCCGCATCAGGGGAATTCGAGTCCATGCCCGTCGACACCAAAGCCGCCACCGATCGTCTCATGCGCTTCCTCACTGTCGAGGGCGTCACCGGACAGGAGGCGGCGATCGGGCGGGAGCTCACGGCTGCGCTGAAGGAGAGCGGCGTGCCGGCCAAGGCGATCCGGCTCGACGACGCCAACACGCGCATTCCGGTGCCGACCGAGACCGGCAACCTCGTCGTCGACCTGCCCGGCCGCGGCGCGCTGCACAACCATCCACGCATCATGTTCATGACCCACATGGACACGGTGCCGCTGTGCGCCGGTGCCAAGCCAAAGTTGACGGGGCGCAAGATCGTCAACGACGCCAAGACCGCGCTCGGCGGCGACAATCGCTGCGGCTGCGGCGTGCTGGTGACGCTGGCCGCCGAGCTCCAAAAGCAGAAGCTCGATCATCCGCCGATCACGCTGTTGTTCTGCGTGCGCGAGGAGAGCGGGCTCTATGGCGCGCGGCACGTCAAGCTTGACGAGCTCGGCAAGCCCGTGATGGCGTTCAACTATGACGGCGGCTCGGCCTCCAACGTCGTGATCGGGGCCGTCGGCGCCGACCGCTGGACCGTCGAGATCTTCGGCCGCGCCTCGCATGCCGGCGTCGCACCCGAGCGCGGCATCTCATCGACCATGATCATGGCGCTGGCGCTTGCGGACGTGAAGGCCGGCGGCTGGTTCGGCAAGGTGGTGAAGGGCAAGAAGCAAGGCACCAGCAATGTCGGCCCGGTCACCGGCGGCGAAGGCCGCCCCGCGGGCGATGCCACCAATGTCGTCACCGACTACGTGCATGTGCGCGGCGAGAGCCGCAGCCACGACGGAAAATTCTTCAAGGAGATCACCAAGGCCTACAAGGCCGCGTTCGAGAAGGCGGCCAAGAAGGTGACGAACGCGCAAGGCAAGTCCGGCAAGGTCAAGTTCAAGGCCGAGACCGACTATTATCCGTTCCGCATGAAGGAGAACCTGCCGGTGGTCAAACGCGCGATCGAGGCGGTGTCTGCGGTGGGGGGAAGCCCGAACGTGCGCGCCGCCAATGGCGGCCTGGATGCCAACTGGATGGTCCGCCACGGCGTTCCGACCGTGACCTTCGGCGCCGGCCAGAACGAGGCGCACACGGTCGACGAATGGATCAATCTCGACGAATACGACCGCGCCTGCGCGCTGGCGGTGCAACTGGCGACGATGCGGTGAGATGGCAAACGGCACGTCATAGCGCTTCAACACGGCTCTGATCTAACGGGTCGATCGCGGCTTCCGTGAAGTCCGCGCCTGTCCCGCGCTGCCATCGATGGCGAGCACCGTCACGCGGTTCCTCGGCCGCAATCAAACCGAGTCAGGAGCAAACCTCCGCCATCAACTCCAAGTAGATTCAGATCCAAGCGTGACCGCAGTGCGTCTCGCCGAGACCTCCGCTGTTTTCAGAGTCACGTGACTGACATGAAATGGGAGTGATGCGCCATGCGCACGATGCCGGACGACACCCTGATCCTCACCTTTCCGGACTTCAGCCAAACCGCGACCATCGTCGGGGATCCCAACTTCCCGATCGACGGCTGGGGCGGGAACGACACGGTGACGGCAACCATCCTCAACGCGGACGTGTTCGTTACGCTGATCGGCGAAGACACGGTCATGCAGGGCAATTCCCACGGCGGCAACGACACGCTCACGGCGAACGTGGATTATCCCTTCAGCGGCGCCACCATTATGGGCGACGCCGAGACCATGTTGGGCAATGCTGCAGGCGGCAGCGACACGCTCACCGCCGACGCCGGCGGCAATTTCCGCTCCAACATCTCCATTTACGGAGATGCCGGAGGCGACATGTCGGGCAACACGCAAGGCGGCAATGACACGCTGACAGGCGTGACCGGTGGGCGGGCCTTCGAGAACGTGTTCAGTGGCGATGCCGGGGGATCCATGAGCGACAACGCGCATGGCGGCAACGACACGCTGAACGTATTCGAATATGCATACGAAAGCACGGCGACCCTCAGTGGGGATGCCATCGGTGCCATGACCGGCAATACAATCGGTGGCAACGACGACCTCACGCTCGGCATCAGCAGTGGCATGGCGATCGGAGGTGGAACGCTGGCCGGCGATTCGCTCACGTCATTGACCGACAATGCCCAGGGTGGCAACGATACCCTGACCTTCGTGACGAATGGCGGCGAGCCGCCGCCGGCCGTCTACGGCTCCCAGCTGATTGGCGACGCCATGAACATGTCCGGCAGTGCGCGTGGCGGCAATGACATCCTCAATGGCGGAGAGTTCACTGATCATCTCTACGGCGATGCGCGGACTTATGCGCCATCTACCCCTGGCTCCATCACTGGCGGCACGGACACGCTCAACGGCGGCGCGGGTAATGATCAGCTGTGGGGCGGGCCGAACAACGATGTCTTCGTCTTCACGGCCGGCTCCGGCAACGACGTCATCAACGACTTCAATCAAGGCAACATGGCGGTCGGCAGCACCGCGGGGGAACTCGACGTGATCAACCTGCACGACTACGGTTTTGCCGACTGGGCGACCCTGTCCGGCCTCATCAGCGATGACAGCTCGGGCAATGCGGTGATTCACCTCACTGCCAATGACACCATCACCCTGAGCGGAGTGCATGCGGCCTCGCTGGAGGCGACGGACTTCATAGTCTAGCGTAAGGTGGGTTAGCTCCGCGGATTGCGCGTAGCGCAAACCGCGGGGCGTAACCCACCATCTTCGTATCCGGGGAGACAGAAGTGGTGGGTTACGCCGAGCATATGCGCTTTGCGCATCCGCTCGGCTAACCCACCCTACGAAGAACCAAAGACAGGGAGGCACCATGCCGCGCATCGCAAACATCGAGACCGGGCTCTACCGGATCCCCCTCCCCATCACCCTGTCGGACTCCACGCATGGCGACATGACGGCGTTCGAGCTGATCACCTGCCGCATCCGCGATGCCGATGGCGCCGAGGGCGTCGGCTACACCTATACGGTCGGGCGCAACGGCGGGGCTGTGGCCGACATTCTCAAGCGCGAGATCCCGCCGCTGGTCGAAGGACGCGAGGCCGACGATACCGAGGCGATCTGGCATCATGTCTGGTGGGGGCTGCATTATGGCGGGCGCGGCGGGCCGGCGGTGCTGGCGCTCTCGGCACTCGACATCGCGCTGTGGGATCTGAAGGCGCGGCGCGCCAAGCTGCCGCTGTACCGCCTGCTCGGCGGCTTCGATGCGCACGTGCCGTGCTACGCCGGCGGCATCGACCTCGATCTCTCCGTCGATGCGCTGCTCAAGCAGACCGATGGCAACCTCGCCAAGGGTTTTCGCGCCATCAAGATGAAGGTCGGCCGGCCCGACCTCAAGTCCGATGTCGCGCGCATCTCCGCGATGCGGCAGCATCTCGGCGACGGCTTTCCGCTAATGGCGGATGCCAACATGAAATGGACGGTCGAGGAGGCGATCCGCGCCGCGCGTGCTTTCGTTCCTTTCGACCTCACCTGGCTCGAGGAGCCGATCATCCCCGACGACGTCGCGGGCCATGTGCGTATCATGCAGGCGGGCGGCGTGCCGATCGCAGCGGGCGAGAATCTGCGCTCGCTGTGGGAGTTCAAGAACTACATCGCCAGTGGCGCGGTGTCCTACCCGGAGCCCGACGTCACCAATTGCGGCGGCGTTTCCGCCTTCATGAAGATCGCGCGGCTGGCGGAGGCGTTCAACCTGCCCGTCACCAGCCATGGCGCGCATGACATCACCGTGCACCTGCTCGCGGCCTGCCCGAACCGATCCTATCTGGAGGCGCACGGCTTCGGGCTCGACAAGTATCTCGAGCATCCGCTGGTGCTGAAGGACGGGCTGGCGCTGGCGCCCGATCGGCCGGGTCACGGGATTGGGTTCGATTGGAAGGGGCTGGCGAAGCTGGCGTAACACCTATTGCTCGTCATTCCGGGGCGCGACGAAGTCGCGAACCCGGAATCTATTGGGCCGCGGAGCTCGCTGCACGATGGATTCCGGGTTCGCGCCAAGAGGCGCGCCCCGGAATGACGGAAAAAGCGCACATTGCTGCACGCGAGGCATTCCAAGGCGCAGGGTGCATGGCGGTGATAATCCTTTATGGTGACGGCAACCGACACCTTGCGAAAGGCCCCTGCCTTGTCCCCCGAACTGCACCAGAAACTGACCGCGTGGCGCCGGCATCTCCACGCCCACCCGGAGCTGTCGCTCCAGGAGAAAGAGACCTCTGCCTTCGTGCAGGACAAGCTCACCGAGCTCGGCATTCCCTTCGAGGCTGGCATCGGCGGCCACGGCATCGTCGCGACCTTGAGGCGCGGCCATGCGCAAAGGCGGGTCGGCCTGCGCGCCGACATGGATGCGCTGCCGATCACCGAGGATACCGGACTGCCCTACGCTTCGACGACATCCGGCGTGATGCATGCGTGCGGCCATGACGGCCATACCGCCGCGCTGCTGGGCGCCGCAGCGCTGCTCGCCACTGATACCGATTGGAGCGGCACGGTCGATTTCATCTTCCAGCCGGCCGAGGAAGGCTTTGGCGGCTCGCGGGCGATGGTCGCGGCCGGGCTGTTCGACCGCTTTCCGATGGAGCGGATATTCGGCTTCCACAACTGGCCGGGCCTTGCCGCCGGCACCATCGCCGTGCATGACGGCGTGGTCATGGCCTCCGGCGGGCGCATCACCATCACCATCGAGGGTCACGCCGGGCACGCCGGCATGCCGCACCTGACGCGCGATCCCCTGGTGGCAGCCGGGCACCTCATCGTCGCGCTGCAATCGGTCACCTCGCGCGGCGTCGATCCGCTCGACACCGCCGTGCTGTCGCTCTGCACGATCGAAGGCGGCACCGCGCCGAACCAGATCGCCGGACGCGTCACCATCCGCGGCACGCTGCGCTATCACCGCGAAGCGGTCAAGGACGTCATCCTCGACGGCATCACGCGTACCTGCGCCGGGATCGCGGCCAGCTTCGGCGTCAAGGTCACGCCCGAGATCGTCTGGGGTGTCGGCGTCGTGATCAACACGCCTGATGAGGCCGACCTCGCGCGCATCGCCGCAGAGAAGGTGCAGGCGCCGGTGCGGCGTGATCTCGCGCCGAGCATGGCCGGCGAGGATTTTGCCCATTATCTGCAGCAGCGGCCCGGCGCCTTCGTCTGGATCGGCAATGGCGAGTTGCGCGGCGGCGCCGAGCTGCACGGCCCGCGCTACGATTTCAACGACGCGATCCTGCCCGTGGCTTCACGCTGGATGGCCGAGGTCGCCAAGGCGGCGCTGGCGACGAATTAGACGGCGGGGTCGTTCACCTCTCCGGCTTGCGGGAGAGGTCGCGCCGAAGCGCGGGTGAGGGCTTTCTCCTCTAGGGGCTGTCCCATCGCTGAAGCACCCCTCTCCCCAACCCTCTCCCGCAAGCGGGAGAGGGAGCGCACTTCCGCCATCGCAACGATCATGCCTGATCTTGTCGCACCTTTAGACGTCACGAGATCTCGCGCGGCAGCTTCCAATCCGGCCGCGGCGCGAATGTCTCGTCCACGCGCTCGACGTGATAGCCGGCGGGCAGAAGGTGGCCGCCCTCCTCGTCGGCAACGGGCACGTCGGTGACGAGGCCTTCGATCAAGGCGGCTTCCCACACTTCCTTCTCGGTCGGAAAGGGATTGCCGATCTGCTTGTCGCCTTCGAACAGCGCGTACATCGGTTCCGGTCCTCACCGTTGATGCTCACGAGAAACGTATCGGCCGCACGGACGTTCCCTCCGGCAAATGGCAACGGATGGTACGTGAAACATGGCGCGCGTTCTGATCGGAACTTCGGGCTGGCACTACGCCTCCTGGCGCGGCCCGTTCTTCCCCGAGGGCGTGACGCTGAAGCAGCAGCTCAGCTACTATGCCGGGCAGTTCGACACCACGGAGCTGAACGGGGTGTTCTACCGCACGCCGACGCCGGAGGCGGTGAAGGGATGGCGGGAGCAGACCGGCCGCGATTTCGTGTTCGCCTGGAAGGCGTCGAAATTCATCACGCATTGGAAGCGCCTGTCGGAGCGCTCCGTCAACAGCCTCGAGCTGCTGGAGGACCGCATCTCCAGGCTCGGCGGCAAGGCCGGCCCGATCCTGTTCCAGCTGCCGCCGCAATTCGAGGCGAATGCGGACCGGCTCGCCTCGTTCTTCAAGCTGCTGTCGCGAAAGCGGCGTTACAGTTTCGAATTCCGCCATCCGAGCTGGTATCAGCCGCGCATCCTGCGCATGCTGGCTGAGGAGAACATCTCGCTGTGCCTGTCCGATCATCACGACGCGCCGGCGCCGTGGAAGCGCACAGCGGATTTCGTCTATGTGCGCGGACACGGGCCAAGCGGGCGCTATCACGGGCACTATACCAAACCCACGCTGGCGCAATGGGCCAAGCGCATCAAGTCGTGGAAGCGGCAGGGCTGCGACGTCTATGTCTATTTCGACAACGACCAGAAGAGCGCAGCACCCGCCGATGCAAAGGCGTTGAAGCAGCTGCTGTGAGTTAGATGATGCCGCCTTGCCGGAGCGCCGCGATCTCGTCTGCATTGTAGCCGAGGTCGGCGAGGACGCGGTCGGTGTGCTCGCCGAGCGTCGGCGGACGGTGCGCGATCTCGCCCGGCGTTTCCGACAGCCGCACCGCGGCGCGGGCAACCGGGGCCTGCTTCGGCAGGCCGGGATAGTCGACGTCCTGCATGAAGCCGGCGGCGCGGATATGCGGATGATCCAGCGCCTGTTGCGGCGAGAGCACGGGACCGGTCGGAATCATCGCCTGGCCCAGCGTGTCGACGGCCTCCTGCGTGGTGCGCTCGGCGCACCAGCGCGCCATCCGCTCGCTGATGATGCGGCCGTTATTGCCGCGGCTGATGTCGTCGGCAAAGCGCGGATCGTTCAGCCACACATCCTCCTCGCCCATCAGCCGCGCCCAGCGCTTGAACAGCGGATGGCCGGTGACCTGGCACAGCACCCAGCCGTCTTTGGTGCGGTAGATGTCGGCGGGCGCCGCGGTCTGGCCGAGATTGCCCGTCGGCACGCGGTTGACGTCGATGACGGCCTGCTCGATCAGCGTGGCATTGGTGAAGGACAAAGCGGTTGCGAGCAGCGCGCCTTCGACGATCTGCCCCCGCCCGGACTTGCCGCGCTGGATCAGGGCGGCGAGCGTGCCGAACGCGCAGTGCAGCGCAGTGCCGAAATCGACCCAGTTCACCGCGGCGCGGTACGGCGGATCCCCGGTGCCGGTCATGTACACCGAGCCCGACATCACCTGGCCGACGCCGTCGAAGCCGACGCGGTCGGACCACGGGCCCGGCCCGCCGAACGCGGTCACCGTGGTCAGGATGATGTCCGGCTTGATCGCCTTCAGCGATTCGTAGTCGAGCTTCATCGCGCGCAGGGTCTGCGGCGGCAGATTGGCGACCACGACGTCCGCGGTCGCGATCAGGCGGCGCATCACCTCCTGGCCTTCCGCCTTCATTGGATCGAGTGTGATGCCCTTCTTGTTGCGGTTGATCTGGAGGAACAGCGCGCCCTCGCCGCCTTCGCCCACCGGCGCGACGAACCGATCCTCGCTGCCGTCGCGCTTCTCGACCCGGATGACCTCCGCCCCGAACTCGGCCAGCAAGGTCGCGCAATAGGGCCCGGCAATATAGCGCCCGAAATCGAGCACGCGCACGCCCTCCAAGACTCCTCCCATCGCACCCTTCCCTGTTGTTTTTCGCAGATTACAGGGACTGGCCGCCAGGGCAAGTTGGGAAGCGCGCATGCGACTTCATCGTCACATCGCGAACGGCTCCGATGACGCCGCAGTTCGTGTGCCCGCCTTGAGATTCCCGCTCGCTATTGCTGCGGGGCGGAGCCCTTGCTCCTGTGCATGAACGCCATCATCTCCTCGAAAGTGAGCTTGCCGTCCTTGTCGCGATCCATTGCCTTGAAAATGCGTTCATGAGCGACCTGAAACTCGGGCAGCGAGACGTTCCCGTCTCCATCAGCATCCATCAGCGCGTAGACGATGCGGAAGACGACCGGCGGCTCCATGGCGGTACCGCCCATCGCGCCATGCCCTTTCATTCCTTGTCCCATCATTCCCTGTCCCATCATCCCGCGCCCCATCATTCCCATCATGTCTCCACCGCGCATCGGGCTCTGCCGCTCGGCGGATGGGTTGGCAGGAGAACTCGACTGCGGGGATGCCTGCGTCTGCTCCTGTCCGGGATGATGACCTTGATGGTCCGCTGGCGATTGAGCCAGAGCTGGCTGGCCCAGGATGGCGAGCAGCAACGCTGCAGCAACGGTTCGACCTAGCATGACGCTTCCTCCGGCCTTGATGTCGGTCCGACGAGCTTGCCGAACGTCATCGGAATTATCTTGAGCCAAGTCAAAAAGGCGGCTGGTGGGCCAGGTTTTTCACCCCGCCCCGTGCGGAGGAAGCGGCGCGGTCACCGACGGAAACTCGACGGCCGGAAACTATGCTCTAAGATGCACCCGTTCGTCCCCCAGCGAGAAGTGCACACCCATGCCGCAGCAATTTGATCGATCCGCAGAAGATCTCGGCAACGCCATCCATTTCGAGCACGTCAACATCCAGGTCCCGGACCAGCGCCTCGCCACGCTGTTCTACGTCGCCGGGCTCGGGCTCACCCGCGATCCCTATCTGATGGTGTCCGACACCAACATGTGGATCAATGCCGGGCGGAGCCAGTTTCATCTGCCGAGCGGCCGGCCGCAGGTGCTGCGCGGACACATTGGCCTGGTCATCGAAGGCCGCGATGCGCTGCTGGCGCGGCTTGCAACGGTCGCGAAGAAACTCGAGGGCACCGCGTTCGCATTCACCGAGCATAACGACCATGTCGAGGCGGTCTGCCCCTGGGGTAACCGCGTGCGCTGCTACGAGCCCGACGCGGCGCGGTTCGGCCGGATCGCGCTCGGCATTCCCTATGTCGAGTTCGACGTGCCCAAGGGATCGGCAGCCGGCATCTGCGCCTTCTACCCTGAAGTCATGGGCATGCCCGCGAGCTTGCGGAACGGCGATGGCACTGTGGCCGCCGTGAAGACGGGCCGCAACCAGCATCTGCTGTTCCGCGAGACCGACCGGCCGCAGGCCGACTATGACGGCCACCACGTGCAGATGTACATCACCGACTTCTCCGGCCCCTACCGCAAGCTGCTCGCGCGCAAGCTGATCTCCCGCGAGGACAATCAATACCAGTACCGGTTCTGCGACATCGTCGATCTCGACAGCGGCAAGCCGCTGTTCACGGTCGAGCACGAGGTGCGCTCCGCGACCCATCCGATGTTCATGCGGCCGATGGTCAATCGCAATCCGGCGCTTAACAACCGCAATTACGCGGTCGGCCACGACGAGTCGGCTTGGGCGATGGGGCCGGATCAGTACGAGGGGTAGTCCTCGCGCGGCGCTTCCGTGCGCTTCACGCTACGGCAGATTGTCCCGCAGGAAAATGTCGATGCGGATGCGCTCCTGGTCGGGGCTGATCGGCTCGCCCGAACAATGGGCGAGCAGGACTCGCGCCGCAGACCGCGCCTCATGGCCGGCATCCTGGTTGATGACGGCGTCGAGCGTGCCGCGCACCAGGAACCGCCTGGTGTGCTCGGTCAGCTCATGGGTGATCCAGACCACCTCGCGCGCGCGGCCCGAGGCCTCGAGCGCATCGGCGATGCCGCGGTTTCCGGCGCCGCAGCAATAGATGCCGCGGAGGTCGGCATGGCGGGCGAGCAGCGCGGCCGTGAGGTCCCGGGTGCGGTCGCTGTCGTCGCGCCCCTCGATGACAGGCAGTGCGGACAGGCTCGCATACTCGCTCGACAGGATCTGGTGGAAGCCGAACTGCCGTTCGGTGTGATCGCGCAGCGACAACGATCCCGCAATCACGGCGACGGTGCCCTCGCGTCCGGCAAGGAAGCGTCCCATCAGGGTGGCGGCGGTGCGGCCCGCGGCCGGATTGTCGATCCCGACATAATGCACCCGGGACGAACTCGGCGCGTCCGACACCAGGGTGACCACGGCAACCCCGCGCGCGACGAGCTCGTCGATCGCGGCGCGCACCCGGGGATGATCGAGCGCGATGACGGCGACGCCCCGATAGGCCGGCGAGAGGTTCTCCAGCGCTCGGGCAAGGACATCGGGGTCGAACACGTCGACATGGTGGATGTCGATGAAGCCGCGATGGCCGGCGAGCCAGTCCGCGGTGCGCGCGACCTGCTCGCCGAGGTTGGTCATGAAGCTGTTGCTGCCGGTCGGCAGCACGAAAGCGAAGCGGAAGGTCTGCCCGCGGGCGAGCCGCGCCGCGGCAACATCGGCGCGATAGCCGAGCTTTGCCACCGCGGCCTCGACACGCGCGACGGTCTTGGCGCGGACACCCTCGCGCCGGTTGACGACGCGATCGACGGTGGCGAGCGAAACGCCCGCCGCGCGCGCAACGTCCTCGAGCGTGGCCCGAAGCACCGGCTGGGTCGCGCCTTCAGTCATTCGCGCGCGGCCCACAGCATGCCGCGGGTCATCAACGTCCGGATCTCCGGCACGTCGAGCTCGTAGGCGCGGTGGCCCAGCGAGGAATAGAATACCCTCCCCGCGCCATAGCGCTTCTTCCACACCACCGGCATCACCACGCCCTCGATCCAGGGCGCGTGCTCACCGGTGAAGGTCGTCGTTGCCAGGACCTCGATGGCGGGATCGACATGCATGTAATATTGCTCGGACCGATGCTCGAAGCTCTTCAGACCCGTCATGATCGGATCGTCCGGTTTCGTCAAGTCGACCTTGTAGTCGATGATGTTGCCGGGATGGGCGACCCATTGCCCGCCGCACAGGAACTGGTAATCGACCGATTCGCGGAAGGCATCGCACATGCCGCCATGATGGCCGGCAAGCCCGACGCCGCTGCGCACCGCATCGCAGAGGTTGAGCGCTTCCGCCTTCTCGATCTTGGACATCGTGTAGATCGGTATGATGAGCGACAGATCGTGGATCGCGGGATCGGCAAAGGCTGCCGTCGTGGTTTCGATCCGCACCTCGAAGCCTTCGGCCTTCAGCCAGCCACGGATCATCGACGCGCAGAGATCGGGATCGTGCCCCGGCCACCCACCCCATACAATCATTGCCTTGCGCATGGTCATTCCCTCAATCGATCTGTCCGGTTTCGCGTCCCGCCGGCAGCATCGCCGGGCGCTCGACGCGGCTCTCGATCCCGACGCGGCGGCCCTCGTCGGCGGAAGTCTGGAACGCCTCCATCACCTCCAGCACGTGGAGGGCGAGCGCGCCGCTGGCGCGATGCGGTCGGTCGTTCAGGATCGCGCCAGCCATGTCGGCGACGCCGATCGAGCGGAACTCGCCCTCGACGTGGCCGTGCGTCAGCGGCATCACCTCCCATTCGCCGCCGGTTTTGGCCACCTGAACCTCGCCGCCGAAGCGATTTGGATCCGGCACCAGCATGCTGCCCTTGTCGCCGTAGATCTCGATCGGCGCATGCCGATGTTTCGGCACGTCGAAGCTCATCGTGATCGACACGACCGCCCCGCTTTCGAACTCCAGCGTCCCCGCGACATGGGTCGCGACCTCGACCGGAATCAGCGCGCCGTTCATCGGCTGGCTGGTAACGAGGCGCTCGGTTTTGGGGCGCGCGGTCGAGCCCATCACGCCGGCGACCGGGCCGAGCAATTGCACGAGATCGGTGATGTAGTACGGCCCCATGTCGAGCATCGGCCCGCCGCCGCGCAGGTAATAGAAGCCGGGCGCCGGGTGCCAGCGCTCGTGGCCGGGGCAGCCGAAGAAAACGCTGCCCGCGACGGGCGTGCCGATCGCGCCGTCGTCGATCAGCTTGCGCGCGGTCTGATGGCCGCCGCCAAGGAACGTGTCGGGCGCGCAGCCGACGCGCAGGTTCTTCTGCGCGGCGAGCTCCATGACCTTGCGCGCCTCAGCGACATTGATGCCGAGCGGCTTCTCCGAGTGAACGTGCTTGCCGGCGTTCAGCACCGCCAAACTGACATCGGTGTGGGCGAGCGGCACCGTGAGATTGACGATGATTTCGACGTCGTCTCGCTTCAACAATTGGTCGACCCGCATTCCCGGCAAGCCGAAGGCCGCGCCCTGGCGTTCCGCAATCTCGCTGCGCATGTCGGCGAGCGCCCTGACCTCCATGACCGGAAAGCGCTGGGCCGCCTTGAGATAGGCGGTGCTGATCACCCCGCAGCCGATGATTCCGATGCCGACTTTTCTCATGTTATCTCCTCAGAATACGGCTCATCCCTTGACCGCGCCCGCGGTGAGGCCGGCCACGATGTGCTTCTGCGCCAGCAGGAACAGAATGATCGTGGGCAGGATGGTGAGTGTGATGAAGGCCAGGATCAGGTGCCATTCGGACGAGTATTCGCCCTGGTAGACCATGATGCCGAGCGGCCAGGGATACAGCGCGTCGGTGTTCAGCATCACCAGCGGCAGCAGATAGGCGTTCCAGCTGTTGACGAAGGTGATGGTGCCGACCGTCGCCAGGATCGGACGCGACAAGGGCAGCGTCACATAGCGGAAGAACTTGATGTAGCTGCAGCCGTCGACCAGCGCCGCCTCGAGCAGCTCATAGGGGATGTCCTTGAAGAAACGGCGTAGCAGCAGCACGCTCATGGCGAGGCTGAACGCCACCTGCGGCAGCGCGACGCCGAAATAGGTATCGAGCAGGCCGAGATCGCGCACCTTGATGAACAGAGGCAGCACGGCGGTCGCGGCGGGGAACAGCAGGCCCAGCGTCAGATAGCTGAGCAGCATCGATGAGCCGAAGAACCGGACATGGGCGAAGGTGAACGCGGCCATCGAAGCCGTGATCAGGGTCAGCGCCACCGCCAGCGTCGAGATGACAAGCGAATTACGCAGTAGCTGCCAGTAGCGCGCCGAGAACAGGATGTCGGCGTAGTTCTGCCACTCCCATTGTGCGGGCAGGCCGAATGGATTGACACGGAGCTCGCCGAGCGACTTGAAGCCGCCGAGCAAGGTCGCGAGCAGCGGCACCAGGACGAAGATCGCGACCAAGCCGAGGAACAGCGCCTTGAACAGCGCTGCGGGATCGAATGCGCTTCTAGCCCCGGCACTATTCATCGCGCATGAACCATCGCTTGTAGGTGAAGGCAAAGGTCACGCAGATCGCGAACAGGATGACGCCGATGGCGCTGCCATAGCCGACCCGCATGCGCGAGATGCCGTTGTTGTAGAGAAAGCTCACCAACGTGTTGGAGGAATCGGCCGGCCCGCCGCGCGTCAGCGGCATGACGAGATCGAACAGCTGCAGCGATCCGATGATGGCGAAGAACACCGACAGGCGGATCGTCGGATAGAGCAAGGGGATCACGACGTGGCGCAGCGTCTGCGTCCGCGTCGCGCCGTCGATACGGGCGGCCTCGACCAGGTTCTTGTCGAGGCTCTGGAGCGCGGCGATGAACAGCATCATGTGGAAGCCGAAATATTTCCAGACCACCACGATCAGCACCGCCAGCATCGCCGTGTCGGTCGAGGCCAGGAGATGCGGAGGCTCGGCGCCGAACGTGCGCCAGATCGAGGCGACGAGGCCGTAATCGCCGTCATAGACGAAGCTGAAGATCAGCCCCGTCGCGATCTCGGCGAGGATATAGGGCATGAAGAACAGCATGCGCAGCGCCACGGCGCCGCGAAACTTTTCGGCCAGCATCAATGCCAGGGTCAGCGCGAGCGGCAGCTGGACGGCGAGCGAGACCGCAATGATCAGCCCGTTGTTGCGCAGCGCGAGCCAGAAGGCCCGCGTCTCCAGCACGAAGCGGTAATTGTCGAGGCCGATCCAGTTGGTCGGCCTGCCGAACCCGTTCCAGTTGAAGGCGGAGTACCAGGCGGCCTCGCCGATCGGCAGCACCACGAACAGCGTGAACAGCAGCAGCGCGGGCGGCAGGAACAGGATCAGGACGGTGAAGCGGCCATCCCAGCCGGGGCCACGAACCGCGCCACGAATCCCGACCTGGGGGGCCGCCTCACCGGCGACGCCGATCGGCGACGACATCGCGATCCGTCGCGCCACCGGTCAGTTACCCTGCTTGTACGCCGCTTCGATGGCTTTCGCTGCGTTCTGCGGGCTCATGCTGCCGCCGGCGATCTCGGCCGTGACGTCGTTGACGACGCGACCGACCGAGGGGCCAAGGCTCTGATCATAGAAGTTCTGGTGATAGTTGGACTTCGCCAGATTGGCCGCGATCTGCTTCATGAAGGCGCTGTTGAGACCGGCTTCGCCGCCCTTGACGACGGGAACGATGAAGTTGCCGGCGGCAAGCCGCGCCTGCACGTCCTTGGAGATGAAGAACTTGAGGAAGTCGGTGGCTTCCTTGGGCGCCCCCTTGGTGATCAACCAGCCGGTGATGCCGCCGAGCGTGTCTGACGGCTCGCCCTTGCCGCCGGGTACGACCGGAAAATCGAACCAGCCAAGCTTGTCGTCGCCGAGACCGACCTTGTCGGCGGCAAGCGCGCGCTGGGTGTGATAGAAGGACGAGATGGCCAGGATCATCGCGGCCTTGCCGTCGCCGAAATAGCCGACGGCCTGCGGATTCTTGAAGCCGAGGAAGCCGTTCTGGAAGGGCTGGAGATCGACCAGCTGCTTGAACAGCTCGCCGGATTTCTGAAAGGTTTCGCCGGCGAACCCGCCATTCTCACCCTTCAGTGCTGCATCGAAGGCCGGCTTGCCGCCGATGCGCACTGCGAGATGCGTCCAGTAAAAATGCAGCGGCCATTTATCGGCACCGCCAACCACAATCGGCGTCACGCCCGCGGCCCTCAGCGTTTTCACTGCGCCGAGCAGATCGTCCCATGTCTTGATCTTGCTCGCGTCGACATTGCCCTTGGCCATCAAGTCCTTGTTGTAGAGGAAGCCGACCTGCGAGAGCGCGGTCGGCAGGCCATAGACCTTGCCGTTGCTGGTGAAAGCCGCGAGCGCTGCCGGTGCGATCGTGTCGCTGTAGCCGCCGCTTTTCACGGAATCGGTGATGTCTGCCAGGACGCCGGCCTCGATCTGGGTCTTCAGCACTCCGCCGGCCCAGCTATAGATGATGTGCGGCCGATCCTTGGATTGCAGGATGGTCGGCAGCTTGGCCTTGTAGGCCTCGTTCTCGAGGAACTGCATCTCGACCTTCACACCTGGGTGCGACGCCTCATAGCTGCGTGCGACCTCCTCCCAGATCTTCACCTGGGCCGGGTTGACCTCGATGTGCAGCCATTTGACCGTGGTGTCGGCTGACGCGGAACTGGCCCAAAGCAGGCATGCGACAGCAGCGAGTCCCAGTTTCCCGAGCAATCTCATCACATCCTCCCGACCGTCTTTATTCTTTGGCGCAATCCTGCCCTCAATTTTTGAGGTGCGCAACACAAATTCTGATCTATGCACCTCACCAATGGAATGGCTATGGTTTGCGAAAGAGTCGACGCGGCCTGCCGCGCCGGCCGCAACAAACGAGGTGCCCATGGCTGCGATCTATTCCGACCTCGCCGGCAAGGTCGTACTCGTCACCGGCGGCGCAGCCGGAATCGGCGCTGCGATCGTGCGGCGCTTTGCGGAGCAGAAATCCAAGGTCGTGTTCTTCGACATCAAGGTCGAGGAGGGACAGCGCCTGGCGCGCGAGCTGTCCGAGCAGGGATTGGCTGCGCATTTCCAGCATGTCGATCTCACCGACATACCCGCGCTGCGTGCCGGCGTCGCCGAGGCACGCAAGGCTCATGGCCCGATCAACATCCTGATCAACAATGCCGCTCATGACGAGCGGCACAACACCGAGGAGATGACGCCGGACTATTGGGACGACCGCATCGCGGTGAACCTGAAGCACCAGTTCTTCGCATCTCAGGCCGTGTTGCCGGACATGAAGGCGGCCAATGCCGGCGCCATCGTCAATTTCGGCTCGGTGTCGTGGATCGCAGGACAAGGCGGCATGGCCGCCTACACCGCGAGCAAGTCAGGCGTGATCGGGCTGACGCGCTCGCTGGCGCGCGACTACGGCCCCTACAACATCCGCGTCAATGCGATCGCGCCAGGCTGGATCATGACCGAGCGGCAGCTCGAGAAATGGATGACGCCGGCCGGCGAGATCGAGCTGCAGCAGCGACAATGCCTGAAGCGCCGGCTCATGCCGGACGAGGTTGCGAAGTTCACCGTCTTCCTCGCCTCCGACGAGGCCTCCGCCTGCACCGCCCAGCACTACATCGTCGATGGCGGCTGGGTCTGAGATGCCCTAGGGATCAGTCGGAAGATCCGATCCGGACGCGGCCGGGCGGAGCTCACGCGGTCAAGGCCGCGATGGATCGAGCCGGTCGCCGAGACCGGCTGGCGCCGTGGTCGCGCGAGGCCGACCGATGCCCTCGCTCAAGGTCTTGCCGCTGGCGACATTGACGAAGTGCAGCGAGGCGCAAGCGGGACACCGGACCGGGACGTGCGTGTCCGCGGCGTCGGAGCCTGTGCCGGGAATCCAGTGCTGCACGTTCATGCCCGTGCGGGGGCATTTGAAGATGACGTTGCGCTCCATGCTGGAGATATGCGCCCGGCGCGGCGACCTGGAAATTGCGGTCCAATACTTACGCAGATGTCCTGAACGGATTGACGCGAGCAGCGGTGAAGACATCGCGCAGCGCTTGTAAGCGGCTTGCCGATCGAGAAGCGTTCGGTCAAATACCGCCGCCTCCCTTGAGCTGGATCAAGACATGTTTGCGACGCCGACGATAGTCTTGTGTCGGCATCGGGAACGCTTTTTCGAGGTCCCCTTTGCCGGAGCGAGCGACGTTTGGATTTCGAGGCCTTTCCGGCGCCGCTTTCACGGAGAGTGCAGAAGACCGCGAACATGGAGCAGGCCGGAGAGCGGCTCCGCCGAAGAGTTCGATGGAACGAAGATCGGCAGCGCGGGTTTGCTGGACGAGTTCAGACCCTGGATGGAAGAGCCACGCGAACAATCGGCCTCGGCGCTCCCATCGAGCCCGAGGCCGGTTTTCGTCGAAGGTAGTGCATGGTCTGGACAAGGGAGGACGCCGATCAGGAGAACCGACATGCTTGCCGACATTGACACCGACGATCTCACCGAGGTCGTGCGCTACGCCCTGGAGACGACCCGCGCGACGACGGCCTGCCCGTTCCATCGGGACGTGATCGTCCGCATCGGCGATGACGCCGCCGAGAGTCACGCCTTCGAGCGCGCCAAGCGAATCGTCAGATGCGACGGCGCCGAATGGAACAAGGAGGCTCTCAGGGCCGAGCTCGGCCGCCAGCTCGGCGCAGCCGCCGACGGCCGCTGCCCGAAGTGCGATCCGACCGCCTCGTGCACCTAGCGCGCCGCGATTTGCAAAATGTTGCGGCGCCACGCGTCGGCGACGAGCCATGCAGATCGACCCGCTCCGGCGACTTAACTTGTGTGAAGGCCGCAGATGGAATTGGCACCTAGCCTGAACGACGCGCGTCGTGCATCAGAGGTCAGACTTCCCGTGAAAGTGACAAAGCCGATCGCCTCGATCATGCGCGGGAGTTCCAAGACGGATCCTCCGTCGCCGGATGGGAACGACGAATGTCAGCTGCCGCCATCGGCCGAGAGGCGTCAGGTCGTCGATGAGTACGCCGAAAACTTGCGGAAGATCATCCGAAGACTGCTTGGAAGGCTGAACTGACAGCGCTTGCGGTCGTCCTTGAGCGCTTTGCGGCAAGGGATCAACTTGTCCGGCCCTTTGGCGTGCGATCGTGCTGCCGGTTCGCCTTTCCGGGCGAGCCCTACGGCCAAGCCCCGCCGCCCCGACGGGGCAAGGGTGATACGAGCTTGCCCATTGTCTCAATGACAAGGAAGCCGCATGCCTCAGTGCACCCCAACACCGAGCAGGCGCTCGACCATCTTGGGGTCGTCGCGCAAGTGCGAGCATTCACCACTCCAGACCGCTTTGCCGCGTTCAACCACCATGACATGATCGGCAAAGCGCAGCGCTCGTTCGATCTGCTGCTCGACCAAAACGATGGTCATTTCACCAGAACTCGCCAGCGCGGTGATGATTTCCATGATCTGATCGCAGATCACCGGCGCGAGCCCCTCGAGCGGCTCATCCAAGAGGAGAACTGAAGGCCTTCCCAGCAGCGTCCTGGCGAGCGAGAGCATCTGCTGCTCGCCGCCCGATAATTGCGTCCCGAAATGGCGTCGACGTTCGGCCAACCTCGGAAACATCACGTAGACCTCTTCAAGTGCCTCTCGACCTCGATCCTTGAGACCCGCGACCAGGTTTTCTTCCACCGTCAGCGACCGAAATATGTCGCGTGTCTGCGGTACGTAACCGAGACCTCGTTGAGCGCGTGTCGATGCCTTGGTATCCGTGAGATCAGCCTCGCCCAGGAATACTTTTCCCCCATGATGGGTCGTCAGACCCATCAGCGATGCGAGCAAGGTCGTCTTGCCGGCTCCGTTTCGACCAAGGACGCTGAGACGGCCTCCTGGCAAGACCTCGAACGACATGTGATCGATGATACGGGTGGGGCCATACCCGGCACTGAGACCTTTGACTTCAAGACGCGTGGCGGGCATCTGCGTAGCTACCTAGATAAGCTCGACGGACTTCCTGATGGTGCGTGACTTCTGCCGGATCGCCCTGGAAGATCAGCTTTCCGTTGGCGAGAACGAGCACACGGCGGGCAAATTTGAACACCAGGTCCATGTCATGCTCGATCATCAAGACCGCGATATCAGATGGCAATCTGTCGATCGCCTCGATGATCTTGGAGGACTCCTCTGACGGAACCCCTGCCGCGGGCTCGTCCAGGAGCAGGACCTTCGGCTCGAGAGCAAGCCCGATTGCCAGGTCAAGAAGGCGCTGCTGACCGTACGCCAGTTGCGAGACCTGCCTGTCGGCCAGATGGGCGATACCGAGCGTTCCAAGGGCCCGCTCCCACTCCCGACGAACGTCCGGCCGATCCATCGGGGAGGAAAACATGCTTCTCGTGAGCCCCTTTCGTTGCATCACGGCGAGCGCGACGTTTTGTGCGACCGTCAGGCTCTTGAAGAGCCTCGTGATCTGAAAGGTCCGGATCAAGCCGGCGTCGACGCGATCGGAAATCGGTAGTGCGGTCACATCAACCCCGGCGAGGTGGACGGCGCCCTGTGAAGGGGTCAAGTCGCCGGAGATGACGTTGACGAGCGTGGTTTTGCCGGCGCCGTTCGGGCCAATCAACGCGACCCTTTCTCCCTTCCCGATACTGAAGGAAATATCATCGTTGACCCGCATCCCGCCGAAGGACATCGAAACGTTTCGCAGTTCGAGCAGCGGCCGGCTCACGGGCGCCTCCTCATCACCGAGGCGGTGCGACCAGCAAGCAAGCCTCCAAGGGACACCAGGCCTTTCGGGGCGAACAAAACGACCGCGATCAGCAACGCACCGACCATGGTCATCCAATGGAATGGATTCGCAGCCGAGACGTAGTGCTCGAACACTTGAAAGACGATGGATCCGATCAGCGCGCCCCAGAGACTGCCTGCGCCACCCAGGACCAGCATGACGAGAGCTTCAGCCGACCGCTCAAATCCGATGCTATCCAGTCCCACGACGCCCGTATTGATGGCATTGAGAGCACCACCAATTCCGCCAACAACCCCCGACACGCCATACATCAGCACGAGCCGGGGATACACGCGGGCACCGATCATCCGAGCTCGCAGGCTGTCATCCTTGATTGCCTGACAAAGCAGGCCGAACGGAGAGTGCACGATTCGAAGCAGCACCACGAACACGACCATGAGCACCGCAACGGAGAACACGTAGCCGGTGCGACCGTACATGTCGAACGCGTAGACCCCGAAGACTCGTCCAGGCGAAATGCCGGACAATCCGTCGCTTCCGCCCGTCAGGCTGGACAGTTTGTTGGCCAGCGCCGCGACGAGCTGTCCGACGGCAATGGATAGCACAAGCTGGGGGAGACCCTTGAACCTCGTGACAAGGACGCCTGAGACCAGCCCCATCACGGCACCGGCCACCGCCCCCACGAGCAACAACAGCAGGGGGTCGGAATGTCCGGCAAGGCATGCGTTACCCACGACGTAGGCGCTCACACCGTAGATCGCAGCATGTCCAAGGGTGGCGACACCGCAATACCCCGTGACCAGATCGAGCGACAGCACCAGAAGCGTGATGCTGATCAGTCGCGTCAGAAACGCGAGGTCCTCCGGAAAGAGCGTGTAGCCGAGCACTCCGAGCGCCAGCGTGATTGCGACAGCGCGCAGCTCAAGCGGCACGGAAAAACGCGGCGGGCTCACGCCATCGACCATGGCTCGATCGGTCACGTCAGTGCCTCCTGCCCAAAAGGCCGTTCGGGAACAGAAACACGACCAGGATGACCGCAAGATAGAAGAAGAACTCACCATATTCGGGTGCAAGATACTTGCCGGTCGTGTCCGCGAGGCCAAGCAATATCGATGCCGCCACGGCGCCCGGGATCGATCCTGCCCCGCCGACCGAGACGACGACAAGGAACGTCACCATATATCTGAGCGCGTAAAAAGGTTCGACGGGCAACAGTTCGGCGCCCACCACGCCCCCGAACGCCGCCAGGCCGACCGCAAGCGCGAAGGTCGCGGAAAAAAGGATCTGCGTCTTGATTCCGAGCGACTCGGCCATGTCACCGTTGTCGACCGCGGCACGCAGCCGGATCCCAAACTCGGTGCGGTCGATCAGTAGCCAGAGCAAGCCCGCGGTGCACACTCCGCAAATCGTCACGAAAATCCGATGAGCCGGGATCATTCGGAAGCCGAGATCGACGGGACCGCTCAGCAGCGGAGGCAGCGGAATGGATTTGGTTGTCGGGCCAAGAATGTAGTTGGCAACGCCGATGATGACGAACGCGATGCCGATCGTGAGCAATATCTGGGTCAGCTCATCGGACTTGCGATAAATCCGGCGGTAGAGAAGAAACTCGAGCGGAAAGGCGATCGCGATGGTGCCGAGGACCGCTAGGACAATCGCGAGTGGATATCCAACTCCCGCGTTCTTGAGCGCAAAAGACGCGAGATATCCCCCGATCATCGCAAATGCGCCATGAGCGAGGTTCACGACCCTCATCAGGCCCATCATGATGGATAGGCCGATGGAGATGATGAAAAGCACCATGCCGTACGAGAGGGCATCTAGCCCGATGCTGAGACCCGTCCACGCCATTAGTTGAATGCTTCCGCGGCTTTTCGGATCTGGAGCCGCTCGGCAGCCAGCCCGAACAGGTGGATGTGCGCGTCCGTCAAGCCGGGTATCATCCGGTCGCTGGCATCGCCATAGATGCGACCGTTGACGAAGCGAATAGACTGCGACCGACCACTCATTCCGGGCCCTTATCCGACACGATGAAGAGATTGCTCGCGAGATTTACATCGCGAGCGATCCGCCCTAGTTCTTCGCCAGGCCCCAGTCCGGCTGCGCATCGAACGTTTGCAGTTCCTTGTTGAGGAGCTTGCCGTCCTGCTTCACGACTTCGCGCAGATAAACGTTCTGACGAATATGCCGGGTATCCGGGTCGATCGACACGGGGCCGCGCGGACTGACCCATTTCATGCCCTTCACGGCCGCAAGGGCTTTGTCCGGGTCCTTTTGGCCGTTGGTGGCCTCAACCATCTTGTAGATGAGCCGAGCACCGTCATAGGCCGCGACCGACGCCATGGTGATGTCGTCAGGCTTGGCACCGGCCTTGATCAGATCGGCCAGGAAGGCTTTGTTCTCTGAAGAGTCATGCGAGACCGCGTAGTGGTAAGTCGACAGGATGCCTACGCCGCTGTCACCGATAGTCGGAAGATCGGGCTCGGTCACGACATCACCCGTGGACAACAACTTCACGCCAGACGCTTTCAGTCCATTGTCGATATAGGCCTTGACGAACCCCAGGGTTGGTGGACCGGCCGGCAAGAACGTGAAGATCATGTCTGCGCCGGAATCCTTGATCCTTTGCATGATCGGGCCGAAATCGGTCGTATTGAGCGGCATCCTGATCGATTGGACGATGGTGCCTCCATCTGCCTCGAACGTCTTTTTGAAGGCCGATTCGGCATCGATGCCGGGGCCGTAATCGCTGACGGCGATCGCCACCTTCTTGGCCGCTCTGGCCTTCGCCACCTTCGCCGCGGGGACCGTGTTCTGCCACATCGTAAAGGACGTCCGCACGATGTAGGGGCTCTTCTCGACGATCGCGGACGTCGCGGCGTTCATGACGATCATAGGCACCTTCGCTTCCTCGAGAAGCGGAGCGACGGCCAGGGCGTCCGGAGTGAAGTACAGTCCCGCGATGTACTGAACCTTCTCCTTGACGATCAACTCCTGAGCCAATGATTTCGACTTGGCGGGGTTCGGCGATTCTTCGTCGCGATAGACAAACTCGATCTGATGATCGCCCACTTTCGATCCATGCTTGGCCACCCAGGCGTCAATGCCGTACTTGAAGTTCTGGCCGAACAAGGCATACGGACCGGACATGGTGCCGATGATCCCCACCTTGATGGTGTCGCACTGCGCCGGCGACATCCAGGCAGTGGCAATCGCGACGGCCCCAACAAGTCCAAACCTCAAGCTCATATCTCTCTTCTCCCGCTTCGGTGATGCTGTTTCAGAACATTTCGAAATATTCTCGCTGCTCCCACTCGGTGACCGTCGATTGGAAGCGCTCGATTTCCGCGTTCTTGATGAAAACGTAGTAGTCGACGAATTTCTCTCCCAGAGCCTCGCGGAAGAAGGGGTCATCGCGCAATGCGAACACCGCCTCGCGCAAGGAGGTCGGCAGGAGGTTCGCCTTGGTCTCGTAGGGGGTGTCCGCCGACGGACCGGGATCGAGCTGGCGATCAATGCCGTTGAGGCCGGCCAGAATCTGCGACGCCATGTAAAGATAGGGGTTTGCAGCCGGCTCGCCGATCCTGTTCTCGAGCCGGGTGGCTTTATCGTCGGGACCGCCCAGCACGCGGATCATGACGCCCCTGTTGTCACGTCCCCAGATCGCCCGATCCGGAGCCAGCGAATAGGAACGGTAGCGCTTGTAGCCATTGATCGTCGGCGTCGAGAAGACCGCGGATGCCCTGGCATGCTCCAGCAGCCCGGCCATATAGTGCTTGCCAAGGTTCGACAGGCCGGCCGGTTCGCTGGTCATGAACGCGTTGACGCCGTCTGTTCGGGAGACCAGCGATTGGTGAAGGTGCCACCCCGATGACATCACGTTCGGTATCCGCGGCCGGCACATGAAGGTCGCGTGATAGCCGTGGCGGTTGCAGATCTGCTTCACTGCCGTACGAAACAGCACCATGGTGTCCGCCGGCTCAATGCCGACGGTGGGCTGGAACACGAACTCGCACTGGCTCGGGCCGTATTCCAACTCGATCGACCGAAGCGGCAAGCCCAGCGCCACGATGTTTTGCCTGATCAGCTCGAGCGCAGGCTCCATCTGGTCGTAACGTTGCTCCGTCAGGTACTGATAGCCCTGCGAAAGCAGGCTGACCTCCGGAGGCTCACCCGGTTGGCCGGGACTGCCGGCGTCCCAAGGCGCCAGTCGGGGATTCTCGACTCTGAAGATGTGGCATTCGACCTCGAGGCCCGCTTTGAAATCATAGCCCCGGTCCTTGAGCTGCCCCAGCACGGATTGGTACAGGCCCCTGGAGGCGAAGGGCACGGGTCGTCCGTCGGAGAAGTAGAGGTCGCAAAGCACCCACCCGGTTTTTGGTGCCCAGGGGAGAAGCTTGAAGGTGGTGGGATCGGCGACCATCAAGATGTCGCCTCCCCCCTGCATCTCGTGCATCCCGAACCCGCCGCCGGCGGTGAAGACGGGAAACACCGTGCGGTGAGAGGTATCTTTCGCGAGCAATGTCGTCGTTATCGAGCAGCCGCTCTCGATCGACGAGAGCGCCTCGGAAGCGACCAGCGCCTTGCCGCGCAAGATGCCGTGCTGGTCCGGAAAGGAGAGCCGGATCGTATGCAACTCCTGCTCCTCCGCCATCCGCCGCATGCGGATGGCAGCCTCCTTCTGTTCGGACGACCAGAGACCGTGCTTTTCGACGAAACTCAACGACATCTCCTTTGCTGAGCTGGGCGGCCTGGCTTATTCGGCGGCGGTCAGGTGAGGCACCTTCTTGGCGAGCTCGGCGGGCACCGGCGCGGCCCAGGGAGCGCCCCGACGACGCTTGACGTCCACTTCCATCCAGTAGGTTTCCCAGCCCTTCGTCGGACCGATGCCGTCCATTGTGGCCGGCCCCTGGATGCTGCGCGCGCTGGCAGCGTCGAGGAACAACAGCGGCTTGCCCCCGGAGGCCACCTTCTCGATCTCCTGGCGAAGCAGCCGGCGGTACTGAATGATCGCCTTGTCGGATTGGCCGAGATGCTCACGCGTCCGGTCCTGAATAGCGCCCATCGACTCGACGGCCCACTGGTCGTGGACGTTGATGTCCGCGCCCATGCCGGTGTAAGTCTCGGTCGCCTGCTCGTGCGGGTCGAAGCCGTAGTCGTTCGACTTGTTCTTCCGCGAGCGGTATTCCGGCAACTCGTAAAGCTCGAGGCGCTGCGCGCGCATTTTCGCCTTGTCGACGGGCGCGGCGTAGCTGGTGAAAATCGCATACCAATAGCAATTCACGTCGTCGACGGGCACGTGCCACTGGGTAATCGTCATCTCCGTGCTCATCGGAATGACGAACGCATGCGGGAATAGCTGGTTGGTGACGCGAACGTGGGTGCGCTGCTCGTCGATTTCTCGCAAGGCGATGAGCCGCAGGCCGTATTCGGTGTGCTCGACGTTGATGATCGGCCGGTCGTACTCGCGCAGGACCTTCGTCATGGGCATTTCCGAGTCGGCCGACGCACCGCGAAACTGCTTGCCATAGGCCGCCGATGTATCCTCATCCTCGAAGAACCGGTGAAGGAACGATGCGTGAGCCGGGTCGATGCCGACTTCCAGCGCTTGCAGCCAATTGCATTCGATCAGGCCCTTGAACGCGAAGGTGTATTCGTCCGGCGCCGCGAAGCAGTCGATCTCCGGAAACGCGGGCGGCTCGCCTTCACCCAAATACGCCCACAGGATTCCACCCTTCTCCACGACGGGGTAGGACCGCTGCTTGATATTTTTGCAGAGCGAGGAGTTTGCAGGCTCGGCGGGCGTCTCGAGACACTGTCCCGTGACGTCGAACAGCCACCCGTGGAAGGCGCAGCGCAGGCCACCGTTCTCGAGCCGGCCGAAGGCAAGGTCGGCGCCCCGATGCGGGCAGTCGCGATCGAGCAGGCCATAGCGCCCCGTTTCGTCCTTGAACAGAACGAAGTTCTCACCGAGAAGCTTGACGGCCTTGATGGGGCGCCCCTCCGCGAGTTCGTCGACGAGCGCAGCAGGCTGCCAATACATCCGCATCAGCTTTCCCGCAGGCGCCTTCGGTCCGATGCGGGTAATGAGGTCGTTCTGCTCTTGGCTCATCATGACTTGGATCTCCTCTCTCGGCTTCGAGATGCGTCCTCATGCTATCGGGACGCAGACTAACGCTGAAACACGATCTTGCCGCCGACGATCGTCAGGTCGGCTTTGATGTCTTTGATCTGCTCCTCGGGGACCGTCATGAGGTCCGCCGACAACACGGTCAGGTCCGCGAGTTTTCCGGCCTCGATCGTCCCCTTCTCGTTCTCTTCGAACATATAGTGCGATGCCGCGCTGGTGTAGAGGCGCAGCGCCTGCTCGCGGCTGACGGCTTCGTTCGCTCCATAAACGCGTCCGGCGAGATCCTTGCGGGTTACCATGACGTAGATGTTGATGAAGGGATTGATCGTGTTCACCGGGAAGTCGGTGCCTGCGCCGAGGCTGTTCAGCCCCACCTTCTCGATGAGAGTTTTCGTGGGCACGGCCCGATTGGCGACCGCCGCACCCAGGAAGCGCTCGACGGTGGCCGCCTTGTCCCACATGAAAACGTTCTGGAGGTCGACTCTGACACCGAGGCGTTTCGCGCGCTCCATTTGCTCGGGCACTATCAAGCTTCCATGGATCAGGACGAAACGCCGATCCTTGATCGATTTCTCCTTGTCGGCCGCTTCGAATGCATCAAGGACGTGGTCGATGCCCTTGTCGCCGACGGCATGGACACCCACGCGCCAATTGTGGCGATTGCAAATGGACACCAGATCCTTGAGGCGTTGCGGCGATTGCTGGGCAATGCCGTGGTAGCCATCATGCGAGTCTGGATAGGCCTCGCGCATGAGCGCCGTCTTGAGCGTCATGCCGCCATCGTAAAGGATCTTGATTCCGGCGAACTTCAGCCAGTCATCGCCAAAGCCGGAGGAGGCGCCGTTGCCTCGCATGATGGCCTCCCAGGCCGCGTTCTCGGCAGGGGGTTCCGGGCGCCACATGAGACCGACCCGTAGCGTTGCTTCACCGGCCTGCGCCACGCGCTGCAGGGCCGCGATGTCCCTGGGCGAGGTGGCCCCTTCTACGGCGCTGGTGATCCCGAACGAGTTCAGCACACCTTCCGCGAGCTTGAATTGGCGAAACTCGTCGTCCGCCGTCCACTCCGGAACGGTCTTTTCGACCTGATCGATCGCCGTCTCGACCAGAACGCCGGTCAGGTCACCGGCACTGTCGCGCTCAAACGATCCGCCGCTTGGGTTTGGCGTGGCCTTGGTTACGCCGGCCTTCTCGAGCGCCATCGAATTGGCCATCGAGAAGTGGCCAACGGTCCGGAGATAGACCGGATTGTTCGGCGCGACGCCGTCGATTTCCTGGCGTGTCAGGTAACGCTTTTCCGCGAGCTGTGATGGGGGATGCCAGGCGCTTCCGATGATCCACTCGCCGGGCTTTTTCTTCGCCACGAACTGCTTGATGCTTGCGAGGGCATCCGCAACAGTCTTGGCGCCGCTCATGTTGACGACGTAGTCGGACAGACCGGCAGCCTTGAAATGCGCGTGCGTGTCGATCAGCCCGGGAACGACAGTCTTGCCCTGCAAGTCGATCGTGCGGGTGCGATTTCCGGCCAACGCCTTGATCGTCGCCGCGTCTCCTACGGCCAAGATTCTTCCGTCGCGAACGGCAAGCGCTTCCGCAACCTTTGACTGACCGTCCATGGTGAGAATCTTGCCGTTGATCAAGGCAAGCGAGGGAGCATTGGCCTCCTGCTGCTGGGCAAACGCCGCGCCTGATGTCAGCACCACTCCCACGATCGCTGTCGTCAGCTTCATTGCATCCTGCCTTGTCGTTCGGTAGTCGAACATTAGTTCGATATTGTTCAGAATGACTCCAATGTGACGCGCAAGCAAGCACAATATTTCCGCAGAACTTGCCTAATGGAACCGCAGCGGCGGCCAGCAAGTCGGGATTGAGGGTCCGCCAGAACTGCTGTAACCGGTTAACGAACTTATGTTCTCAGATCGAACAAACTTAGGAAACGGAGGTCGGATGCCGCGAGTGAGATTTGTCCAGCAGGACGGCAGCGGAAAATCCATCGAGGTCGGACGCGACGTGAGCGTGATGCTCGCGGCCGTCCGCAACGGTATTCACGGCATCGACGGCGAATGCGGCGGCTGCCTCGATTGCGCGACCTGTCACGTCTACGTCGATGAAGAACAAGCAAGCTCTCTCCCTCAGCCGAGCGAAGAAGAGCTCGAGTTGCTGTCCGCCGTCTCGGGAGAGCGAAAGCCGAACAGTCGGCTGAGTTGCCAGCTGAAGGTGCCCGCCCCTCTCGACGAGCTGGTGGTCCATGTGCCGGCGAGGCAATCATGACAGGGCTGGTCATCATCGGCGCATCATATGCCGGGGTTCAAGCCGCTCTCACGGCTCGTGACGCCGGCTATTCTCAGCCCATCACCATTGTGTGCGACGAAGAGTGGCTGCCCTATCAGAGGCCGCCGCTATCCAAGGACTTCCTTCTCGGGCGCATCAGCGAGCAAAATCTGATCTTGCGCGACGAGACTTTCTTCGAAGGCAAGCAGATCAATCTCGTTCTTGGGCAGCGCGCCACGCTGCTCGATTTGCACGCGCGACAGGTCACTCTGGCCGGCGGCAACGCTTTGAAGTTTGAAAAACTCCTCTTCGCCACAGGCTCGCGCGCGCGGCGCATCGCGGTTGAGGGCGCGGACTTCGATGGAATTTTCTATCTGCGTTCGGTGACCGATGCGATCGACCTGAAGGCAGGTCTGGCCAATGCTGCGGAGATTGTCATCGTCGGCGGCGGCTTCATAGGGCTGGAAGTTGCGGCCTCCGCGGCAAAGCTGGGCAAGAAGGTCACCGTCGTGGAAGCGAGCAGCCGCCTGCTTGAACGTGCCGTCTCGCCGGTCTTGTCGACCTTTCTTCTTGATACGCATTTGCGGGCTGGCGTCGACGTGATGCTCGACGAAACGGTTGCTTCCTTCAAAGGAAACGATCGAAAAGTTTCCGCTGTCGTGCTGGGCAACGGTGCCGTTGTCCACGCCGACCTGGTGCTGGTGGGGATTGGTGGTGTCGCCAATGACGAGATCGCGCGCTCGGCGGGGCTTAGATGCACGAATGGAATTGTCGTTGACGCGCACGGACAATGCGAAACATCGGACATTTTCGCGGCCGGTGACTGCGCCAACCACTTCAACCGCTTTTGCGAAAGCTGGGTGAGATTGGAATCGGTGCAAAACGCCCAGGATCAAGCGAAGGCCGCTGGACTGGCGATCGCCGGCGCTCGCGCGCCCTATGAGAATGTGCCGAGGTTCTGGTCCGACCAATATGACGTCAAGCTGCAGATCGTCGGGCTGGCCGGACGATATGATCGGCAGGCGGTCCGAGGTTCGGTCGACGACGGAAGATTCTCGGTCTTCTACTATCGCCAGGGCCGATTGGTCGCGGTGGACAGCGTCAACCGGCCAGGCGAGCAAATGGCAGCCCGACGCCTGATTGCGGCGGGAATCTCCCCTGCACCGGAGCAAGCCGCAGACCCTTCCTTTGACCTCAAATCCCTGGTGACAGCCGGAGACAAGGCTGGCGCCTAGCGCGCGGATTTGTGATGGTTCTCGCTTTCGAGAGGACACTGAGAGGGACCGCCCAATAGAATGCCGAGGCTGAAGCGTACGGAAGAAGAGGAAAAGGCGCGGGAGGGCAGCGAGTTCATCGAGACCCTGGATCGGGGTCTTCGCGTGATACAGTCGTTCGGTATCGATCGCCGTCCAATGACCCTCAGCGACCTCTCCAAGAGCGCGAATCTTCCGCGGGCGACGGTGCGCCGGATTCTGATGACCCTCGTAAAATCCGGCTTCGTCGCGGGCAACGAGCGGTTGTTTTCGCTAACGCCCAGAGTGCTGCTTTTGGCTTCGGCCTATTTGACGTCGAACCAAATCAGCACCGTGATGCAGCCGTTGATGGACGAGGTCGCCGGCAAGGCCAGGGAGGTCTGCTCCCTTGCGGTCCTGGATGGCGAAGAGGTCGTTTTCATCGCCCGCTCGAGTCCGGCGCGGGTATTTTCGACCGGACTGGACATAGGATATCGGCTGCCGGCTTTCTGCACGTCGGTGGGACGCGTTCTGCTGGGCAGATTGGCAAACGACGAGCTGACGAGAACGGTCGACGGCATGAAGCTGGCGGCTCTGACCCAGTCGACGCTGGTCGACAAATCGGCAGTGATTGCGACGATCATTGCCGACCGCACCAAAGGGTATAGCCTTGTCGATCAGGAAGCCGAAGAGGGCTTTCGGTCGATATCGGTGCCAATTCGCCGCTACGATGGCGCCGTCATCGCGGCCGCAAATATCGGCGCTCATGTCGATCGCATCACGACCGGTGAGATGATCGATCGCTTCCTGCCTCTCCTCAAGGAGATGTCCCTCGCCGCGCAGCCCCTGCTCGTCTGAGAAGCTGCCGTCTTTTGGCGAGCACCCGTCATTTTAGCCGTTTCTTGTAGGCGACCGGGTCCATGTCACGGACATCCACGCTTATGCTGGCCACATCCGGGCATCGCTCTGTCATCGTCCGTCGAAGGCTCGTACTCAGCTCGACCTTCTGGTCGGGCGATCGACCTTCGAGCAAATAGACAGACAGATGCACGAAGCTGTCACGCTTCCCGGCAACCAGGAAATCGTTGTAGACGCACGCGCGCACCTTGACGTCCTCCGCCTTCATGATGCCCGTTCGCCAAGCGGCTTCAAAGAGCGCTTCCATCAAGCCTATTACGTCGTCGCGAGCGAGCGCCCCTTCCGAATATTCGATCACCAAGTGCGGCATGACGTTGTTCTCGTTTTAGGTGGCGTTCATGAGATGACCTCACCGTCGTAGACCGTTCGCCCCTCAACGTCGCGATCTTTGTCGCGGCGGGTCATGGTTCGCATGGGGAAGGCCCGGTCGGCGGAATCTTTGCCGAGAAACGCCCTGTGCAGCGCAGAGCTGTGCAGCAGCTCCCCAGCCGGGCCGGGTCCGAGGGTGATTTCAGGCTGGGCGGAAGATCTGGCTGGGGCGGGAGGGATCGAACCTCCGAATGGCGGAATCAAAATCCGCTGCCTTACCGCTTGGCTACGCCCCAACAGACGACGAACGGAACGGGCAGAACCGGCACCCGCAGATTCCCGTCGGTCGCAGCCGGTCTATAGGGAGCGGGGCGGCATTTCAACCGCCTGGAGGGGCAAAAAGGGCCCGGCGGCCGACACTCTATTCTGGGCCCCAACGGCCCTGCCCGTTCCGGCCAGGCCATCCGGCGTCCCGGCAGTTGAGACCGCTCCCGTTTCATGGGAATACGGCGCCAATATCTGTTCTCGGGGAGTGAGCCATGACCTACCGCGCGCCGATTTCTGACATGCTGCTGTCGCTCAACCATGGCGCGGGCCTCAAGGCCGCCTTGGAGGCCGGCCATTACGGCGATTTCGACGCCGACATTGCCGCGGCCGTGCTGGAGGAAGCCGGCAAGTTCGCATCCGACGTGCTGGCGCCGCTCAACAAGATCGGCGACGAGCACGGCATCAAGCTCGAGGATGGCAAGGTCACGACCGCGCCGGGCTGGCCTGACGCCTACAAGCGCTGGACCGAGGGCGGCTGGAACGCGGTGTCCGGCCCGGAAGATTTCGGCGGCCAGGGCCTGCCGCTCGCGATCAATGCCGCCTGCACAGAGATCTGGAGCGCGGCCAACGTCGCCTTCGGCCTCTGCCCGCTGCTGACGGCATCGGCGATCGAGGCGCTGGACGCGCATGGCAGCGACGAGCTGAAGACAATCTATCTCGAAAAGCTCGTCTCCGGCGAATGGACCGGAACAATGCAGCTGACCGAGCCGCAGGCCGGCTCAGACGTCGGCGCGCTGCGCACCCGGGCCGAGAAGCAGGCCGACGGCACCTATCGCATCAAGGGGACGAAGATCTTCATCACCTATGGCGAGCACGACATGACCGACAACATCGTGCATTTCGTGCTGGCGCGTCTGCCCGATGCGCCCGCCGGCACCAAAGGCATTTCGCTGTTCCTCGTTCCCAAGTTCATGGTCAACGCGGACGGCTCGCTGGGGCGGCGCAACGACATCTATGCGAGCGGCGTCGAGCACAAGCTCGGCATGCATGCTTCGCCGACCTGCACCATGACCATGGGCGATCATGGCGGCGCGATCGGCTTTTTGATCGGCGAAGAGAACCAGGGCATGCGCTGCATGTTCACGATGATGAACCAGGCCCGCCTCGGCGTCGGCCTGGAGGGCGTCGGCGTCGCCGACCGCGCCTACCAGCAGGCCCTGTCGTATGCGCAGGAGCGCCGCCAAGGCCGCGCGGTAGGCAAGAAAGGCGACGGCTCGGATGCGATCTTCGTGCATCCCGACGTCAAGCGCATGCTGATGCGGATGCGGGCCCAGACCGCGGCCGCCCGCACCATCTGCTATGCGACGGCTGTTGCGATCGACGTCTCGACCCGCGCCAAGGATCCGACGGTGCGCGCTGAAGCCGCCGCACGCGCGGCGCTGCTAACGCCGATGGCCAAGGCCTATTCCACCGATATCGGCAACGAGGTCGCCTATCTCGGCGTGCAGGTGCATGGCGGCATGGGCTTCATCGAGGAGACCGGCGCGGCCCAGCACTACCGCGATGCCCGCATCACCGCGATCTACGAGGGCACCAACGGCATTCAGGCGATCGATCTCGTCACGCGCAAGTTAGCTGCCAACGGCGGCGCATCGGTGTGGGCGCTGCTCGACGAGCTCTCGGCGACCGTCAAGCAGGTGGAGGCCTCCAACGATCCCGCTTTCGGCACCACCGGCACCAAGCTGCGCGAGGCGCTGGAGGCGCTCACGCGCACCAGCAAATGGCTGCTGGAGCGCGTTGCCTCCGCGCCGAACGACGCGCTTGCGGGGGCGACGCCCTATCTGCAGCAATTCGGCGCGACGCTCGGCGGCTGCCTGCTCGCCTCCGAGGCGCTCGCCGCCAAGGCCGAAGGCCTTGGCGATGCGCCACGCTACGTCGCGCTGGCGCGCTTCTTCGCCGAGAACATCGCGGTGCAGGCGGGCGCGCTCGAGCGCACCGTGACCGAGAGCGCGGAATCGGTCGCAGCGGCGGATGCGGCGCTGCTGGGGTAAGGTGAGCGCCGCAAACGCGACATCGTAGCCCGGAAGGAGCGTAGCGAAATCCGGGAAAGTCTCACCGCGGATACAGCGGTCCCGGATTGCGCTGCGCTCCATCCGGGCTACAAAGCTGCGACCTGAGCCCTTCTCCCCGGCCGCCACAGCACCACGCCCGCCGCGGCGAGATCGAGCACCACGCAGATCGCAAACGCCGTCGTGTAATTGCCCGTAACGCTCCGCACGAGACCGACGACACCGGGGCCGAAGGCGCTGACGATGCCGCTGATCGAGGTGCCCAAGCCCACCGCGGTCGCGAAGGCCGAAGCACCGATCTCGCGCTGGATGATCAAGGGCGGGAACGTGATGATGTTGCCCATCGAGAAGCCGTAGACGGCGCAGCAGGCCAGCAGCACGGTCGGGCTCGTGCTTTGCAGAGCTACGAACAGCGCAGCCGCCTGGCTCGTCATCGAAACCGCACAGGCGAGCCGGGCATCGAGCCGGTCGACGAACAGGCCGAGCGAGAGGCGCCCGACGATCGCCATCGCCGCCATGATCGTGACGGCAAGCCCTGCGGCGGAGCGGCCGATCAGCGGCTCGAGAAACGTCACCTGGTGGACGATGAAACCCATCTGCGCCAGCAGCGCGAGCGCGATCGGCAGCACCATGGTCCAGAACGCCGCGTTGGCGAGCACCGCCTTGCGCGAGCGAACCGGCGCTGAGGAGCCGGAGGAACGTCCGCCGGCTGCAGGCGACATCCCTGCGGGCCATCCGATGAAGGTCACGACCGCCGGCAGCACCAGCACCATCATCGCGAGGGTCGCCGTCAGCATCGCAGACCGGAAGCCGATGCTGCCGGTCAGCGATAGCAACAGCGGAACGAGAATGATGCCGCCGCAAGTCGCGCCGTTGAAGGCAAGGCTGAGCGCGAGGCCGCGCCGCTGCTCGAACCAGGAATTCAGCACGGTCGCGATCACCACCGTGCCCATGCCGGTCCAGCCAACCGACATCAGCGCATAGGCGAGATAAAGCTGCCAGGGCGTCTGCACCAGCGCCAGCAGCACGGTCGAAGCGCCGAGCGCCGACAGGCCGCACAGGATCAGCGCGCGCAGCCCGATGCGCTCGAGCAGGTCATCGGTGAAGATGACGAGCACGGAGGTCAGGAGAAACGAGAAGGTGCTGGCCGCGGAGATCAGCGTGCCCGGCCAGCCGTGAGCGCGCTGCAACTCGGCGAGATAGACGCCTTGGCCGTAGAGGCCGAAGCCGAACATGAAGAAGGCCATCAGGAAGCACGCCAGCACGACCCGCCAGCCGCGATAATACGGTGAGGATTCGTCGATCCGGGGGGCGGCAATCATGAATCTGACGGTCTGTCTGAAGCGAACGGGGCCGGATCGTGCCCCACAACCAGCGGTTTTTCAAATGAAACATTGTAGCTAATTGTTGCGGCACGTAGCGGACCTGGCATTCATCGAGCGGCATGGCTCGTGCGATGATGGGATTGTCGGGGGAACGACGCTGCGCGTGCCTCAAAAATGACGACAACAACCTTCGTGAAATCTTCGCGCCGAACGAATAGTCTAACTCCATGCGACATCTTCTCCGCCTGGCTTGCTTCGTCCTCGCTCTCACCGGCACCCTCCCTGCTGCGGCCCAGAGCGCAGCCCCCGTCGAGCTGCGCATTCTCGCGATCAACGATTTCCATGGCCATCTGCGGCCGCCGCCGGGCGGCATCCGCATCAACGACCCCGAGGACAAGTCCAAGAAGGTGACGGTGGCGGCCGGCGGCGCCGAGTACATGGCGACGCTGCTGAAGCAGCTGCGCGAAGGACACAAGAACGCCATCTTCGTCGCCGCAGGCGACCTGATCGGCGCGAGCCCGTTTCTGTCGGCGATGTTTCACGACGAGCCCTCGATCGAGGCGCTCTCGATGATGGGCCTTGCGATCAGCTCGGTCGGCAATCACGAATTCGACGAGGGCAACACCGAGCTTCTGCGCATGCAGAACGGCGGCTGTCATCCCGTCGACGGCTGCCAGGGGCCGCATCCCTTCACGGGCGCCAAATTCCGTTATCTCGCGGCCTCCACCGTCGAGACCGCGACCGGCAAGAGCGTGCTGCCGCCCTACGAGATCAGGGAGTTCGACGGCATCCCCGTCGGCTTCATCGGCCTGACGTTGAAGGAGACCGCCGGCATCGTCTCGCCCGCGGGCATCGCCGGGCTCGAATTCCGCGACGAGGCCGAGACGGTGAACGCGCTGGTGCCGCAGCTGAAGTCGCGCGGCGTCGAAGCGATCGTGGTGCTGATCCACCAGGGCGGCGAGCCCGCCGGCGACTACAATGAATGCCCTGCCATCACGGGACCGATCGTCGACATAGTCAGGAAGTTCGATCCTGCCGTCGACGTCGTCGTCAGCGGCCACACCCATCGCGCCTACATCTGCGATATCGACGGGCGGCTCGTCACCAGCGGCGACAAATACGGCACACTCGTCACCGCGATCGACCTCAAGCTCGATCCTGTGACTCGCGATATCGTCGCCGCCAAGGCCGAGAACGTCATCGTCGCCAATGCTTCGCTGGCCAGGGATCCCGAGCAGACCGCGTTGATCGACGCCTACGACAAGCTCTCCGCGCCGATCGCCAACCGGCCCGCCGGCTCAGTGACGCAGACATTGTCGCGCGTGCCGAACGAGGCCGGCGAAAGCGCGCTCGGCGATATCATCGCCGACGCGCAATTGCTCGCAACGCGCGATGCGAAGGATGGCAGCGCTGTCATCGCGCTCACCAATCCCGGCGGCATCCGCACCGACATCGTTCCAAAGGAGAACGGCGCGATCACGTTCGGCGACGTCTTCGCCAGCCAGCCGTTCCGCAATCGTCTTGTCACCATGACGCTGACGGGCAGCCAGCTCAAGGACTTGCTCGAGCAGCAATGGCTGGACCCGAAGCGGCCGCGGATTCTCCAGGTGTCGAACGGCTTCAGCTATACTTGGGATGCTTCAAAACCGTTCGGCGAGCGCGTCAGCCTCGAGAAGATGACGCTGGGCGGCAGGCCGATCGAGCCGGGAAGCGGCTACCGCGTCACGCTCAACGATTACCTCGCCGTCGGCGGAGACGGGTTTACCGTCGCCAAGCAGGGCACCGCGCCACAATACGGCGGTTACGATGCGGACGCGCTGTTCGCGTTCTTCCGGGCGCACGGGCCGGTCGGTCCGCTGCCGCCCCGGCGCATCCTGCGGGTGAATTGATCCGGATCAAGCGGGCAGCCCTTTGCCATTCCCGGCCAAGCGCTTAGATTGGATTTTGCATTGCGTTTTGGCGCCGGATGCGCCAACGACGGCAAAAGCCCGTTTTCCGTGAGGCCGACCTGATGAGCACGCTTCTCCTTTCCCACAAGGCCTGCCTCGACCATGTCACGCCGCCGGGACACCCTGAGAGGCCGGATCGCCTGCGCGCGGTGGAGGAAGCGTTGTCGCATGAGCGCTTCCAGTTCCTGGCGCGCGAGGAGGCGCCTGAGGGCGATCTCGATCTCGTCACGCTCTGCCACAACGAGCATTACGTCACCGAGCTGCGCCACATCGCGCCCACCAGCGGTCAGGTCTACATCGACGGCGACACCTCGATGTCCCCCGGCACGTGGGAGGCGGTGATGCGCGGCGTCGGCGGCGCGGTTGCGGCGACCGAAGCGGTGATGGCCGGCGAGCATCGCAACGCCTTCGTCGCGGTCCGCCCGCCCGGACATCACGCCGAGATCGGCAAGCCGATGGGCTTCTGCTTCTTCGACAACGTCGCGATCGCCGCGCGCCACGCCCAGCGCAAATACGGCATCAAGCGCGCGGCCATCGTCGACTTCGACGTGCATCACGGCAACGGCACGCAGGACATCTTCTGGTCGGACCCGACCGTGATGTACTGCTCGACGCACCAGATGCCGCTGTTTCCGGGCACCGGCGCCAAAAGCGAGCGCGGCGATCACGACACCATCGTCAATGCGCCGCTCGCCTCCGAGGACGGCGGCCCGGAATTCCGCGTCGCGTTCGAGAATCTGATCCTGCCGCAGCTCGAGAAATTCAGCCCGGAGCTCTTGATCATCTCGGCCGGCTTCGACGCGCATTATCGCGATCCCCTGGCTTCGCTCAACCTGCGCGCGGAGGACTATGCCTGGGTGACGCGCAAGCTGATGGACCTCGCCGACAAGACCGCCGGCGGCCGCGTTGTTTCGGTGCTCGAGGGCGGCTATGACCTGCAGGGACTGAAAGAATCTGTTACGGCGCATGTCGGCGCCCTGATGGGCGCTTGACCCACCCGCCACATTACGCCCGTAAAACTCTGCTTTCTCAAAGGTGAAGCGAATCGGGCAATCGGAAACGGATATGGCCGAAAACACTCAAGTCGACGTCTCCAGGCTCACCTTCGAGCGCGCGATCGAGGAACTCGAAACGATCGTGAAGCGGCTCGAGGACGGCAAGGTGCCGCTCGAGGAATCCGTGACGATCTACGAGCGCGGCGAGGCCCTGAAGCGGCGCTGCGAGGAATTGTTGCGCCAGGCCGAGGCGCGCGTCGACAAGATCACCACCGATGCCAGCGGCCAGGCCACCGGCACGGCCCCGCTCGACGTCCAGTAATAAGAGTGCTCTCCCGCTCAGTCTTCTGACCCCCGCAGGGCCGTGCAAGACCGCGACGCAGGTCCGCGTAGAATGTCTTCGCGGTGAGCGTGGCCGCTGCGTCCTTATCGCCGTGCGCAGTTCCCGGCCGGCATGCGGTTCCCTGGCGGTGGATACGTCCCTGCCTTCGAATCGGGTCGTTGAGAGCTAGAAAAGCCCATACTCGGGCCAAAAAGCCTGCCAAGAACCGAGCAAGGCCGGAACCCCTTACCCCGCCCCGAAGTTAACCACTTCTGGTCCGCGAGTTGCACCTGCATACCCCTAATCGGCCCAGCGGGTTGGCTTTGGCCTAAGCTTTGGTGTAAAGCTGCGCGGAGTGTGGCTTTTTGTAAGCCTTGCGTGGGCACCGATTGCCGACGACAAGTGCTTCAAACTGCTGATGAAATTGGCTTGGGACGGACGAAGCCGATCTAAGTGACAGGGATCACAGAGACTGAACCGGAGCACACTTAAGCTTACCTAAGCTTGAAGGCGGGGCCTTGCCCCGTGCAGGTGGCTCCGACGGTTATAGGACTCGCGCTGCGCCGATATTGTGCAAACCCATCGCGCACCGGAATGACCTTCCGGTGCTGACAAATTGGAAATCGCCGTGAACGCATACAGTAAGACGCCGCTTCTCGACACCATCCGGACGCCGGAAGATCTGCGCAAGCTCAAGGTCGAGCAGGTTCGCCAGGTTGCCGACGAGCTGCGGCAGGAGACCATCGATGCCGTCTCGGTGACCGGCGGTCACTTCGGCGCGGGCCTCGGCGTGGTCGAGCTCACCACCGCGATCCATTACGTCTTCGATACGCCGCGCGACCGGCTGATCTGGGACGTCGGCCACCAGGCCTATCCGCACAAGATCCTCACCGGCCGGCGCGACCGCATCCGCACGCTGCGCACCGGCGGCGGCCTGTCCGGCTTCACCAAGCGCAGCGAGAGCGACTACGATCCGTTCGGCGCGGCGCATTCCTCGACCTCGATCTCCGCCGGCCTCGGCATGGCCGTGGCGCGCGACCTCTCCGGCGGCAAGAACAACGTTATCGCCGTGATCGGTGACGGCGCGATGTCGGCCGGCATGGCGTATGAGGCCATGAACAATGCGGGTGCGATGAACTCGCGCCTGATCGTCATTCTCAACGACAACGACATGTCGATCGCGCCGCCGGTCGGCGCCATGAGCGCCTATCTGTCGCGCCTCTATTCCGGCAAGACCTATCGCACGCTGCGCGATGCGGCCAAGCAGATCAACAAGCGCCTGCCAAAGATCCTCGCCAACCGCGCCAATCGCGTCGAGGAATATTCCCGCGGCTTCATGATGGACGGCGGCACGCTGTTCGAGGAGCTCGGCTTCTACTATGTCGGCCCGATCGACGGCCACAACCTCGACCATCTCCTGCCCGTGCTGAAGAACGTCCGCGACATGGAGACCGGTCCGATCCTGGTCCACGTCGTGACGCAGAAGGGCAAGGGCTACGGCCCGGCGGAAGCCTCCGCCGACAAGTATCACGCCGTCGTCAAGTTCGACGTCGCGACCGGTACGCAGGCCAAGGCCAAGCCGAACGCGCCGGCCTATCAGAACGTGTTCGGCCAGAGCCTCGTCAAGGAAGCCCAGAAGGACGACAAGATCGTCGCCATCACCGCGGCGATGCCGTCCGGCACCGGTGTCGACATCTTCAACAAGGCCTTCCCCGACCGCACCTTCGACGTCGGCATCGCCGAGCAGCACGCGGTGACCTTTGCCGCGGGCCTTGCGACCGAAGGCTACAAGCCGTTCTGCGCGATCTACTCGACCTTCCTGCAGCGCGGCTACGACCAGATCGTCCACGACGTCGCGATCCAGAGCCTGCCCGTCCGCTTCGCCATCGATCGCGCCGGCCTCGTCGGCGCCGACGGCGCGACCCATGCCGGCTCGTTCGACAACGCCTATCTCGGCTGCCTGCCCAACATGGTGATCATGGCGGCGGCGGATGAAGCCGAACTGGTGCACATGGTGGCGACCCAGGTTGCGATCGACGACCGTCCGAGCTCGCTGCGCTATCCGCGCGGCGAAGGCCGCGGCATCGAGATGCCCGAGGTCGGCATTCCGCTCGAGATCGGCAAGGGCCGCGTGATCCGCCAGGGCAGCAAGATCGCGCTGCTCTCCTTCGGCACCCGTCTCGCCGAATGCGAGAAGGCCGCCGACGAGCTCGCCGCCCACGGCCTGTCGACCACGATCGCCGATGCGCGCTTCATGAAGCCGCTCGACACCGAGCTGGTCCTCAAGCTCGCGCGCGACCACGAGATCCTGATCACGATCGAGGAAGGCTCGATCGGCGGCTTCGGCTCGCATGTCGCGCAATACCTGACCGATCAGGGCGTGCTCGACACCGGCATGGTCAAGTTCCGCTCGATGGTGCTGCCCGACGTGTTCCAGGATCACGACACCCCGGCCGCCATGTACGCCCGCGCCGGCCTCGACGCCAAGGGCATCGTGGCCAAGGTGTTCGAGGCGCTCGGCAAGGATGTGAAGACCGAGACGGTCAAGCTGGCTTGATTGTCGCGGCAGACGCTGAACCCCACCTCTCCCGTAGGGAGAGGTGGGGTTGCTCCTGGCGATGCGAAGCATCGTCCAGTGCAATCCGGGTGAGGGGCTCAGATCCCACGTGAGAGCGTAACCCTCACCCGCACCTTCGGCGCGACCTCTCCCCTTGGGAGAGGTTTTGCACCGCCAACGTCGCGGCAACTCCGATGCCTTCTCAATCGGTCGTGCGATGAAAATCTATCTGGCAGGCCCAGACGTGTTCCTGCCGGATGCCGTCGAGATCGGCCGGCGCAAGGTCGAAATCTGCGCCGCGCACGGGCTTACCGGGCTCTACCCCCTCGACAACGCGATCGACCTCACCGCGCGCGACGCTTCGCGGCAGATTTTCTGCGGCAACGAGGCGATGATGGACGATGCCGATGCCATCATCGCCAACCTCACGCCGTTCCGCGGCGCCGGCGCCGATCCGGGCACCGTCTACGAGCTCGGCTACATGGCCGGCCGCCGCAAATTCTGCCTGGCTTATTCCAACGATGGCGCCGTCTATGCCGACCGCCTCAGTCGCTTCATGGACGTCGTGTCCGAGGATGGTCGGCTGGTCGATGCCCAGGGGCTGGCGGTCGAAGATTTCGGCCTCGTCGACAACCTCATGATGATCCATGCGCTGGAGCTGCACGGCTGCCCGCTGGTGACGCCGGCCACTATGCCGACCGACGTCTGGCACGATCTCACCGCGTTCGAGACTTGCGTCCGGATGGCGGCCGCGCGATTGATCGCTACATAAGCTTTTTAGTCGTCCGTCGGAGATCCGATGCCCCCTGCCCGCAAGCGCGCGGATGTATTGCTGGTCGAGCGCGGCCTGTTCGAGAGCCGGGCGCGGGCCCGCGCGGCGATCGAAGCCGGCCTCGTCACAGCCGACGACAAGCAAATCGCAAAGCCGTCGGAGACGATTGCCGAGGACGCGGTGATCCAGGCCGAGCCGGCGCACCCTTACGTCTCCCGCGGCGGCGTCAAGCTCGCCGGGGCGCTGGAGCGGTACCCGATTGAGATCGAGGACCATGTCTGCCTCGACGTCGGCGCATCCACCGGCGGCTTCACCGAGGTGCTGCTGGCGAACGGCGCGAGCCTGGTGTTCGCCATCGATGTCGGCACAAGCCAGCTGCATCCCTCGCTGCGCGATCATCCCAAGATCGTGTCGATGGAGGAGACCGACATCCGCAGCTATGAGGGCAAGCGCCTGCCGGCGCGGCCCGATGTCGTCGTCATCGACGTCAGCTTCATCTCGCTGAAATCAGTGCTGCCGGTAGCTCTGTCGCTGGCAGCCGCACCGATGAGCCTGCTGGCGCTGATCAAGCCGCAATTCGAGGCTGACAGGAAGCACAACAAGAAGGGCATCATCCGCGATGCCGCCGTGCACCGGGAGATCTGCGACGACATCGCAGCCTTCGCGGCTTCGCTCGGCTGCACCGAGATCGACATATTCCCCTCGCCGATCACGGGCGGCGACGGCAACATCGAATTCTTCCTGGGCGCGCGCCGTGGTTGAGCGCATCACGATCGATCATGTCGGCCATCGCGGCGACGGCGTCTGCCTCGACGCCGGCGAAGCAATCTATGTGCCCTATACGCTCGGCGGCGAGACCGTCGAGGTCGATCACGTCGTGGGCCATCATCCCGACCGCCGCAAGCTGCTGGCGGTGGAGGTCGCAAGCCCGGAACGCGTCGAAGCATTCTGTCCGCATTTCGGCGTGTGTGGCGGCTGCGCGATCCAGCATTGGGCGAACGAGCCGTATCGGGCCTGGAAGCGCAACATGGTGATCGAAACGCTGGCGCAGGCCGGCATCGATTGCGAGGTGGCGCCGCTGGTCGACGCCCACGGCGCCGGGCGTCGACGCATCACGCTGCACGGCCGGTTCGGCACGCACGATATCCTCAAGGTCGGCTTTTCGGCTGCGAGCTCGCACGACGTCATCCCGATCCATCGTTGTCCGATCCTCGATCCCGCGCTCGAGGGCGCACTCGATGCCGCCTGGGCGCTCGCCGAGCCGCTGACGTCCAAGATGCCGGTGACCAAGCCATTGGACATCCAGGTCACCGCGACCGCCAACGGGCTCGATGTCGACGTGCGCGGCTCGGGCCCGCTGCCGACGGCGCTGGTCACGGCGCTGTCGCGAGTCGCCGAACAGCACCGTCTGGCGCGGCTGACCCGGCATGGCGAGCTGGTGCTGCAACGCCTGCCGCCGACGGTGAGGATGGGCCGCGCCGAGGTGACGCTGCCGCCGGGCTCGTTCCTGCAGGCGACGGTGGCGGGCGAAGAGACGCTTGCGGCACTCGTCGCAGAGCGCATCGGCAAGGCCAAGGAGGTGCTCGACCTCTTCTGCGGCGTCGGTCCGTTTGCGCTCAGGCTCGCGGAGAAGGCGCGCGTTGCAGCCTATGACAGCGACGCCGGCGCCATCGCGGCGCTGGCGAAAGCTGCGCGAACACCTGGCCTGAAGCCGATCAAATGCGAGCCCCGCGATCTGTTCCGCCGCCCGCTGATGCCGCAGGAGCTGCGGGACTTCGACGCCGTGGTGTTCGACCCGCCGCGCCAGGGCGCGCAGGCGCAGGCGCTGAAGCTTGCGGCGAGCAAGGTGCCGATCGTGATCGCCGTGTCCTGCAACGCCGCGACCTTTGCCCGCGACGCACGGCTCCTGATCGACGGCGGCTATCGGCTGGAGTCCGTGGTACCGGTCGACCAGTTCCGCCACACGCCGCATGTCGAGCTGGTGGCGCGGTTCAGCCGCTGACGCGGGCTACGCCGAAGCCTCGAATTGCGGCTGCCATCGCAAGAGGTAGGACTGCAGCGAACGCACCGCGATCGCCAGCAGGATGCCGACGAACATCATGACGAAGATGGCCACCATCATCTCGCTGGCATTGGCCCGCGCCTCGGCTTCGATGATGAGCTTGCCGAGACCGCGTTCGGCACCGATGAACTCGCCGACGATGACGCCAATCAGCGCGAAAGAAACGGCAGGCAAGAGCGAGGCAAACACCCAGGCGAGCGCGGATGGGATCACAACCGTGCGCAGCACCGTGAATTCGCTGGCGCCGAGCAGGCGGGCGGCAGCGATCTGGTCACGGTCGACCGCACGCGTTCCTTCGAAGGTGTTGAAGAACACCACGAAGAACACGACGAGCCAGGCGGTTGCGATCTTGGAGAGGTCACCGAGGCCGAAGATCAGGATGACGAGCGGGACCAGCGCAATGCGCGGTATGGAGTTGAGTGCCACGATGTAGGGGTTGAACACGCGAGATAGGAAATCGGAACGGCCGAGCACCAGGCCGGCCGCGATCCCGCTCGCCGAGCCGAACAGAAAGCCCCACCAGGTGTTCTTCAACGTAACGAGTGTGGCAAGCCATAGATTGTTGTCGCTGCCCTTGATACAGGCGGTAAAGCCGGTCGCGTCTGCGAAGCAGCCAAGCCGCAAGAAACTCTGCCAGATCAGCGACGGCTTGGCGACGAAATAGGGATCGAGGATTTTCGGCACGTAGGCCTTCGGCAGCAGCGTCTTGCTCCATTCGAAGCCCCATTGCCAGACGACGAGAACCACTGCGAGAATGGCCAATTGCCAGAACAGGATGACGGCGCGGCTGTTGGACATGATCAGTTGGCCCTGGTGCGGCGGAATTCTTCGCCGAGGGAATGCCAGATGTGGGAATAGAGCCGGGCGAACTCGGCGGTCTCGCGCACGGCCACGGGATCGCGCGGACGCGGAATGGCGACGTCGAAGTCTTCCTTGAGACGCCCGGGGCGCGCCGAGAGCAGGATGATGCGGCTCGCCAGCGTCAAGGCTTCGCCGAGATCGTGCGTCACGAACAGAACGGTCTGCCGCTCGCGTTCCCAGATCTCCAGCAGCGTCTTGTGCATCTCGAGCTTGGTGTGGGTGTCGAGCGCACCGAACGGCTCGTCCATCAGCAGGATCTCCGGCTCCAGGATCAGCGTGCGCATCAAGGCGACACGCTGGCGCATGCCGCCGGACAGCATGCGCGGGAAGCTCTGCGCAAAGCCTGCAAGGCCGGCCTTCTCGACGGCCGTGGCAACGCGCCCGGTGCGCTCGCTCTTTGGCACTCCCGCGATCTCCAGCCCATAGCCGATGTTCTGCTCCACGGTCCGCCACGGAAACAGCGTATCGCGCTGGAAGACATAGCCGACCCTGGGGTTGACCTCGCCGGTCTCGACCGTGTCCTGGTCGATCAGGATGCGTCCGCCGGAGCGCGGCAACAGCCCCGCGACCATGTTCAGAATGGTGCTTTTGCCGCAGCCGGATGGACCGAGCAGCGCGACGAACTCGCCCTGCTTGACCTCGAAGGAAACGTCATCCACCGCCACGAACTCGCGTCCGGACGCGTTGAAGCGCTTGGACAGCCCCTGCACGGCAATGCGCGTGCGCGCAACGGCTGCTCGATCCTGATCGCGCGCGAGCGCGAGGCCTTGGCTTGGCGCGGCGATCATTTGTATTTCGCCCTGGCCGCCTGAAGGAAGCTCATGTCGACCGCATCCTCGTACCTGGTCTCGGGAATGTCCGTGCCCTTGCGGTACCAGGGCTTGGCGCCGCGCTCGAACGACGCCTTGTCGATGACGCCGTCATAGGCCCAGGTCGACTTGTCGAAGCCGAGCTCGGCGCTGACGGCATCGGGATCTATCCCTGAAAAATACTTCGGCGTGACCAGCGCCTGCACCTCCGCGAGCGGCGTCGCCTTCACAAAAGCCATCGCCCGGTAGATCGCGTTGACGTAGGCCTGCACCATCGCCTTGTCCTGCTGGACCGTGTCCTGGAGCGTGTAGATCACCAGCACGGGCAACGTCCCGCCGAAATCCTTCTCGAACACGCCAGGCTTCGACGTGTCGTAGATCGTCCGGCCAAAACCCTTCTTCTCGACCTCGACGATCCAGCTCGGCGGCGCCACGATGGCGTCGAACTGCTTGGTCTGCAGCGATGGGAACATCGTGTTGGGCCCGCCGCCCGCAACCCAGTTCACCTTGTTGCCGAGCCCACGCGCTTCGAACACATAGGTGCCGTACACCCAGGTGCCTGACCCGATGGCGGTCGCGGCAACGATCGGCTTGGCGTCGTCGGGGCGCTTGTAATCCGCGAGCTTCTCGACCGAATTGATGCCGCTCTCGTAGAGGTCCTGCCGGACCACGATGTTGGCGTAGGAGCATACCATCTCGGTCGCGAGCAGCATCTTGCAGGGCTTGCCGCGCGCACCGAGCTGGAGCGGATGGCTGGCATCGCCATGCGCGAACAGCGCCTGCCCCGCCGCCAATGTCTGCCGGCCGAACGTACCGGCATTGCCGGTAACGAGCTTGGAATCGAGTCCTTCGTCCTTGAAGTACCCCTTCAGCTCCGCGATCATGCCGATGGCGTAAACCGGCGACACCGGCCCGAAAGCGAGCGAGACCTGCTTGGCCTCCGCACGCAATGGCCCCGGCAGCAGTGACGCGCCGGCCCATGCAGACCCCGCGAACAGCGCCTGGCGTCTCGAAATGCTCATGTGATCCTCCTCCCTTGGTTCTTGTTCAATCGCGCGGTCCGTCAGGACGGCGGGACCTTGATTGTCCCTGCTTGTCGCAGCTGTTCGATCTCATCCGGCGACATCCCGATCTCGCGCAGGATCTCGCCGCTGTGCTCGCCGATACCGGGTGGATCGCAGCGGTTGGACAGCCGCTTTCCGTCCATGGCAATCGGCAACAGCGGTGTCTTGACCTCATTACCGTCAGGCAAACGGATGTCGGTCAGGCCGCCGGATTGGTTGAGATGCGGATCATCGAAGAGATCGCCGGGCTTGTTCACCGGTGCGTAGGGCAGATCGAGCTGCTCGAGCCGCGCGGCGAGATCGGCCTTGTCCCATTGCTTGAAGATATTTGCGATTTCCGGGATCAACCAGCCGCGATGATCGACCCGGTCATTGCTGGTCGCAAAGCGTGGATCGGAGAGCCAGGCTTCGCGATCGAAGGCGCGGCAGAACGCTTCCCATTGCTCTTCACCGACGATGGTGACGAACAGTTTCGAACCATCCCTGGTGTCGAAGAGGTCGTAGACGGGCCACGGGCTGTCCTTGATCGAATAGGGGATCGATGGCTGCCCGCTGACCACCTCGCACATCATCGCCTGGGCCATCAGGAACACGTTGTTCTCATACAGCGCACTCTGGATGTAGCGGCCCCGGCCGGTACGCTGCCGCTCGGCGAGCGCGGCCTGGATCGCGATCACACCGAACATGCCGCCCATGACGTCATTGACCGAGGCGCCGGCGCGCATCGGCCTGTCGGGCAAACCGGTCATGTAGGCGAGGCCGCCCATCATCTGCACGACTTCGTCGAGCGCCAGGCGGTTCTCGTAAGGACCAGGCAGATAGCCCTTGAGCGAGCAATAGATCAGGCGCGGCGCGAAAGCCGCGACGCTCTCGTAGTCGAGACCAATCCGCTTCAAAAGGCCCGGCCGGAAGTTCTCGATCAGCACGTCGCTGTGCTCGATCAGTCTGCGTGCGATGTGCTGGCCCTGTGCTGTCGACGTGTCCAATGCGATGCTGCGCTTGTTGCGGCTGTAGGTCGCAAAGAAGCCGGCGGCAGGTCCCTTGAAGGCGCGGGTACGGTCACCTTTGGGCGGCTCGACCTTGATCACGTCGGCACCGAGATCGGCCAGGATCAAGCCGCAGCTCGGCCCCATCACCATCTGGCTGAATTCGATGACCCGAAGGCCCGCCAACGGACGAAGCTCAGATCCCGTCTCACGCACAGCCATGGTCATGCCGCGCTCCGCAGGAGCTTGGGAATTCCGGCCTCGTGCAGATGCCCGGTCAGATGGTCTGCGGGGATGTGGCGGGCGAGAATCTCGCGGGTCTGCATCAGGCGGTCGAGGTCGATGCCGGTGGAGAGCCCCATGCGCTCCAGCATGAACACCAGATCCTCGGTGACGATGTTGCCGCGTGCGCCCGGAGCGAAGGGACATCCGCCGAGGCCGGATACGGCGGCATCGAAACGGCGAATGCCCGCTTCAAGGCCGGCGACGGCATTGGCCAGGCCGGCGCCGAGCGTATCGTGCAGATGCAGCCGCAGCGTCATTTGCGACCCGAGCTCGCGCTGCACCGCCCCGACGATCTGCCGGATCGATTTCGGCGTCGCATAACCGACGGTGTCGGCAAGCCCGATCTCGTCGGCACGCGCTTCGGCAAAAGCGCGCGCAACCCGGCACACCGCCGCTTCGCTCACCTCCCCTTCCAGCGAGCAGCCGAAGGAGGTGGAGATCGCCCCCATCAAGCGCGGCCGCTGCCCCAACGGCTGGGCGTCGATCGCAGCGCGGACTGCGCGAAACCCCTCGACCTGCTCGTCGACCGAGCGGCGCACGTTTGCGCGGTTGTGCGTCTCGCTGGCCGAGATGACGAAATAGACGGCGTCGACGCCGGCGCCGATGGCGCGCTCGGCGCCCTTCGGGTTCGGCACCAGCGCACCGATGAGAGTCGATTTGTGCATGAGCGCATGCGCCATCACCGCATCAACGTCGGCGAATTGCGGCACGACCTTCGGCGGGACGAACGACCCGGCATCGATCTCGCGTATGCCCGCGGCGGCGATCATGTCGATCAACGCGCATTTGGCCTCGGTCGGAACGAAGATGTCCAGGTTCTGAAGACCATCGCGGGGCGCGACCTCGCAAATGTGGACATCGGGCTCGCGGGCCATGTGGGTCTCCCTGGGGACGATTGTATATTGTTGCATAAAAGAACAATCCATGAGACAGTCTGTCAAGCCCTAAAACTTGCGTGCACTGCAATGAGCGCCACCGACAGTTCCCGACCGCGCAGCGACAAGAACGGTTCCGAGCGGGCCGAGCAGCTCGCCGGCCTGATCATGGCGCTAGCCCGCCGCGAAGGCATGAAGGCCGGAGACCGCTTGGTCGAACAAAGGCTTGCGGATGCGCTGGATCTTTCACGCGCGCCGATCCGGCTCGGCCTGAAGGCCCTGGAAGCGGCGGGGCTGGCGCGCGGCGAGCCGCATCGCGGCTTCGTGCTGGCGAAGAATCCGACCAGCGGCGCCGCCCAACCGGCGCTCGCGGCCGTCAGGCGCGGCGAGCAGGTTTATACGGCCATCGCAGGGGACGTGCTCGCGAGCCGACTCCCAGCCGACGTCACGGAGGCGGAGCTCTTGCGCCGCTATGATCTGAGCCGCGCGGAGTTGCAGCGGCTGCTGGACCGTATCGCCGCCGAGGGCTGGATCGCACGCCTGCCCGGCTATGGCTGGCGTTTCGCGGAGACGGTCTCGAGCCCCGAAGCGCAGGCGCAGGCCAAGGCGTTTCGCGCAGTGATCGAGCCGGCGGCGATCGCACAGCCCGGCTTTGCGCTGCCCCAGGAGGTGATCACACGCCTGCGCGAGCGCCAACAGCGGGTCTTCGACGGCGAAATCGAGAAGATGACGATTGGCGAGATCTTTCACTCCGGCTGCGAATTCCACGAGGAGATCATCCGCGGAACAGGCAATCCATTCTTCCTCGAAGCGCTCAAGCGCGTGAACTCGATCAGGCGCCTGTTCGCCTATCGCAGCTTCGCCGATCGTGACGGCATGAGGCGGCACGTGCGCGAGCATCTGCGCCTGCTCGACGTTCTGGAAGCGCGGCGCTACAGCGAAGCCGCCGACCTGATGGCCCGGCACCTGCAGCGTCCGCTGGTCGCCGGCGTATCGTGATCCTGCCGACCTTGATTCCGGTCAATCTTCTCGGCGCCGCCTGGCGCTAAGAATGCCTCATCATGGGGTGTGGAGCGGAAGTCCGTGGCCAACCGGCGACAATTCATCACGACCGCGCTCGGGCTTTCTGCGGCAGCGATCGGCAGCCCTTCCGCCGCGCTGGCGGCGATGACCTATGACGAGGCCATCAACGCGTCACGGGCTCCGCTGCGAGCAGCGCCCAGGGATCGCGAGCTCGTCCGGTTTGCGACGCTTGCGGCCAACAGCCACAACACCCAGCCGTGGATCTTCGCCGTCCGCGGCAATGTCATCACGATTGCGCCTGACGTCGCGCGGCGCTGTCCGGCCGTCGATCCCGACGATCATCATCTCTTCGTCAGTCTCGGCTGTGCCGCCGAAAACCTCATCCTCGCCGCGGCCACGCTGGGCTGGCGCGCCGATCCGGTCGTCGACGGCGATCGCATCGTGATCACGCTCGACGAGGCCGCTCCTGCCGCATCGGCCCTGGCCGATGCAATTCCCGTCAGGCAATGCACCCGCGCGGCCTTCGCCGGCAAGCAAGCCGCGCCCGAGATCCTGCGCCAACTCGAGAACGCCTGCCGGCAACCCGGCGTCGCTGCGATCCTGATCACCGAGCGTGCCGGAATGGCTGAGGTCGCCGACTATGTGCTCGAAGGCAATTCGGCGCAGATGCGCGACAAGGCCTTCATGCGCGAGCTCGTCGACTGGATCCGCTTCAACGAGGCAGAGGCGGTCGCGACCATGGACGGGTTGTTCGCGCCCGCATCGGGAAATCCTGCGCTGCCGTCCTGGATAGCCCGGCCGCTTCTGAAGCTGTTCTTCACCGAAAGCGGAGAAAACAAGAAATATCGCGAGCAGCTCGACAGCTCGGCCGGTGTCGTCGTGCTTGCTGCCGATCGCAGCGACACCTCGCACTGGATCGCGGTCGGCCGCGCCTGCCAGCGCTTCGGCTTGCAGGCGACCGCACTGGGACTGAAATATTCCTTCGTCAACCAGCCGGTCGAGGTCGCAGCACTGAGGCAGCAATTCGCGACCCGGCTCGGCCTCGGCGAACGACGCCCCGACATCGTGATGCGCTTCGGCACCGGCCCAAGCCTGCCGAAATCGCTGCGGCGTCCACCGGAGCTGGTGATGCGATCTTAGCGCCGAAGGCCGCTCAGCGCCGGCGATTCGCCGGGCAGCATGTTCGATCTGATATCGCTGTCCATGCGGCCCGAATCCTGCTGGGTGTAGCCGACGCCGAACGACAGGCTGAGATTTGAGGTCGGCTTGAATTCGACACCCGCAAACCCGCCATAGCCGGGCGCGGCGGTGGAGGTGAGCGGCGCCAGCGAGCTGCCGATGCCGTTGCCGTATTTCAGCGTGTCGAAGCCGGCGAAAAAGGTGACGGGCATGCCGCCGGCGGTCTTCATCTGATAGCCAAATTGCGTGCTGTCATAAGAGAGCGCGCTGAAATTGCCGAGCGAGCCCGCCTGGTTGAAGCCGCTCAATCCGAGATTTCCGCGTTCGCGACCGATGACGAAGCCGTTCGCAGAGCTCGTACGCCAATCGGCCTCTCCGGCGTTGAAGCCCGCAAAGTTGCCATAGCTGTCGGAGCTCAGGCCGGCAGCGCCGCCAAGGCCGAAAGGCCCGCCGGGAATCCAATATCGCAGCGGCGCCACTTGCGCGTGAACCGGCGCTCCGCCGAGGCAGAACACGGCGAGAGCTGCAAGAGCGCATGAGCGTGCAAGGTCGAACATTCCAGCTACCGTCTAAAAGCCCTTAAAACTATACTCCTCGACCATCATCAATGCCAGCGGAGTGACCGCGCCGGCCCTCGCGGCCGCAGTTCTTTCGGGGAACCGCACCTGATGCCGGACGATCCGCTGCTCACCCGCCTGACATCCGTTCTTGCCGATGTACCTGGCGTTCAAGCTGTCGTGCTCGGCGGCTCTCGCGCGCGGGGCCGCGCGCATGCGGCCTCGGACTACGATATCGGACTCTATTTCAAGTCAGCGCTGGACACCGGACGGTTGCTGGCCGCCGCGAAGACGATCGCGGACGATCCCGCCGCCACGACGGTGACGCCCGTCGGAGAATGGGGGCCCTGGATCGTCGGCGGCGCCTGGCTTTCGGTGGGAGGCTGCAAGGTCGACCTGCTCTATCGCGACGCCGACGCGGTCGAGGCCGTCATGGAATCCTGCGGCGCCGGCGTGGTCACCATGGACTACCAACCCGGCCATCCACATGGCTTCTGCTCGGCGATCTGGATGGGCGAGATCGCATATTGTCAGCCGCTGCACGATCCGACCGGCCTGATTGCCCGATTCAAGTCGATCGCACTTCCCTATCCGGAAGCTCTGCGCAGCGCCCTGATCCGGCGCTTCCAATGGGAAGTCCTGTTCAGCATCGAGAATGCCGAGCTCGCGGCCGCACGCAACGAAAGGACCCATGTCGCGGGATGCCTCTACAGGTCGCTCGCCTGCGTCGCGCAGGTACTGTTCGCGCTGAACGAGCGCTATCTGATCAACGAGAAGGGGGCGCTACAGGAGGCAGCCAGCTTGCCGCTGACGATTCCACACCTGGTGGAGCAGGCCGACGAAATCTGGCGACTTGTCGCTGATGGCGGTTTCGCGCAGGCCTGCGCAATGCTGCGGCAGGTCGACCGAGAATTGAAGGCGCTGGCTCACCCCGGCGGAACAGCGCCGTAAAGGGTTATGCGGTCTTGTCGACCGAAGACGACGAATCCGCCGGCGGATATTTTGTCACCGGCACCATGAAGGATTTGGTGCCGACCTGGTAGATGATCTTGCCGTTCTGCCCGTCGTCGGTCGCGATCTGCGTCTGTCCGAACATGATGACGTTCTTGTAGACGAAGCCGGTGCCCTTGCGGGTGACGCCGTCGGTGGTGACGCTGACCTCGGCCTCCTTGCCATTGACCGACAGCACCTTGAAGCTCGCGCTCTTGCCGTTCTCGCTGGAATAGCCGCCCCAGCTTCCCATCAGGCGGCTGTCGGACGCCGGCGGGTCCTGCTTTTGCAGATTTGCGGTCTGCTTGCCGACGCCCCCGAACGAGAACAGCATCACCATGTTCTTGCCGTCCTTGGTGCCGACCGTAACCCCGCCGAAGGTGATGAGCGTGCCCTGAACCTCGCCGAAGCCGCGCTCGGTGCGTCCGTTGTGGGTGTACTCGACCTGCGCCCGGGCGCCGCGGATGTTGACGACCTTGAAGCCCACGGGCTGGTTGTTGCCGACCCAATTGCCCTTCCAGTCACCGAGCAGTGCGCTCTGGCGATATAGCCGCTCGTTGGCGGGCGAAATCTGGCTGGTGCTCGATGTGACGATGGCCATTGGATTGCTCGGACGGGCCTGACAAACCCGCTTTCGCTGGCTTGGGCAGGTCAGGATGCCGGCGGGAACGAACAGAAACCATGCGATTAGGGCCACGCACCCGTTAACGAGCCGTTAAGCGCGCGCGTTGGCCGGGCGGGCAAAAGGTCTCAGCCGGAACTGGCGGGCGTGATGCCGCCGGAAAAAACCGCCCCCTCACCGCCCCCAGCGATCGGACCAGATCTTCTCGCCGATGAGGCAATTGACGCGCGGCTCCTTGTCGGCAACCGGCATCACGGGCCGCTCCGGGGTGCGGCCGGCGATTTCCCTCAGCAGCTTGGTGCGGATCGCTTCCTTGAACTTGTCGCGCTCCTTGATCGTGATGACGAAGGACCCCGGCCCTCCGATGACGCAGTCCTCGTAATAAAGATCGAGATTGTCGATATCCATGGTCGAATAGGACGGCTCCTTGACCATGATCGGCAGGCCGTTGATGACGATGCCTTTCTCCAGCGCGGCGTCACGCGCCATCGTGACCGGGCCGCCATTGTTGTTCGGACCGTCGCCGGAAATGTCGATGACACGGCGCAGGCCGCGATAGGGATCCTCGTCGAACAGCGGCATCGCGAAGTTGATCGCGCCTGAAATCGAGGTGCGCGAAGCGCGCCGGATCGGCGTCTTCATGATCTCGGCGGCAACCGCGTCCGCCGTCTCCGGACCATCGATCAGCCGCCAGGGAATGATGATCTTCTGGTCGCTGGAGGCGGCCCACTCGAAATAGGTCACTGCGATGCGGCCGTTCGGGCCGAGCTTCAGCGCCTGCAGGAACTCCTTCGACTGGATCGCCTGTGCATAGCCCTCGCGCTGGATCGCGAGTTCGTCCATGTCCATCGAGTAGGACACGTCGACCGCGAGGATCAGCTCGACATCGACGCTCTGCGCGTCCTTGTCGGCCGCAAGCCGCTGCGGTTGAGTTCTGGGCGATTCGAATTTGGGTCCTGGTGCCGCGATGCCCGCGACGTCCCCTCCGGCGAACATGCCGGCCACCAGCACAGCCCCGATCGAGAACAGCAAACGCATCGCAGTCTCCCGTCGTATGACGCGATGGTGACATGCAATCGGCTTGCCGCAAAGGCCGAAGATCGCTTGTGCTTCACATTCGAGTTAGGAATTCACACGTTACGCAAGTCTGCCGCCATGTTGCCGTGCTTGCGTCGGGAACAGGGGCGATCTCAAGAGCCGTCGTTCCGGGACTCGCGAAGCGAGGGCCCGGAATCCAGCTGCCGGCGGAGGCACGCGACCCCGCCCACTTGTCCGGCACGATTTCCATGCTAGGTTGGTCGCAGATGGGGATGGAGTCCCCCGACAACCGCCCGGCGATCGATGACCTCATGGGCTGATGACTCCTGCTCGAGGAGAGGCAATCTTGGGCCTCTGCCTTTGGCGGGAGCATGGACACACCCGCCGATGGCGGGTTTTTTGTTGCCTGCTGGCGGCCGGCAGGCGAATGCGAGGGGACCACGAAGACGTGACGATGACGACACCGAATGCCGTACGTACCACACTGCCCAGAGGGATCTGGGTGCTCGGCTTTGTCTCGATGTTCATGGACATCTCCTCCGAGATGATCCACGCGCTGCTGCCGGTCTATCTCGTCACCGTGCTCGGCGCCTCCACCCTCACCGTCGGCTTCATCGAGGGCATTGCCGAGGCGACCGCCTCGATCACCAAGATCTTCTCCGGTGCGCTGTCGGACTGGCTCGGCCGCCGCAAGCTGCTCGCCGCGCTCGGCTACGGGCTAGCCGCCTTCACCAAGCCGCTGTTCCCGCTCGCGCCCAGCGTCGGATGGCTGGTAGCGGCGCGCTTCATCGATCGCGTCGGCAAGGGAATTCGCGGCGCGCCGCGCGATGCGCTGATCGCAGATATCGCCCCCGTCGGCCTGCGCGGCGCGAGCTTTGGCCTGCGGCAATCGCTCGACACGATCGGCGCCTTCCTCGGCCCGCTCGTGGCAATCGGCCTGATGTGGTGGACGGCAGACAATTTTACCCTCGTGTTCTGGGTGGCGGTGCTGCCGGCCTTCCTGTCCTTCGGGCTGATCGCGTTCGCGGTGAAGGAGCCGGAGCCCGATCCGAGCCGGAAACGTGCGGAAAATCCGCTCAATCTCGCCGCAATGCGCCAGCTCGGAGCGGTCTATTGGCGCGTCGTCGCCGTGGGCGTCGTGTTCACGCTCGCGCGCTTCAGCGAGGCCTTCCTAATCTTGCGCGCACAGAACATCGGGCTCGACGTGATGTGGGTGCCGGCTGTACTGGTGCTGATGAACGTCGCCTATGCACTGTCGGCCTATCCGGCCGGCGTGCTGTCGGACCGGATCAACCGGACCGGCCTGCTCGCGCTCGGCCTGGTCTTCGTCGCCGCGGCCGACCTCGCGCTGGCGCTGCTCCCGAGCCTTGCGGGCCTCGCGCTCGGAGTCGTGCTGTGGGGACTCCATATGGGACTGACGCAGGGCCTGCTCTCGGCCATGGTCGCCGATGCCGCCCCGCCAAGCCTGCGCGGCACCGCCTTCGGCTATTTCAACCTGTTCACCGGGCTTGCCTTGCTGGCTGCGAGCGTGATCGCGGGTGCGCTGTGGGACGCCTATGGACCGGCGGGAACGTTTCTTGCCGGGCTTGGATTCGCGCTGGTTTCGCTGGTGGGGCTGCTCGCCGTCGGCAAAGGTCTGGCCACCGAGGGCAAGTGAAGCAAATGGCGAAGTGGGGAACGAGACATTGAACATTCAATACATCCTCGCCGTTGCCGGCGGCGGAGCGCTCGGCGCGGTCATACGCTATCTCGTTGCGATCGGGTCGGGCCGCGCGTTCGGTACGGATTTTCCGTGGGGCACGCTGATCGTCAACGTCACCGGATCGTTCCTGATCGGCATTTTCGCCGCGCTGTTCGCGACCAAATGGAACCTGCCGCAGGCCGCGCGGATGTTTCTGACGGTCGGAGTTTGTGGCGGATACACGACGTTCTCGACGTTCTCGCTGGATGCCTGGTATCTGATCGAGCGCGGCCAGACATGGGCATCCGCCGCCTACATGATTGCGTCGGTCGTGCTGTCGGTGGGCGCTCTGATCGCCGCATTACAGCTCGTTCGCGCGCTTCCGTAACTCGAGCAGGCGCAAGTCGTGCATTCCTGCCCAGCCGCGACGGCATAGTGGCGAGCAGCCGCATATCTTGGAGCGCTCCCCGCTCCTGCGGTATGATGCGTTGGCTGGTGGCTCATCCGAGCCAGGGCGTTTCGGGACACGATGAACGACACCGTCACCAAACCGAAAACCAGGACCAGGACCAGGACCAAGGTCGAGCGGCCGAAGCTCCACAAGGTCATCCTCATCAACGACGACTACACGCCGCGTGAATTCGTCACCATGGTGCTGAAGGCTGAATTCCGCATGACCGAGGATCAGGCCTACAAGGTGATGATCACCGCGCACAAGCTGGGCGCCTGCGTGGTGGCCGTATTCACCAAGGACGTCGCCGAAACCAAGGCAACGCGTGCCACCGACGCCGGCCGCGCCAAGGGCTATCCGCTATTGTTCACGACAGAGCCGGAGGAATAGGTTTCATCCTGCGACGATGAATGACCTTCAGCTCAGTGCACATCAGGCCATCACCACCGGCGTCTCCTCCGCCAGCCCGTAGACGCGCTGCGCCTTGGAAAATCCTGCGATCGGAAACTCGCCGAGCTGATGCCAATCATGGCGGCAGACATTGGCAAAACCTTCCGAGGCGACGACGGTCCGCCCCAGGCGCCCCGTGATCTTCTCCAGCCTTGCCGCGAGATTGACCGCCGGGCCAATGCAGGTGAAGTCGAGGCGATTGCCGCCGCCGATGTTGCCGTAAAGGATGTTGCCGACATGCAGCGCGACGCCGAAACGGAAGCGCTCGACGGCCTCGCCGACCGGAAAGGCCAGCGCCTCGACGCTGGCGCGCGAGTCGCGCGCCGCCTCCAGCACGTGCGCGCAGACATGAGCGGCATCGCCGACATATTCGTCGATCGGGAACACGGCGAGCAGGCCGTCGCCCATGAACTTCAGCACCTCGCCGCCATGGTCTCGGATCGCCGTGACTTGGCAGTCGAAATAATGATTGAGGATCTGGACAACCGTCTCGGGCGGCAGCCGGTCCGACAGCGCGGTGAAGCCGCGCAGGTCCGACAGCCAGATCGCCGCCTGCATGGTGTCGTTGTGACCGCGGCGGATCTGGCCGCCGAGGATGCGCGCGCCGGCGCGATTACCGACATAGGTGTCGAGCAGCATCTCGGCGGTGCGGCGCATAGTGATGATCTCGCTGATGCGTGCGAGCGGCGCTATGAGAGCTCGGATGGCTGCGATGTCGTCGTCGCTGAAGCCGCCGGGCTGCCGCGTGATCCAGCTCGTCGCGTGAATGGAGCCGTCGAGAAAAGGCACCGGCACCGCGATATAATCGGTCGCGCCTTCCGCTCGCATATCGTCGACGAACGGAAATCGCTTGCTGTCGGGGTCGCTTGGGCGTCCCCTCACCTCGATCCCCTGCTCGAACACGATGCGGAGCGGACTGCGGGCAAATTCGGGCGTGTCCAGGATCTCGAAATCGACGCTGCCGATTTCGACTCCCTGGCCGTGCCGCCAGATGAAGTTGCGGCCGAAAACTTCGGGATGCAGCGTGCGGATGAAGATGCCGAACCGCCACAGCGGCAGGCCGGCCGCGACCAGACGATCACAGAAATCGGCAATCCCTACGGCCGGCTCCTGAGCCGCCCAAGTGCCATCGATCAGCCAGTTGGTGATGCGCTGAAGCTCGGAGCTGTTCATGGCCGCATTTGCGGACGAAGTTGCGGGGCCGTCAAGCTGCACGGTGGACTAGTACCGCGAGTTCAACGCCCGACCTGTCCGCGATCGCGCAGGAAGTGATCGGCAAGCACGCAGGCCATCATGGCCTCGCCGACGGGGACGGCACGGATGCCGACGCAGGGATCGTGACGGCCCTTGGTGAAGATCTCGGTCTCGGTGCCTTGCCGATCGACGGTGAGACGCGGCTGCAGGATCGACGAGGTCGGCTTCACCGCGAAACGTACCACCACGGGCTGCCCGGTGGAGATACCGCCCAGCACGCCGCCGGCGTGGTTGGAGAGGAAGCGCGTGCCGTCATTGCCGGAGCGCATCTCGTCGGCGTTCTGTTCGCCCGTCAGTTCCGCCGCGCCAAAACCGGCGCCGATCTCGACGCCTTTCACCGCGTTGATGGTCATCATCGCGCCCGCCAGATCGGAATCGAGCTTGGCGTAGATCGGCGCGCCGAGACCTGCCGGCACGCCCTCGGCGACGACCTCGATCACGGCGCCGATCGAGGAGCCGCTTTTGCGGATGCCGTCGAGATAGGTCTCGAAGAACGCGGCCTTGTCCTTGTCGGGACAGAAGAAGGGATTCTTGGCGACCTCGTCCCAGTCCCACTTGTCGCGGTCGATCTTGTGCGGGCCGATCTGCACCAGGGCGCCTCGCACCTTCACATCCGGCAGCACTTTCCGCGCGATGGCGCCTGCGGCAACGCGCATCGCGGTCTCGCGCGCCGAGGAGCGCCCGCCGCCGCGATAATCGCGCAGGCCGTACTTCGCCTCATAGGTGAAGTCGGCATGACCGGGACGAAACTTGTCCTTGATCTCGGAATAATCCTTCGAGCGCTGGTCGGTGTTCTCGATCAGAAGGCCGATTGGCGTGCCCGTCGTCACCTGAGCGCCGGTCTCGGGATGGGCCATCACGCCGGACAGGATCTTCACCTGGTCCGGCTCCTGGCGCTGGGTGGTGAAGCGCGACTGGCCGGGACGGCGCCGGTCGAGATCCCGCTGGATGTCGGCCTCGGTGAGCGGGATCATCGGCGGGCAGCCGTCAACCACGCAGCCGATCGCCACCCCATGGCTCTCGCCGAAGGTTGTGACGCGGAACATGTGGCCGAAAGTGTTGAAGGACATCGCTGCTCGCGGGTTCGGTTCCGGCGTGTGGTAACGCGCTCTCGATGAGGGGTCAAATGGCCGTCAATTTCGTCATGGCCGGGCCTGTCCCGGCCATCCACGTTCTCAGTTCGGGAGGTAAAGTGCGTGGATGCCCGGGACAAGCCCGGGCATGACGGTGGGGGGCGGGGCCGCCCTCAACTAAATTTCTCCAGCCGCCCGTCGCCGAACACGTAGACGGCGCCCTGCTCGATATAGAGCTCGGCGGCGCTGGCGGGCGTCTCCAGCCCTAGGGACACCATCAGGGCCCGGCAGGTCCCGCCATGGGCCACCGCGACGGTGTCGGTCAGGAGCTGGTCGTACCAGGCGCGCACGCGAACCTGCACGTCGGCGTAGGTCTCCCCACCCGCAGGCCCCACGGTCCATTTGTCGGCGAGGCGCCTTGCATAGATGTCCGGATCCCTCGCCTCACTCTCGGCCAGCGTCAGCCCCTCCCAGGTGCCGTAGCCGATCTCGCGCAGACGATCGTCGAGCGCGTAATCGGCAGGCGGCAATTCGAGCTTGCCGCGCGCGAGCTCCATGGTCTGGCGCGCACGGCCGAGCGGGCTCGACACGTAAGCCAGCGCGGCCTTGTCGCGCCCGTCGCGCTTGAACAGTTCGGCGACAATGCCGCCGGCCTGCACGGCCTGGCTGCAGCCGCGCGCGTTCAGCGGAATGTCCCTGGTGCCCTGAAGCCTGCCGAGCGCATTCCACTCGGTCTCGCCGTGGCGAAGATAGTAGATCGTAGGCTTGGGCATTTCAGTTAGAGGCTAGTCCTTCCCGCCAAGCGAGATATCAGGCGCATCCGGCCGCTTCATGCCGAGCACGTGATAGCCGGAATCGACGTGGTGCACCTCGCCGGTGACGCCGCGCGAGAGGTCGGAAAGGAAATACAGCGCGCTGCCGCCGACGTCTTCGGTGGACACGTTGCGCCGCATCGGCGCGTTGGTCTCGTTCCACTTCAGGATATAGCGGAAGTCGCCGATGCCGGACGCCGCCAGCGTCTTGATGGGACCTGCCGAGATCGCGTTGACGCGAATGTTCTTCTCGCCGAGATCGGCAGCGAGATAGCGCACGCTGGCTTCCAGCGCCGCCTTGGCCACGCCCATGACGTTGTAATGCGGCATCCACTTCTCGGCGCCGTAATAGGAGAGCGTGATCAGCGAGCCGCCATCCGTCATCAGCTTCTCGGCGCGCTGCGCCACCGCCGTGAACGAATAGCAGGAGATCAGCATCGACTTCGAAAAATTCTCCTGCGTGGTGTCGACGTAGCGGCCGTCGAGTTGCTCGCCATAGGCGATCGCATGCACCAGGAAGTCGATCTTGCCCCATTTCTCCTTCAGCACCGCGAAGACGGCATCGATGGTTGCGGCATCGGTGACGTCGCAATGGCCAAGCACGAGGCCGCCGATCTCGGCGGCGAGCGGCTCGACGCGCTTCTTCAGCGCATCGCCCTGATAGGTGAAGGCGAGCTCGGCGCCCGCGGCGTGGCATGCCTTGGCGATTCCCCAGGCGATCGAGCGGTTGTTGGCGACGCCGAGGATGACCCCGCGCTTTCCTTGCATCAGACCCGAATTCTGCGCCATTTTTGCACGTCCCGTCGAACTCTCGTTGAGGTCTGGAGGTACACCAGCCCTCCCCTGCGGTACAGCCCTAATCCGCAGCATTAACGCTGTTTCGAGTGCCGGAATAGCCGTTCCGCTTGGGTGTTATGATCGCTATAGGCGCGCGCCGAACGCCAGGGATGTCAGGACCGCAATGAGTGCGTTTCGCCAGAGTGTGGAAGCCATGATCCCGGCGTTGCGCCGCTACGCCCGCGCGCTCACACGCGATGCGGATGCGGCCGACGATCTGGTCCAGGATACGTTGGTACGCGCGCTGCGTTCGGAGCGGCTGTTTCTCGGAGGCGACGTCAGGAGCTGGCTCTATACGATCCTGACCAACCTCAACAAGAACCGGCGGCGCTCGCTGGCAAGGCGACCGCAATTCATGCCGCTGACGGATAACAACCCCGATGCCAGCGGGACCGAGGCCGAAGGACGCGACATCGAGAAGGCACTGGCTACTCTCGTCGAGGAGCAGCGTTCGGTGCTGCTGCTGGTGATGCTGGAAGGCATGAGCTACCGCGAGGTTGCCGACATCCAGGGCGTGCCGATCGGCACCGTGATGTCGCGCCTGGCGCGCGCAAGAGCCCACGTCAAAGCCTCGCTGGAGGGCGAGCGTACGGCGCTCAGGCGGGTGAAATGATGGCCGGGTCGATGCATCGAACGATCTCCGCCCGCAGCCGGATAGTGAGCTGCGCGAAGCTAACTCGCAGAAGGCATTTTGGGCCGCAGAGCCAGAGACGACCGATATGAACGACCGCAAGATTCCAGTAACCGAGGACGAACTGCACGCCTATGTCGACGGCGAGTTGCCGGCCGAGCGACGCGCCGACGTCGAGGCCTTTCTTGCCGCCCACCCCGAGGACGCCGAGCGGGTGCAGTCCTGGCGGACCATGGCCGAGATGCTGCACGCGCGTTACGATTCGATTGCCCATGAACGGGTGCCCGCACGGCTCGAGCTCGAGAGGCTGGAGCGCCGCCCGCGGCAATGGTTTTATGGCGCCGCCGCGGCCGTGCTGGTCGCCTTCGTCGCCGGCGGCACCGCCGGCTGGGTGGCGCATGGCGCCGCCAACGCGCCCTCGACCTTCCGGAGCTTTACGGCGGACGCACTCGACGCCCACCGCCTCTATGTCGTCGAGGTCCGTCACCCCGTTGAGGTCGGCGGCAACGAGCGCGATCACTTGCAGGCCTGGCTGACCCGGCGCTGCGGCTGGACCGTGTTCGCGCCGAACCTGGAGGCGAGCGGGCTGAAGCTGGTCGGCGGCCGGCTGCTACCGGGACCGAACGGTCCGGCGTCGTTCCTGATGTACGAGGGCGCCTCGGGCGAGCGGTACACGATCTACAGCGCCAAGACCGAGAATGGTGCAACGCAAATGCGCTACGCCAAGACGGACAAGGACGGCGCGTTATTCTGGTCCGAGCGCGGCGTCGGCTACGTCGTCAGCGGCAGCAGCGATCGCGAACGGCTGACCAAGGTGGCGCAGGCCGTCTACGACCAAGCAGAGAAAAACGGCACCTAGACAACCGCGCAAGGCCAGTGCCCAGATTCCGTCATCGAAAATTTGGAATCAGGACATCGACACGTCTCATTATCGCACCGGGTGCTCACGCGATTATGAGTGGCGTTCGATCCGCCGATCGACGCGGGCGGCCTCGATTGGGGTTTTTGGTACCGCGCTGGTCCCCCTCTCGAGGCCGCACCTTTTTATCGGCTGCCCCGCCGGACAGCCGACACGTCGAGACCATGAAGCGCTACCACGCCTCAGGCGTATGATGGGCATCATCTCCAGGACGATGCCGTGGTCCTTTAGGAGAACCCCTTCAGTTCGCTCTCGCCCTAAAGCGCGATGGCTCGCGCTTTAGCTCTTTGTTTGCGCATGATCTTTCCGGAAAACCGCTCCACACTTTTCCGGACATGCTTTAGCCGACACCGCTACGTGGATTGTAGGGGTGTTGGTCCCGCCACTTCTCCATCAATGCTTCAAGCTCGGCGTCGTTCCCGTCCGGTAGCATAATCCTGATGATGACGAAGAGATCCCCGGTTCCGCCGGCTTTCGGCAGGCCCTTGCCCTTGAGGCGGAAGGTCCGGCCGCTGGACGTGTTCTTGGGGACCGAGAGCTCCACGGCATTGCCGAGGGTCGGCACGCGGACCCTGCCGCCGAGCACCGCCTCGTAGAGCGTGACCGGCAGGTCGATCCTGAGGTCTGCGCCCTCGACCTTGAAGAACGGGTGCGGTGCAATGTTGATGGTGATCAGGAGATCGCCGGGCGGATGGCCCTGCGCACTTTCTCCCTGCCCCCGCAGCCTGATCTGCTGGCCCTCGGTGACCCCGGCCGGAATCTTGACGTTGAGCTCCTTGCCAGTCGGCAGCCGGACACGCTTCTCGCCGCCCTTGACCGCCTCTTCCAGCGAGACGCTCATGGCGACGTTGACGTCGAGATCGAGCCCGATGCCGCCGGTGTCGAACTCGAACTGGGCGCCGCCGCCGGCTCCGGGCCGTGCGCCGCGCATCCCGCCGCCGAACATGCTGTTGAGGATGTCCTCGAACGCACCGCCGCCCGGGCCGCCCGCACCGCCGCTTCGGAACGTATAGCTTTCGAACCCGCCAGGGCCCGCGCGGCCGCGAGGACCGCCGCCGCCCGGAAAACCCTGGAAGCGCGGCTTGCCCTCGGCGTCGATCTCGCCCCGGTCAAACTGCTTGCGCTTGTCCTCGTCGCCGAGGATCTCGTTGGCCGAGTTGATCTCGGCGAAGCGTTCGGCAGCCTTCGGATCACCCTTGTTGCTGTCAGGATGGTGCTTCTTGGCCAGCTTGCGATAGGCGCTTTTGATCGCGGCAGCGCTGGCGCTCCGCGGCACCCCCAAGACCTCATAGGGGTCGCGCATTCGTCACGTCTCCTTCAAGAAATCGAATTGTTCAAAGGGCTCCCCGCCCCACCTGCGGGTGATGTGGGAAGAGAGTGGCATTTTTGCAACTAGGAACGCGAGCTGAAGCTCTATCTTTGGAGCATGGTCTGATCGGAAAACCGGTTCCCACGTTTCCGGATCATGCTCAGCTCCGCCACGGCTTTAGCGTATGAATCTCCCAACGGCCACGACCGCTTTGGCAGCCGGCGCCCTGGAGCCAGCTTTCGGTATTGCCGTTGACGTAGCTCGCCAGGAAGTCGCGGCATTTGCGCCCGTCCTCGGCGGCATAGGACTGGGCGATGGGCGTCACCGAGCCGCGCGCCCCTGTCTCCGGATTCTCCCAATGCTGGCTGGAATCCTTGTCGCCCTTGCTGAGGACGTCAGAGGCGGCGTTGCGGGTGAAGGCGAGATCGGTCTCGGTCGGGGGAGCGTCCTTCGCCGGCCGCGCGATCGAGCCGGTGAGGTCGCTGTCCTCGGCCTTGGCATAGGCGCTGCCGTCGTTGCGGGAAAAGCTGCAGCCGCTGGCACCAAGCCCGATCAGAATCATCGTCATGACGAAGCCGGACGGCCGGATCGCCGATAGGCCAACGCGTCCCCATGCCCTATATAGGGCGGTAGCGGACAACAACGCGTTTTGGGCCGCGGGACGCAACTCGGACTCCGGACATGACCGACACGACCTCGATGAAACACCAGACACCCTTAACATCCGGTGATTTCACCGCTGCCGACGAGCCATTTGCGTTGTTCGAGGCCTGGCTCAACGAAGCGGTCAAGAGCGAGCCGAACGATCCGAACGCCATGGCGCTCGCAACGGTCGATCCCGACGGGCTGCCTGATGTGCGCATGGTGCTGATGAAGGGCTTCGATACCGAGGGTTTCGTCTTCTACAGCCACATCGCCAGCCAGAAGGGCCGCGAACTCGCCGCAAATCCTAAGGCAGCGTTACTTTTTCACTGGAAGTCGTTGCGCCGTCAGGTGCGCATCCGCGGCAACGTGACGCCGGTGACCGACGCGGAGGCCGACGCCTATTTCGCGACGCGACCGAAGCAGGCCCAGATCGGCGCCTGGGCGAGCAAGCAATCGCAAGAGCTGGAGAGCCGCTTCGCGTTCGAGCAGGCCATCGCCAAGGTCGCGGCCAAATACGTCATCGGCGAAGTGCCGCGGCCGCCGGGCTGGAGCGGCTGGCGCATCACGCCGGTGCGGATCGAGTTCTGGCACGACCGCCCGTTCCGCCTGCACGACCGCATTGAATTTCGCCGTGACGCGGCCGGCCAACCGTGGTCCAAGACGCGAATGTATCCGTAAGCTTTGGGCCGACCTGAAAGATGTCCATGCCGCATTCGTCCAATGCGCCGCGCCGTACGCTGCTCCTGACCGGAGCCAGCCGCGGCATCGGCCACGCCACCGTGATCCGTTTCTCCTCGGCGGGCTGGCGCGTCATCACCTGCTCGCGGCATCCTTTCCCGGAGGACTGCCCCTGGGACGCAGGGCCGGAGGACCACATCCAGGTCGACCTCGGCGATCCCAAGGACACCGCGCGCGCGATCTCGGAGATCCGCAACCGGCTCGAGGGCGGCACGCTGCATGCGCTGGTCAACAACGCCGCGATCTCGCCGAAGGGCGCCGGCGGCTCGCGGTTGGGCTCGGTCGACACCGACCTCGATACCTGGACCCACGTCTTCCATGTCAACTTTTTCGCGCCGATCATGATGGCGCGGGGGCTGATCGAGGAATTGAAGGCCGCCAAGGGGTCGGTCGTGAACGTCACATCGATCGCGGGCTCGCGCGTGCACCCCTTCGCAGGCGCGGCCTACGCCACCTCGAAGGCCGCGCTCGCAGCGCTGACACGCGAGATGGCCTCCGACTTCGGCCGCATCGGCGTCCGCGTCAACGCGATCGCCCCGGGCGAGATCGACACCTCGATCCTGTCGCCGGGCACCGAGAAGATCGTCGAGCAGCAGATCCCGATGCACCGCCTCGGCACGCCCGACGAAGTGGCAAAGATCATCTACGTGCTGTGCACGGACACCAGCTCCTACGTCAACGGCGCCGAGATCCACATCAACGGCGGCCAGCACGTGTAGGCGGGCACTGTCATTGCGAGCGAAAGCGAAGCAATCCAGACTGCCTCCGCAAAGACAGTCTGGATTGCTTCGTCGCGGAGCCTGTCATCCGGCCCGCCGGAGGCGGGACCGGGTGGCTCCTCGCAATGACGGAAGTGGAAATGGCCGCTCAGGGAAGCAAGGCGATCCAGACAACGCCGCCGCAAGACCTGGATCGCCCTTACCTTCCGTTCCTCAATCGAGTCGAATCCGACGTGACCGCTCGCGCGGCCGCGGAGCGGCCGTGCTGAATGCAGTCGAGCAGTCGTCGTCGTTCTCACCATCGAGCAGCGGAGCACCACAGTGCCGGCACATGCGTGCCGACATCGACGGCGCCTTGCCGCTCGCCAGAACCTGACGGTAGTTCGCCAGATCGATGACGTTGCGGGGCGACGTTATGTGTTTCTCAACCATGGCTGTTCCTCGCGGCTACGCCCTGCTTATCGCAGACAAGTTTCGCGCAAACGTTCAGCCCACCGCTCAAATTTTACCGGAGGAATTGCGGCATGACACACGCGTCACCGCGTCGCCGCAATCCCGATCGATTCTGCGACACGATTCATCGTGTCTATGCGAGCGGCGTAAGGTCTCGGTAGGTATCTTTGCTCGCGCACGATCCTACAGCCACTTCTTCCACTTGAAGATCCAGTAGGGAACGATGGCGGCGATCAGCATCATCACCAGCGCCATCGGGTAACCGTGCACCCATTCGAGTTCCGGCATCACCTTGAAGTTCATGCCGTAGATCGAGGCGATCAGGGTCGGCGGCATCAGGACAACGGCCATGACCGAAAACAGCTTGATGATGTTGTTCTGCTCGAGATTGACGACGCCGAGCATGGCGTCGAGGACGAAGGTTATCTTGCTGGAGAGATAGGAGGCGTGATCGGTCAGCGAGGCGACGTCGCGCTGCATGGTCTTGAGCTGCTCGCGCATGTCCTTCGACCACTTCACGCCCTCGACCACGGCGGACAGGAACGTCACGACGCGGCCGATCGACACCAGGCTCTCGCGAACCTTCGAGGTCAAGTCGCCCTTGCGGCCGATCGAGATCAGGATCTGGGAATATCGCTTGGCGTGGCCGTGGCGCTCGCTCTCCGGCTCGAAGATCTCGTGGGAGACCTGGTCGATCTCGGCGCCGCAGCGCTCCAGAATGTCGGCGCAGCGGTCGATCACGGCGTCCAGGAGCTCCATCAGCACCATCTCGCCGGTGATCGAGGGCGTGCAGGAGCGGGCGAGCTTGGCCTCGACCAGCGCAAAGGGCTTGGGCAGGTCGTAGCGGACCGTCACCAGGCGGTGGTCGCCGAGGATGAAGGTCACCGCCGTGGTCCGGGGCATGTCGGTATCGGAGTGGCACATCAGCGTCGCGGTCATGTAGCGCGCGCCGTTCTCCATATAGAGGCGACTGGAGATCTCGATCTCCTGCATGTCTTCTCGGGTCGGGATGGCGATGCCCGCCAGCCGCTCGACCGCCTTGTCCTCGGCAGCCGAGGGGTTGACGAGGTCGATCCAGACTGCGTTCTCCGGCAGCGCTGTGAGATCCTCGACAACCGCCTTCTTGAGGGAGGTCTCGGAGGGAACGAACACCGAAAACATCAAAAGCTCCAGAGATCCTGCGACAGAACGACAGCCCTTAGCGCGATTCTGACAGGTTCACGATGACAACAACATTAACGGAGCGTTTGCATCTGCGGCGGCCCTAGGGCTCAACTGTGGCGCCGGAGGAACAGTCTGGCGCGTCTTACCAAATAAACCCGCACGACACCCCCAAATTTGCGGCAGAAAAGCCACAGGTGCGGTCTTACAGCCCTGGAAACCGGCTTCGGCGCTGGAATTGTGGCAGATTTCAACCATAATGGGCTTAACGGAGTCGAGGAACTTGGGCGCTACGCTCAGGTCCCTTCCGCACGGTATTGTTTTGATTGGAACCAAACCATGTCGTCGCTGAAAATTATGTTTGGGATTTTGGCCGCTGGCCTGATGCTGTCGGGCTGCATGCAGGCCACGACGCGTTACGAGGCGACGGACACCAAGGCGTTCAAGCCCAAGGACAAAGAACTCCTTGCCAAGGTGAAATACGAGAATACCGCGGTCGCAGAACCGTTCCGCCGCGCCATTGTCGAATTCCACCGCAAGGAAGCGCCGGGCTCGATCGTGGTCGATTCCGACAACCATTACCTCTATTACGTGCTGGAGGGCGGCAAAGCGATCCGCTACGGCATCACTGTCGGCGAAGAGGCCATGGCCTGGTCGGGCATCGCCAAGGTGGCCAGCAAGACCGAGTGGCCGGCCTGGCACCCCACCCCCGGCGAAATCTCGCGCCTCGGCGTGCCGACCTATGTCGCACCCGGACCGGACAATCCGATGGGCTCCCGCGCGCTGTACCTCCATTCTGGGGGCAAGGACACGCTGTTCCGCATCCACGGCACCAACCAGCCGGAATATATCGGCGCCTCGATCTCGTCAGGCTGCATCCGCCTGACCAACGAGGACGCGATCGATCTCTATGATCGCGTCAAGCTCGGCACCCTCGTCGTGGTGCTCGAGCCCAAGCACGGCGATTCGCCCTACAAGCCGCGCCTCGCGCTCCAGGGTGGTTCCAGTTCACCCTACTAAGCAGGCCTTGCCCGAGGCCTTTCAAAGGCGCCGGTTTCACCGGCGCTTTTTTGTTGCCGGCTGGTGCGATCGGGCTTTGTTGCCATCCGCCGCCGGCTTGTCCGCAGGTGCAGCAGGCTTTTCCGCCTCACCGCCGTCGGCGCCCTCCTTTGCCTCGGGCTTGGCCGCGACCTCGCGCGGCGGTGCCTCCTCGGGACGCTCCGCCGGCAGCAGCGGTGCGACCTGAGGCAGCGGATCCCACACGTTCCATTGGCAAATCCGGTAGTCGTTGCGTCGCTGCGCGAGATCGAGATGGATGTGGTCCTCGTGGTACCAGTCCGAACCCGGGCCGAGCACGGTGGAAAAGCGAGTGCAGACCGAGTGCAGCACGCGCTCGCGCACCTCGCGCGAGGTGGTGCGGTCGGTCAGGCCGATCGACTGCCCATTGGCGAGCTTGACGGCGCGGATGTCGATGGCATTGGCCTTGCCGTGCTCGGACAGCATCGCGCCGGCCACGCGGTTGCGGCCGCGGCACTCGAAGCTGTCGAAATTGTCGAGCTCGCTGACGGCGGAGCCGAGGCTTGTCGCCAGCGGCGCCATGTCCTTGCGCACCCAATCGGCGAGCGCGGACGCCATGGTGCAGCGGAGGATGGCCGCCGGCTTGACCGTCACCTTGCGCTTGTCCGGCAGCACGATGGCCTCCAGTCGCACCAGATCCTCGCCGCCGCAGGCACCGGGACCGCGGATATCCGGAATGGACGGCGCGATCGCGATCTCCTCGGTCAGCGCCAGCCGGCAGGCCGAGGCCTGCTTCTCGGGCGGCGGCGCGGCTTCGGCGGGCTTGTCCGCACCTGGCTTGTCGGGGGACGGCTTGCCGTCTGCCTGCGCCGCCCCCTCATCCGACGCTTTGGGGGCCTCCTCGGGACGCGGCTTCGGCAGCGGAATCCTGGCGGCGCGAACGGTTGCGCGGGGCTTCGGTGCTCCAAGGTTGAAGATATCGAGCGGCGCAGGATATTTCCGCGCCTCTGCCCTTTCGGCGAGCAGCAACAGCCCCGCCGCAGCGGTAACCATTGCCGCCCCGGCGGACATATAGCCGCGACAAGACCATTTGCGACGAAAGTCCGGCAGGCTAAAACTCATGGCAATTCTTTGGCCCAACGCTGAGAGCGATAACGCGCCCAGCGACTTCTCGGAGGAACGTCGGAATGCTTGGTTTGATGCAAGATTGGCCCCTGCTCTGCCACCGGATCATCGAACACGCCGCCAGGATTCATGGCAAGCAGGAGGTGGTCACACGCTCGGTCGAGGGACCGATCCATCGCACCAACTACGCCGAGATCCACAAGCGCGCGCTCAAAGTGTCGCAAATGCTGGAGCGCGACGGCATCAAGCTCGGCGATCGTGTCGCAACGATCGCCTGGAACACCTGGCGCCATCTGGAGGTCTGGTACGGCATCATGGGGATCGGCGCCATCTGCCATACCGTCAATCCGCGCCTTTTCCCCGAACAGATCGCCTGGATCATCAATCATGCGCAGGATCGCGTCGTGATGACCGATCTCACCTTCATTCCGATACTGGAGAAGATCGCGGACAAGTTGCCCAGCGTGGAGCGCTACATCGTGCTCACCGACAAGGCTCACATGCCGGAGACCACGCTGAAGAACGCGGTCGCCTACGAGGACTGGATTGCGCAGGCCGACGGCAAATTCAAATGGAAGGACTTTGACGAGAACACGGCGGCGGCGATGTGCTACACCTCCGGCACGACCGGCGATCCCAAGGGTGTGCTGTATTCGCATCGCTCCAACGTGCTGCACGCGCTGATGGCCAACAACGTCGACGCGCTCGGCACCAGTGCGTCCGAGACAATGCTGCCGGTGGTTCCGCTGTTCCATGCCAACAGCTGGGGCATCGCCTTCTCCGCGCCCTCGCAGGGCACCAAGCTGGTGATGCCGGGCGCCAAGCTCGACGGCGCCTCGGTCTACGAACTGCTCTCGACCGAGAAGGTGACGCACACCGCCGGCGTGCCGACGGTGTGGCTGATGCTGCTCCAGCACATGACGGCCAACAATCTCAAACTGCCGGATCTGAAGATGGTGATCTGCGGCGGCTCGGCGATGCCGCGCTCGATGATCAAGGCCTTCCTCGACATGGGTTCGAACGTCCGCCACGCCTGGGGCATGACCGAGATGAGCCCGATCGGAACCGTCGCGGCGCTGAAGCCGCCGTTCCAGAATGCGACCGGCGATGCCAGGCTCGACGTGCTGCAGATGCAGGGTTATGCGCCGTTCGCCGTGCAGATGAAGATCACCGACGATGCCGGCAAGGAGCTGCCCTGGGACGGCAAGACCTTTGGCCGCCTCAAGGTCTCCGGGCCCGCCGTCGCCAAGGCCTATTACCGCGTCGATAGCAACATCCTCGACGAGGACGGCTTCTTCGACACCGGCGACGTCTCGACCATCGACGAGGACGGCTATATGCGGATCACCGACCGCTCCAAGGATGTGATCAAGTCCGGCGGCGAGTGGATCTCCTCGATCGACCTCGAAAACCTCGCGGTGGGCCACCCCGCCGTGGCGGAAGCCGCCGTGATCGGCGTGTTCCACCCCAAATGGGACGAGCGGCCGCTGCTGATCGTGCAGCTCAAGCAGGGCCAGCAGGCCACGCGCGAGGACATCCTGAAGTTCATGGAGGGCAAGATCGCCAAATGGTGGATGCCCGACGACGTCGCTTTCGTCGACGGCATTCCGCACACCGCCACCGGCAAGATCCTGAAGACGGCGCTGCGCGACCAGTTTAAGGATTACCGGTTCCCGAACGCGGCGGCGTGACGGGCTGGGTGCGCCCCTCCTTGGAGGGGCGTCAGCGTCCGACTTGTTGAAGCCTCCACGACGTCATGGCCGGGCTTGTCCCGGCCATCCACGCCTTCCCCCACGGTGCAGTGAACGTGGATGGCCGGGACAAGCCCGGGCATGACGGCTTGGGCGTAGCCGGAACCCTTGAATTTGCTCCCGCGCCGTGGTCTCAACTGCGCATCGTCGCGCCAAATCGGCCGGCATCGCCAACCCCGGCAGAGCTCACCCGATGGCCCGCAGGTTTTCCGCTCCCTACCAGTCGGAGCCCGTGTCCAGCCTCGCGAGCTGGGCGCGCAATCTGGCCGTGTTCGCGGTTCTGGCGGTGGTGGTGTCGATCATCGTCGTCCGTTTCGATTTCCTGGAGCCCAAGCCGGCGCTGGCGACGTTCATCGGCGGGCTCGCGATCGCCGGCCTCTCGATCCTGTTCGGGCTCGCCGGCTTTGCCGCAATCTGGCAGAACGGCTCGCGCGGCATGGCGCGCATCCTGCTCGCCTTCCTGATCGACGGGGCGATCCTCGCCTATCCCGCCTATCTGGCCTTTCAATATCGCAAGCTGCCGTCGATCTACGACATCACCACCAATCCGATTGATCCGCCGCGCTTCGATGCGCTGGCGCGCCTGCGCACCGGCGAGGGCACCAACACCGCGGTCTATGCCGGCCTCTATTCGGCGGAGCAGCAGCGCCATTTCTATCCCGAGATCGAGCCCGTCGAGCTCGAGATCTCGGCCGACCGCGCCTATGCGATCGCGCTTCAGCTCGTCCACAAGCGCAAATGGATCGTGATCGACGAGCGCGCACCGCAGCCGCCGCGCCGCATCGGCCGCATCGAGGCGGTGGCGCGCACGCCGATCATGGGTTTCCGCGAGGACGTTTCGATCAGGGTCGTGCCGGATGGCGATGATTCCCGCGTCGATATCCGCTCTGCGTCGCGCAATTTCGACAGCGATCTCGGCAGCAATGCCGCACGCGTCAAGACGTTCATCGACGACCTCAACACCGCCGCCGATGCCGATGCACTCAAGCCGGTGAAGAAGACGCCGGTGACGCCGCCCAAGGCGCCGGCGAAGACGGTGAAGAAGTGACTTGGCGAATGGGGAGTAGCGAATAGCGAATGGAGCCGCCCATTCGCTATTCCCCATTCGCTATTCGCCCCCTAGGCCATCCGATAGGTCCCGCCGATCACGGGATCGCCATCCGTCGCCACCACGCCGCGGGCGACCAGATCTTCCAGATGCGCCAGCACGGAATAGCCGGCAGCTGTCGTCAGGCGCGGATCGATACCGATATAGATCGCGCGGACCATGGTCGGGATGTCGGTCTCGCCCTTGGCGAGGCGGTGCAGGATCGAGGCCTCGCGTGCCTTGCGGTGGCGGATCAGGAAGCGCACGAAGCGCTGGCCCTCGGGAATCTCGGGGCCGTGGCCCGAGAAATAGAGATCCTCCTCCCGGGTGGCGAGCCGGTCGAGCGAATCCATGTAGTCGATCATCGAGCCGTCCGGCGGCGCCACGATCGAGGTCGACCAGCCCATCACGTGATCGCCGACGAAGTTGAACTTCCGCTCCGGCCAGGCGAATGCCAGATGGTTGGCCGTGTGGCCGGGCGTCGCGACGGCTTCGAGCCGCCAGCCGTCACCTTCCACGACGTCGCCGTGCGCGAGATTGACGTCCGGGGCAAAATCGCGGTCGGCGCCGGATTCCGGATTGTGCTTCTCGCTCTCGAATCGCGGCCGCGAGGCGCGATGCGGGCCTTCGGCATAGACCGGCGCAGCCGTCGCCTGCTTGATCCGCGCGGTGTTCGGCGAATGGTCGCGATGGGTGTGGGTGACGAAGATGTGCGTCACGGTCTCGCCGCGCACGGCATCGAGCAGCGCCGCCGCATGCGCCGCATCGTCTGGACCGGGATCGATGATCGCGACATTGCCCTTGCCGACGATGTAGCTGACCGTGCCCGTGAAGGTGAACGGGCTCGGATTGTTGCAGAGCACGCGCCGCACACCGGGGCGGACCTCCTCGACGATGCCGGGCTTCAGCGGAAAATTGCGGTTGAACGGGACGTCGTCGTTGTCGGACATGGGACTTCCTGTGCCACACTCTCTGCCGTCATACCCCGCGAAGGCGGGGTATCCAGTACGCCGCAGCGCCAGTGACAAAAGCGAAGTCTCTGGGATACTGGATCGCCCGCCTGCGCGGGCGATGACAGTTGAGCAAGCTAGCCGCGGCGGAAAAACACAGTGACTAGAAAAACGCCTGAATGCCCGTGATCGCGCGGCCCAGGATCAGGGCGTGGACGTCGTGGGTGCCCTCGTAGGTGTTGACCGTCTCGAGGTTATGGACGTGGCGCATCACGTGATACTCGATCGAGATGCCGTTGCCGCCGTGCATGTCGCGGGCGGTGCGGGCGATGTCGAGGGCCTTGCCGCAATTGTTGCGCTTCATGATCGAGATCATCTCGGGCGCGAACTTGCCCTCGTCCATCAGGCGGCCGACGCGAAGCGAGCCCTGCAGGCCGAGGGCGATCTCGGTCTCCATGTCGGCGAGCTTCTTCTGCACCAGCTGGGTCGCGGCGAGCGGCTTGCCGAACTGCTTGCGATCGAGAGTGTATTGACGGGCGCGGTGCATGCAGTCCTCGGCGGCGCCAAGCGCACCCCAGGAGATGCCGTAGCGGGCGCGGTTGAGGCAGCCGAACGGGCCCTTGAGGCCGGACACGTTGGGCAGCAGGGCATCCTCCGGGACCACGACGCCGTCCATCACGACCTCGCCGGTGATGGAGGCGCGCAGCGAGAGCTTGCCGCCGATCTTCGGCGCGGACAGGCCCTTCATGCCCTTCTCCAGCACGAAGCCGCGGATCTGGTTGTCGTGCGCGGCCGACTTGGCCCAGACCACGAAGACGTCGGCGATCGGCGCGTTCGAGATCCACATCTTGCTGCCGGTGAGGCGATAGCCGTCCGACACCTTCTCGGCGCGGGTCTTCATGCCGGCCGGATCGGAGCCGGCATCGGGCTCGGTCAGGCCGAAGCAGCCGACCCACTCGCCGCTGGCGAGCTTGGGCAGGTACTTCTTGCGCTGGTTCTCGTCGCCATAGGCGTAGATCGGGTACATCACCAGCGAGGACTGCACCGAGTTCATCGAGCGATAGCCGGAATCGACCCGCTCGATCTCGCGCGCGACGAGGCCATAGGCGACGTAGCTCGCATTGGCGCAGCCATATTCTTCCGGCAGCGTGATGCCGATCAGGCCGAGCTCGCCCATCTCGTTGAAGATCTCGCGGTCGGTCTTCTCCTCGAGATAGGCCTTGGAGACGCGCGGCAGCAGCTTGTCCTGCGCATAGGCGCGGGCGGTGTCGCGAACCATGCGCTCGTCTTCGGTGAGCTGCTCGTCGAGCAGGAACGGATCGTCCCACTGGAAAGAAGCCGCAGCCGGCTTGTCCTTGGCCTGAGGGCGCACGCTCATGAAACGTCCTTTCGCGTCTGGTTCCGTCGATAATTGCCCGACAAAGTAAAGCGCCGCGGCAACAAGTTCAATTGCATCCTGGCTTGGTCGTTCCGGGGTGGCGCTTTCAGCGCGACCGGGAGAAAGACAATGCGTGTCAGCTTTCGAGCTGCTCGTTGGCGACGATCTCGATGCCGAAGCCCGATAGGCCCTTGTAGTCGTGCACCGACGAGGTGAGATGCCGGATCGAAGTCACGCCGAGGTCGCGCAGGATCTGCGCGCCGACGCCGACCTCGCGCCACTGGCGGTTGCGGTCGGCCTCCGTCGACGTCTCGTCCGGCAGCGGCGAAACGGGCACGCCGGCCGCGCCGTCGCGCAGGTAGACCAGCACGCCGCGGCCGGTCTTCTTGAAATGCTCGAGCACGGCGGCCATGCGCTTGTGGCCGGTGAAGGTGTCCTTGACGATGTTCGGCTTGTGAAAGCGCGTCAGCACGTTCTTGCCGTCGCCGACCCCGTTATAGACGAAGGCGACGTGGGCGATGGAATCGAACGGCGAGCGGTAGGCATAGCCCTGCAAGGGACCGATCGGGCTGTCGGTGACGAAGGTCGAGACCCGCTCGATCAGCTTCTCGCGCGCCTGGCGGTAGGCGATCATGTCCGCGATGGTGACGTGCTTGAGCTTGTGCCTGACCGCGAATTGCGCGACCTGCTCGCCCTTCATCACGCTGCCGTCGTCGTTCATGAGCTCGCTGATGACGCCGACCGGCGGCAGGCCGGAAAGCTTGCAGAGGTCGACCGCGGCCTCGGTGTGGCCGGAGCGAAGCAGCACGCCGCCGTCCTTGGCGATCAGCGGGAAGATGTGGCCGGGCCGGGCGAAGTCGTTGGCGCCGACATTGGGATTGGCGAGCGCGCGGCAGCACGAGGCGCGCTCCTCGGCGGAGATGCCGGTGCCGCCGTCGGGCTTGTAGTCGATCGAGACCGTGAACGCGGTGGTGTGCGCGGAATCGTTGTGGGCGACCATCGGATCGAGCCGCAGCCGGCGCGCGTCCTCGGTCGTCACGGGCGCACAGACGATGCCGGAGGTATGGCGGATGATGAAGGCCATCTTCTCGGCGGTGCAGAGCGAGGCGGCGACGATCAGATCGCCCTCGCCCTCGCGGTCCTCGTCGTCGGTGACGACCACGAGCTCACCCCGGGCAAAGGCCTGCAAGACTTCCTGAACGCTATCGGGCATTTCCCAATCTCTAATCGGTTATGGCCGGGAGGCTTAGCCGGACTTGGGTCGGGGCGCTAGTCTCCACAGCGCAACCACATATGCCCGAGGGCGGGCCTGCCAGTGGGTTTCGGGCTTGCACCGGGCTTACGAGCGATATAGGCGCAGATTGCCCGCAAGGAAGGCGGCAAGGTAGGCGGCCCGACGCCATCAGGGCAGCACCTCGCGGCGCTCGCCGAGGCGCTGATCGAGCTCGGCGCGCTTGTCCGCGAGCAGGCCGGCCTGGGCGGCTTCGATCACGGTAAACAGCTCATGTGCATCGCTGAGCCGGGTCACGGTGACATAGCTGGCGCCGGCCTCGTAGAGCGCGCCGACGTCGGCCAACAGGTCGGCCGTGGCGACGATCAGGGCGGTCGGATTGAGCGCGCGGACGTGACGGACCAGCTTCTCGTTGGTGGCGCCCTTCAGCAGCGAATCCGGCACGCTGAGGATGATCATCTCGGACTTGCCGACGCCGGCATGGAGCAGCGTGTCGGCGCTGCTGATGTCGCCATAGATCACGTGCAGACCACGTGAAAGCAGGGTCTGGTACACATTGGGGTTGAAATCGACCACGGTGATCTGCTCCAGCAGCACCGGTGCCTGCCGTTCGATCTCGGCCAGCAGCGCACTCGCCGCACGGAAAAAGCCGAGGATGACGATGCGGCGGGCCTCGCCATGGCCGCCCCCGTGGCCCTCCTCGGCATGGCCGTTGCCATGGTCGAGATCGCGCAGGCCGATCCGCTTCAAGGGGCCGATCGCCCAACGGGTGATCTCGTCGCTGCGGGTCATCACGAAGGTCGAGAGCACCGCCAGCACCACGAAGGCGAACGAAGCCGCATTCGCCGTCTCGGCTGCGATGTGGCGGTCCGCGACGCCGGTCTGGATCACGACCAGCGAGAACTCGGAGATTTGCGCGAGGTTGAGCGCCGGCAACAGGCTGGCGCGCAGGCCCTGCTTCATCAGATAGAGCGGGGTGAAGGTGGTGACGAGGCGGCTCACCACCGTGAACGCCGCGATCATCAAGGCGAGGCTGATCACCGAGAGGCCGGGCACGGGAATGGTCATGCCGAGCGCGACGAAGAACAGCGTGATGAAGAAGTCGCGCAGCGTGGTGACCTTGGCGGTGACATCGAGCGCATAGGGGAAGGTCGAGAGCGAGACGCCGGCGATCAGCGCACCCATCTCGCGCGACAGCGACAGTTGATAGGCGGTCTCGGCGACGAGAAAGCACCAGGCGAGCGCGCCGAGCAGGATCAGCTCGGGCCGCCGGGCGATCTGGTGGAACACGCGCGGCAGCACGTAGCGGCTGACCAGAAGCGCGGCCGTGACCAGCACCGCGACGCGGCCGATCGAGAGCAGGATGACGCTGACCTGCAGATTGGCGAGACTCGGCTGCACCGCCAGGAACAGGATGGCGAAAATGTCCTGGAGCACCAGCACGCCGAGCGTGATGCGGCCCGGCAGCGTATCGAGCTCGCGCTTCTCGTAGAGCACCTTGACGATGATGACCGTGCTCGACAGCGCGCAGGCGACGCAGAGATAGACCGCATCGAAATGCCCACCGCCGAGCGACAGGCCGATGCCGACGAAGAACAGAAGCCCGAGCAGACAGCCGCCCAGCAGCTGGCTGCCCGCCGCGAACAGGATCACCCGCCCGGCCCGAACGATCTTCTTCAGATCGATCTCGAGCCCGATCATGAACAGCATGAAGATCAGGCCAAGCTCGGAGATGACGCTGATCGATTCCTGCGAATGGACCCAGCCGGCGCCGAATGGACCTATGCAGAAGCCGGCGATAAGGTAGGCCAGGATCAGTGGTTGTCGGGAGAAATGGGCGAGAAGCCCCAGCATCCAGGCGAACAGAATAGAGAGTGTGATATCGCGAATGAGCTCATGCATGCCAAATTGGTCCGTTTTGCCGCACCCTAGAGGTGGGTTGCGGTGCGGCAAGCGAGCAATTCGTCACATGCGGAATGGGCTCTTCGCAGCCATGCTGCTCGCTCCCCTCGCCTTTGCCGTGCCCGCCGCCGCGCAATCCAAGGTCAGTATCGAACAAAACTTTGCCGATTCGCTCACCACGCCGCTGAAGGAGGACCTCGCCGTATCCGGCGGTTTCTACGTGCCCGCCTATTCCAGCGTCGCGATGAGCCAGGGCAAGCTGCGTGTCGACTTCTCGGTGCCGCTGAGCGTACACAACGCCTCCGAGACCCAGCCGCTGGTCATCAAACGCATCGCCTATTTCGACACCGCAGGCAAGCAGGTCGAGAGCTATCTGAAGACGCCGGTGGCGTTGAGGCCGCTCGCCACCGTCTCGATCTTCATTCCGACCGACGACGTGCGCGGCGGGACCGGCGCCAATTTTCTGGTCGACTGGGCCGCCACGGGCGAGATCGCAGAACCCGTGGTCGAAGCCTTAATGGTTGGCGGCATCGCCAACACGCATTACGCTTTCATCAGTCAGGGCCGTCCGACCAGGACGGCCGGCAAGAAGTAAGGCGGCCGGTGCAAAGCCGAGCTCAACAAGAACAAAACGAGGAACGCTCCCATGACGTCCAGCTTCGATTTCGCGCCCCTGTTTCCAGCAGGGCTGCCGGCCCCGTCTGCGCGCTGGACGGGCCTTGCCAAATACAGCTTCGTGGGCGGCAACAACGATTCCGAACAGGTGCCGCTCGACGAGCTGATCGAAGCGGCCGACACGGTGCTGCGGCGCGAGGGCCGCTCGCTCGCCACCTACGGTCTGGCGCATGGTCCGCAGGGCTACCTGCCGTTGCGCGAATTCCTGGTGACGAAACTCAAGCGCGACGCCGGCATCAGCTGCACGGTCGACGACCTCCTGATCGTCTCCGGCTCGCTGCAGGCGCTCGACCTCGTCAACGCCACCCTATTGACGCGCGGCGACACCGTGATTTTCGAGCAGGAGAGCTATCAGGGCTCCCTGACACGGCTGGCGCGGCTCGGCGTCAACGTCGTCGGCATTCCCCTCGACCAGGACGGCATGCGCATGGATCTGCTGGCCTCCGCGCTGGCCGACCTGAAGCGCCGCGGCATCCGGCCGAAATACATCTACACCATTCCGACGGTGCAGAACCCGACCGGCAGCATCATGCCCGAGAGCCGCCGCACCGAGCTGGTGCGGCTCGCGACCGAATATGGCGTGCCCATCTTCGAGGACGATTGCTATGCCGACCTCATCTGGTCGGGGCAGCGGCCGCCCGCGATCTACGCGATGAGCGAGAGCGGCGGCGTGATTCATATCGGCTCGTTCTCCAAGTCGATCGCGCCGGCGCTGCGCGTCGGCTTCGTCGTGGCGCCCTGGGAGGTGATGTCGCGGATGCTGGCGCTGAAGACGGATGCTGGCTCCGGTGCGCTGGAGCAGATGGTGCTCGCCACCTATTGCAAGCCGCATTTTTCAACTCACGTGCCGGCCCTGACCAAGGCGCTGCGCACCAAGCTCGACACGCTCATGGAAGCGCTCAACGAGCAGTTCGGGACCGCCGCTGAGTTCGAGGAGCCCAAGGGCGGCATCTTCCTTTGGGTGAAGCTGCCCGACCAGGTCGATACGCTGAAGCTGTATCAGGCCGCGCTCGCCGCCGGCGTCTCGATCAATCCGGGGCCGGAATGGTCGACCAGCAAGGGCCATTCCGCTTCGCGGCTGCGGCTGTGCTTTGCCAGCCCCACGCACCAGCAGATCCGCGATGGCGTCGCCGTGCTAGCCGAAGTCTGCCGCAAGGAGTTTGGCGTGCCCGCCCGCAGCGCCAATGTGGAGAAGCGAGCCTGAGGCCCAGTCCGGACGTCTCCTCACGCCGCCTGTGGCTGACTGCCGTGAATCGCGGAAGCCAGCCGCAGCAACAGGACGATGGAGACGTTGCCTTTGCCGGCCTCGATCTGGGCGATGTAGCGCTCGGAAATCCCCGAGCGCCGGGCGAGCTCCCGGCGCGACAGATCGCAGCGCATGCGTGAGGACCGCAACCGATCGCCCAGCTCGCTCAGAAACGCGGCCTCGGAATAAGGCGGTACGGCACAGCTCCCCGGCAGTACTTCGCCCGCAAAATCCATGACTTGATTCAGCATTGCTCTATCCACGTTCGCCTTCGGGAAACGCCATCTTATCTTCGAACCGCCCCGCCTCATTGACGCGGATCAAATTCGCGGGCGATCGGCAGCCGCCGTGGCAGGGCCGCGCGCGGGATGCTAAACTTTGGAATTGTTCGAGGCGGGGTTTTTCAGGACATGATGCGTTGTTCGGGCCGCTGGATCGCGGCTGCGGTGCTGTGGGTCGCGTTCACCCCCACGGCTGGTGCCGAGACGCTGGCCGTGACCGTGGAGCAATGGGGCCTGCTCGGCTCCTGGGCGGTCGATTGCTCGGGTAGGCCCGACCGCGACCAGGGCGCGCGCTTGACTTACGAAATCCGGAAAGACGGCCGTGTGATGTACCGGCGCGATTTCGGCGAGGCCAGGGACGAGAACGAGGTGGTGTCCGCCACGGTCAATGCCGAGGGCCTGCTCAATGTCATGGTGTACTTCCCCTCGCTGCATCAGGCCCGCGAGTTCGGGTTGCTGTTGCAGAAGGACGGCAGCCTGCGCGCGATCTACAATCGCGGCGAGCGCGGCGAGTACACGATCAGCAACGGCAAATACGTCGCCAGCGGTGCGCCGACGCCCGCGCAGCAGCGCTGCGATTAGCACGCCTTCGTCTGAACATCCGTTCAGAATTCTCTCCCCGCTCCTCCGGAACGTTCGCGCACATCTGCGGTTTAGATGTGCATTCGTTTGGAGGAGGACATCATGACGAAGCTTGGTTATGTGGTTGCGGCTCTCGGTGCGCTCGTGATCGCGGCGCCGACGCTCGCAAGTGCGGAGACGGTGGTGATCAAGCGCAGCGGCGGCTATCATCATCATCACCACGGCCCGTACGGCGCCCGCGCCGAATTCCGCGGACATCGTCATCATGGCTGGCATCGCCACCATCGCGGCGACAAGGTCGTCGTGATCAAGCGCAGCCATCGCCATCACCACTGGGACTAATGCGCAACGCGACAAGGAAATGGCCCCTCACGGGGCCATTTCTGTTGTGTTCTTTTCCTTCTCCCCTTGTGGGAGAAGGTGGCATAGGCGGCCTTCGGCCGCCGTTCTTGAGAACGCCGATGCTGCGCATCGGCTATGGCGCCGGATGAGGGGTTGCGTCAGCAAGTCCGAAAGTGAAAGACTCATGCGCGGAGAGAGACCCCTCACCCGTCTCGCCGCTTTGCGGCGAGCCACCCTCTCCCACAGGGGGAGAGGGTAAAGAGCGCCTAATCCCACGCCGGCGCGAAACCTGGATTGACGCAGCGTCTGTCCTTCGCCAGCGCGGCGATCTTCTCGCGATCGGCATCGTCGAGCGTGATCTTCAGCGCGTCGAGATTGGCCTGCTGGCTCTCGCGCCGCGAGGCCTTGGGGATCGCGGCGACGCCGTCCTGGTCGAGCAGCCATTTCAACGCGACCTGCGCGGCGGTGGCATCGTGCCGGGCGCCGATGTCGGCCAGCACCGGATCGCTCGCGAAACGCCCTTGCGCCAGCGGACAATAGGCAACCAGCGGGATCGACCTCGGCTGGAGATAGGCAAGCACCTTCGATTGATCGAGCATGGCGTGATATTCGACCTCGTTGCAGGCGATTGGCGCCTTGATCTCCTCGACCGCGACCTCGAGCAGCGCGGTGGTGAAATTGGCAACGCCGATGGCGCGCGTGCGCCCCTCCTCCTTCAGCGTCATCAGCGTTTCGAACACCGCCCCCCAGTTCGCGGCCTTCGACGGCCAATGCACGAGATAGAGGTCGACATGGTCGAGCCGGAGCTTCCTAAGGCTGGCGTCGAAAGCGCGGCGGATCGCATCGGAGCTGAGGTTCTCGTGCCAGACTTTCGTGGTGACGTGCAACTCGCCACGCGACACGCCGGACGCGGCGATGGCCGCGCCGATCGCCTCCTCGTTGGCGTACATCTCGGCGGTATCGATGTGGCGATAGCCGATCGAAAGCGAGCTCTCGACCGCGGCACGGCAGGCATCGCCCTGCATGCGGAAGGTGCCGAGGCCGAGCTTGGGCATGCTGATGCCCTGGGTTTTCAGATGATCCATGCAACAGGCTCCTGAGCAATTCAGCCCACCGGATCGCGCGGCGATGCCGCGTGAGCAGACTTTTCGGTGATGGAAAAGAAGTGGCGGGACCCCTCACCCTAGCGCGGGAGGAGCAAAGCGGCCAATCAAGATCGGGTTAGCAACCTCACCAATGCTGCGCCACGACCGCGGGTTGCACCTGCGGCTGCGGCACGATGTCGACCGACCAGAGGTCGCGATTGTCGACGTCCTTCAGGGTCACCGTCATCACGCCGCTGTGGCCATCGATGTCGACCCGCCCGAAGAACTGCAAGCCGAAGCAGGGCGCGAGATTCTCGCCTTGCGCAGCGCTGCAGCCATGCTGGTACATCGCGACCGGGCCGAAGGTGTCGTCGAGCTCGCCCGGTCCCCAGCTGCCGGCATGCAGCGGGCCGGAGACGAACTCCCAGAACGGCTCGAAATCCTTAAATTGCGCCTTCTTCGGATCGTAGTAGTGCGCGGCGGTGTAATGCATGTCGGCGGTGAGCCAGACGATGTTGCGGATACCGGCGCGCGTGATGAATGCAAGCAGATCGGCGATCTCGTGCTCACGCCGGTCGGGCGGCCCATCGCCGAGCGCAACGGCATCCAGGCTGATCAGGCCAATCGGCAAGTCGGCCGCGATCACCTTCCAGGTCGCGCGCGAAGCGGCGAGCTCGCGCTTGAGCCAGGCGAGCTGCTCGGCGCCCAGGATCCAGCCGCGGTGATCATCGCCCTTGTTCCAGCTCTCGTCGCGGTAGCTGCGCATGTCGATCATGAAGACGTCGAGCAGCGGACCGTAGGCGATCTTGCGATAGATGCGGCCGTGCCGCGCGCCGATGTCGCGGATTGGCATGAAGTCGAAGAAGGCCCGGCGGGCTCGCGCGACCAGGCGTGGGGTGCCGTCGTCCTCGTGTCCGGACTCGTCATAGGTCCCGATCGGCGACCAGTCGTTGGTCACCTCGTGATCGTCCCATTGCGCGAACATCGGCACCTGCGCATGGAAGGCGCGAAAGTGTTCGTCGAGATGGTTGTATTTGTAGTTGCCGCGGAACTGCGCCAGGGTGTGCGCCACCTCCGATTTCTCTTCGGTGACGAGGTTGCGCCACGTCTCGCCATTCGGCAGCGTCTGTTCGGAAGGGATCGTGCAGTCCGCGTAGATGTGATCGCCGCAGTGGATGAAGAAATCCGGATTGTTGTCGAGCATGGTGCGATAGCTGCGATAGCCGCCGCGGGAGACGTCGATGCCCCAGCCCTGCCCCGCAGTATCCCCGGACCACAGGAACGAGATCGACTGGCGCGCTGCCGGCGCGGTGCGGAAATGCCCGACGCGGCTTCCACCGAGGAGACCGGTGGCGATGTCGTCGAAGCGGATGCGGTAGAAGATGTCTTGCCCAGGCGGCAGATCCGCCAGCAGGAGGTTTGCAGTGAGATCGGTGTCGGGCAACGCATCGCCGGAAGCCGAGGCGATGACGGTCTTAAAGCTCTCGACCGTCGAGCATTCCACCTGCATCCGCGCCGGCCGGTCCGCACGCGCCCAGATCACCGCGGAGCCGCCGGAGACATCGCCGGACTGGATGCCGCCTGTGATCTGCGGTCGATCGGCGGCGCGGCTCAAATGAGGCTTCGCGAGCGCGGCGATGGCGAGACCGGAGGCGGAGCGGACCAGAAACTGCCGCCGGGTCCATGCGCGCGAGGCGCGGAGCGTTGCCATTCAGGAGACCTTCGTCGAATCGCGACGGAAGGTGCCTGCGCTCCTTGACTCCCGGCTTACGGTTTCTTGACTCCGCGCCTACGGTTTTGCGACGCTGGGATGACGCCTGTGATCACCGCTTCCAGTTACAGATGCCGCCAGAGCGGCATGGCCAGGTCTGGATGCGGGTGTCCATCGCCTGCGCATCGAGCGGGTTGCCGCGGCGTGCTAACTTGGCGCGGGCCGCCCCGCGCAACGGTGCGCTTCTGGCATGCGCGCTCTTCGGCTCGGCCACACGAACACGTTCGGCGGCAACCTTCTTCGGCACATCGACCGGCTCAGCACGCGCCTGCGCTTCGTTCGCGCCACGCGCTTCGAGCGCAACCGGCGCGAAGTGCGTCTCCGGCCCGAGACGTTTCGGCGACAGCACCGCCTTGGAGAGATCGAGACCAAGATATTCGCCGGGCTTGTAGTCGTCGGCGCGCGCAACACCGGCCCCTGCGACCACGAGGGCGAAGGCAATTGCGAAGGGAACGCTTTTCAGGACCATGGACGCCTCCTGAAATCGATTTATGAAAGGGGCAATTTACCCCTATCTAGGAGGCGCCGCGCGTAATTCCAGCGGTCAGATGCCGCCGTGGTTAAGAAGTTTGACGGTGTCAGGCGACCTTTCGCGCAGCGTCCGTCCCGTCCAGGAACCCCAGCAGGCGGCTGCGGATGATGGTTTCAGCCTCGCCCATGATGCGATCGATCAGCTCCTTGCAGGACGGGATGTCATGGATCAGGCCCGCGACCATGCCGCAGCTCCAGGCGCCGGCATCCATCTGGCCGTCCAGCATGATCTTGGGATAGACGCCCGCGACCTGGTCGTGGATGTCGTCGATCGTGAGCTTGGCGCCCTTTTCGCGCTCGATCTCGAGCAGGCGGTCGACATTGGCGTTCTTCAGGACGCGCTCGGTATTGCGCAACGCCCGCATGATCAGGCGGGTATCGAGCTCGGTGGCTGCGACGAGAGCATTCTTGACGTTCTGGTGCACCGGCGCTTCCTTGGTGGCGATGAAGCGCGTGCCCATGTTCATGCCCGCCGCGCCCAGCGAGAGCGCCGCGACTAGGCTGCGACCATCGGCCATGCCGCCGGAGGCGACGAACGGGATCTTCAGCTCTTCCGCCGCACGCGGCAGCAGGATCATGTTGGGAATGTCGTCCTCGCCGGGATGGCCGCCGCACTCGAAGCCGTCGACGCTGACGGCGTCGCAGCCGATGCGCTCGGCCTTCAGCGAGTGGCGCACCGATGTGCATTTGTGAATCACCTTGATGCCGGCGGCCTTCAGCGCCGGCATGTAGGCTTCCGGGCTGCGGCCCGCGGTCTCCACCGCCTTGATGCCGCCCTCGACGATGGCCGCGATATATTCCGGATAAGGCGGCGCCGAGAAGGCCGGCAGGAAGGTGAGGTTGACGCCGAACGGCTTGTCCGTCATGTCGCGGCAGCGCGCGATCTCCTTGGCGAGCAGCTCGGGTGTCTTCTGCGTGAGACCGGTGATGATGCCGAGCCCGCCGGCATTGGAGACGGCAGCGGCCAGCTCGGCGAAGCCGACGAAATGCATGCCGCCCTGGATGATCGGGTGCTCGATGCCGAACAGTTCGGTGATCGCGGTCTTCACTGAAGGTCCTCCCGGTTTTGCTTGATGTTGAGCTCAGTCTAGCCGGACTTTCTCGCGGCGGTCACCATTTCTCTCCGAAGGGGCGGATCTCCATCTCGAAGGTCCAGGCGCTCTTCGGCTGCTGGTAGAGCTGCCAATAGGCGCTCGCGACCGATGACGGCGGCATCAGGAGATCGGGATTATCGAGCGCATTCGGCCCGAGCGCCTCGAGCCGGCGCTGGCGCACCCATTCGGTATCGACGCCGGAATCGATGATGAGATGGGCGACGTGGATGTTCTTCGGCCCGAGCTCGCGCGCCATCGCCTGCGCGACCGCGCGCAGGCCGAACTTGGCGCTGGCGAAGGCGGCATACCCGCTGCCGCCGCGCAAGCTCGCGGTCGCACCCGTGAAGAAGATGTTGCCGCCGCCGCGCGGCAGCATCAGCCGCGCCGCCTCACGGCCCGCGAGGAAGCCGGAATAGCAGGCCATCTCCCACACTTTCCGAAACACGCGCTCGGTGGTGTCGAGGATCGGGAAATTGACGTTGGCGCCGACGTTGAAGATGCAGACTTCGAGCGGTGCATGCTTGTCGGCGTCGTTGAGGAAGGCGATGACCTCGTCTTCCTTCCGCGCGTCCAGTGAGCGGGCGTGGATCTCGCCACCGGCGGCTTCGATCTCTTGCACCAGCGGCGCCAGCTTATCGCCATTGCGGCGGCCGGCGAAAATCGAGAACCCTTCGGCGGCAAACTTCTTGGCGATCTCGGCGCCGATGAAATCGCCGGCTCCGATGACGGCCGCAGTGGCGTTTCGCTTGGACAAGACCGCCTCCTCCCATGGGCCGCGCTGCGAGCGCGCGGCATTTATGTGCCGGAGGCTATAGTTCAAAAATAGAACTGTCAAACTGAGCGGCTGAATGTTAGCTTCTAGTCAAAATCTCTCTGATCGATCAACTTAGTTCCTTTTTCAGACTGACGACTTGCAGGAACCGCATCATGAAATGGGACACGCTGGAGGAAGAGCCCTGCTCGCTCGCGCGCACCGTCGCCGCGATTGGCGACCGCTGGACGCTGCTGATCCTGCGCGAGTGCTTCCTGCGGGTACGGCGGTTCGAGGCGTTTCAGTCCTCGCTGCAGATCACACGCCATCTGCTCTCGGAGCGGCTGAAGAAGCTGGTCCGCTTCGGCATCCTGCGCCGCGTCCCCTATTCCGAGGCACCGAAGCGCTACGAATACATCCTCACCCAGAAGGGGCTCGACCTCTACCCGATCATCATGGCGATGGTGCATTGGGGCGACGCCCATATGGGCGACGAGCGCGGCCGCCCGCTGCTGCACGAGCACAAGAGCTGCGGCAAGCTGTTCGATCCCGTAATGGTGTGCTCGGAATGCGGCGAGGTGCTGCATGCCAAGCAGGTGCATGTGCATGCGGGCCCGGGGCGGAGAGAAGCGGCGGAGTGAGTGAGGCGCCGCGCCTCTCAAAGCTCAAGCGAAGGGAACACCGTAATAGGAGTTGATGCCGCGCACGGCGGCGTCGTCGCTCCAGTTCCAGTCGGTCTTCTCACCGTATTTCGGCGCGCCTTCGAGATCCTTGGCGGTGATCGCAGTCACGTAACCGCCGAGCTCGGTGTCGTACTTCAGAGATTGCCAGGGCAACGGATAGTGATCATTGCCGAGGCCGAGAAAGCCGCCGAAACCAAGCACCGCATATGAGACCTTGCCGCTGATCTTGTCGATCATGACCCGTTCGATTGAACCGATCTTGTTGCGATCGGCACCGTAGACCGCGGTTCCCTCGACCTTGTCGCTTCCGATCAGCCGGCCCATCTCGTTACGGTCCAGTTCGCTCTGATTGAGCATCGTTATTCTCCACTCAGCCATTTGTGAATCAACCGAAAGGGGTGCGCGATCGTTCCGGCGCGTGTTCCGGAAATGCTTGGGAACATCGCCACAAAGAACCGGTTCTCTGAGGCTATCGAGGCCGCAACAGAGAAAGCCGCCCGCAATGTCCCAGACCGTCTCCGACTTCATCATTCAGCGCCTGCACCAATGGGGCGTGCGCCACATCTTTGGCTATCCCGGCGACGGCATCAACGGCGTGTTCGGTGCAATGAACCGGGCGGGCGGCAAGATCGGCTTCGTGCAGGCGCGGCACGAGGAAATGGCGGCATTCATGGCAACCGCCTACGCAAAATTCTCAGGTCAGCTCGGCGTCTGCATTGCGACCTCCGGTCCCGGCGCCTCGCATCTCGTCACCGGGCTGTACGATGCGCTGCTCGATCACCAGCCGGTGCTGGCGATCGTCGGCCAGCAGTCGCGCAACGCCCTCGGCGGTCAATATCAGCAGGAACTCGACCTCCTCTCGGTGTTCAAGGACGTCGCCGGCGCCTATGTCATGCAGGCCTCCTCGCCTGCGCAGGTGCGGCACCTGATTGATCGGTCGGTGCGGATCGCACTGGCGCGGCGGACTCCCACCGTCATCATCTTGCCCAACGACTTGCAGGAGGAGAATTACGAGGACCCGCCCCGTGCGCACGGCACGCTGCATTCCGGCGTCGGGTACAGCCCACCTAAAGTCGTCCCTCGTGATGCCGATCTCGACCGCGCCGCGGAGATCCTCAATGCTGGCAAGAAGGTCGCAATGCTCGTCGGCGCCGGAGCGCTCGGTGCAACCGACGAAGTCATCGCGGTCGCCGACCGGCTGTCGGCCGGCTGCGCCAAGGCGCTGCTCGGCAAGGCCGCGCTGCCCGACGACCTGCCATGGGTCACCGGCTCGATCGGCCTGCTCGGCACCGAGCCCAGCTACAACATGATGATGGAATGCGACACGCTGCTGATGGTGGGCTCGGCCTTTCCTTACGCCGAATTCCTGCCGAAGGAAGGCAGCGCGCGTGGCGTGCAGATCGACATCGATGCCAGCATGATGTCGATCCGCTTTCCCATGGAAGTCGGCCTCATCGGAGATGCCGCCGAGACGCTGCGCGCATTGCTGCCGCGGCTGAAGCCCAAGAGCGACGGCGCCTGGCGCCAGGGCATTCAGGACGACGTTACGACGTGGTGGAAGACTTTGGATGGCCGCGCGCATCAGCCCGCCGCACCAGTCAATCCGCAGCTCGTCGCCTGGGAATTGTCGCCGCGCCTGCCCGACCGCGCCATCATCACCAGCGATTCCGGCTCCTGCGCCAACTGGTTCGCCCGCGACCTGAAGATGCGGCGCGGCATGACGGCCTCGCTCTCCGGCGGGCTCGCCTCGATGGGCGCTGCGGTGCCTTACGCGCTCGCGGCCAAATACGCCCATCCAGACCGCCCCGTGATTGCACTCGTCGGGGACGGCGCCATGCAGATGAACAACATGGCCGAGCTGATCACCGCGGCGAAGTATTGGCGCGACTGGAACGACCCGCGTTTTATCGTCTGCGTCTTCAACAACGAGGACCTCAACCAAGTCACCTGGGAGCAACGCATCATCAACGGTGATCCCAAGTTCGAGGCGTCACAGCGCATTCCCGACGTCTCCTATTCGCGCTTCGCCGAATTGATCGGCCTGCGCGGCATCTTCGTCGACAGCCCACAGCTGCTCGGCTCGGCCTGGGAACAGGCGCTAACAAGCGAGATGCCCGTCGTGCTGGAAGTGAAAACCGATCCCGAGGTGCCGCCGCTGCCGCCGCACATCACCTTGCAGCAGGCGAAGAACTTCTCGCTCGCCCTGATGAAGGGCGACCCGAACGAGAGCGGGATGATCAAGGGAGCAGCGCGGCAGGTGCTGGAATCGATCCTGCCAGGAAAGCAATGAGGCGAGCCATGAGTGATTTCCGCGACATCCGGCACGGCGTCAACGATCCGGTCGACGGTCTCGACGTCAAGCGCCGGATCAGTGACAACCCCACCTCCCACGAGCAGGCGCAGCACCACGCGGACGTACGGGCCGACGCGACCGCCACGGCGGCCGAACCGTTCCTGCCCGAACGGCTTCGACGCAAGCCGACAGATCCCATCAATCCGCGCACCGGACGGAATCGCGCGGATTAGCCGTTAGGAACCTCGGCCCCGGCGGCGTGTTGGTCGCCGCACGTCGCCGGCAAGCGGCCACGCGACCTTTTCGGAAGGATTTGACCATGAAACGCACAATCATCGCTCTTGCCTGCATGATTCTCGCAGGCCCTGCCCTCGCCCAGTCGCTGGGCGAAAAGACCGGCGTGAATTCGGCGCTCGGCGTTGCGCCTGCGACCGCGGACTTCGTGACGCAGGTCGCGATCAGCGACATGTTTGAGATCGAATCGAGCAAGCTCGCCCAGCAGAAGGGCAACGCGGAAGAGAAAGCCTTCGCGCAGCAGATGATCACCGATCACACCAAGACGAGCAACGAGCTCAAGGGACTGGTCGGCAATGGCAAGGTGCAGGCCAAGCTGCCGACGGCGCTCGACAGCTCGCATCAGAGCAAGATCGACAAGCTCAAGAATGCGAGCGGCAGGGATTTCAGCTCGGACTACAATTCCTATCAGGTCAGCGCGCATGAAGATGCCGTGTCGCTGTTCGAGCGCTACGCCAAGGGCGGCGACAATGCCGAGCTCAAGGATTGGGCCGGCAAGACGCTCCCGGCGTTGAAGCACCACCTCGAGATGGCCAAGAACCTCGGCCGGGCGCCGAGCGTCGGCCAATCCAACAAGTAACGCATTGCTGAGGGATGCCGGCCCTGCCGGCGTCCCTTCTCGCGCGCGATGAGAACGTCATCGCGCTGCCGCTGGGCGGTGCCTGCCGGTTGAGCCAGGAACCTTCTTTGTTTCCAGGCTTTACAAAACTGTCACGGAGGAACAGTCGCCGACGGACCGATGGCCCTTGTAACAGTCAAACCCACCCGGATCGATACGGCGATCGCCAACGAGATCGCGCACAATACCAACTCGGGGCTCGAGCATGCCGCCCAGGCCATGACCTGGGGCGCCGACGAGCATGTCCTGGTTGCGCTCGCGGCAGCAGGATGGCTCTACACCCGCTTCCGGCACCCGCAGCAGCGCCCCGTTGCTGATCATGTCCTGATCGTGTCGCTGGCGACGGCCGTGTTACCGCATGTCTTGAAATCCGTGTTCGATCAGACGAGGCCCGACCGGCTGACGGTGAGCGGCCATGGGCGCGGTGTTCCCTTTTCGGGACGCGCGCACGATGCATTTCCCTCAGGTCACGCCGTGCATATGGGCGCCCTTGCCTCGGCCGCAGGCCTGTTGCCGCCGGTCCCGCGCAACCTGGCGCGCTCCTTTGCGGTGGCGCTGTCCCTGACGCGCGTCGCGCTGCTCGCGCACTGGGCCAGCGATGTCGTGGCAGGCTTCATGCTGGGCATCGTTGTCGAGCGCCTGTTCCGGCCGTTCACGATGGCGAAGTCACGGCAGCGGCAGCGCAAGAGCTCGGGGGGACAGCCATGACTGAATATCTCGTGCGCTTCGTCGCCGGCGGCCTGATCGTATCCGTCTTCGCGATCCTCGGTGACATGCTGCGGCCGAAGAGCTTTGCCGGGCTGCTCGGCGCCGCACCGTCGGTGGCGCTTGCCACCCTCGCCATCGCAGTGGTCCAGCACGGCCCGCAATATGCTGCGGCCCAGAGCTGGACGATGATCTATGGCGCCGTCGCTCTCGCCTGCTACAGCGTCGTCGTCTGCCACCTCCTGATGAGGTTCCGTTTCGGCGCGCTTCCAGCCACGATCCTCGCCTTTGCCGCATGGCTCGTTGTCGCCTTCGGCCTGCTCGCCGGCCTGGGAGGTGCCGCCTGATGCTGGTGAAGCTATCGACATCGGCGCTGAAACAGACGCGGTGGTACGAGTACGCCATTCGCTTCGTGCTCGGCGGCGGTGCGACGGTGCTCGCGGGCGTTATCGGCTCGAAGTTCGGCCCGTCCGTCGGCGGGCTCTTTCTTGCTCTTCCGGCCATCTTCTGCGCCAGCGCGACGCTGATCGAAAGCCACGAGCGTCACGCCAAGGAGAAGGCCGGCCTGAGCGGGCGGCGTCGCGGACAGAAGGCCGCGGCGCTCGATGCTGCCGGCGCCGCGCTCGGCAGCATCGGCCTCGCCGCGTTCGCCGCTATCTTCCATTTAATCGTCGGGGCAAGCGTCGCGCTCGCTTTTTTCGCTGCGCTGACGGTCTGGGCCATCGTGTCCGTGTCGGCCTGGTGGCTCAGGCGCAAGCTTCGCAATGTCTCCCACAAATCGCGCCGATCAGGCCATTCGCCGTCGGCAACGGGCTCTCGCTTCGCAAAGCCTTAAAGCGCGATGAGATTTGGATGAATCGTCATCGCGCTTTAGATTGTTGTTTACGCATGATCTTTGCGGAAAACCGCTTCACACTTTTCCGGATCATGCCCTAGCTCGCTTTCGCTCCCGTCGAAGGCTGCGATTGCGGCGGCTGAAGGCCCGGGCTGTTGGCCCAGCGCTCGACCTCATCGATGATCTTCTGCTGGCTTGGCCGCACCGGCTCGGGCGCTGCGGGTTCTTCGGAAAGCTTGCGAGGTAACCTGACTTCGTCCGTCATGGTTTCTCTCCTTCCGGGAACAATGCCTTACGACGGCATGCGTTTCAATAAATTATTGATTTCATTTGATTTCCTACTCACTTGCGGACTTCGTCGGCTTTCGCGGAACTCTCATCAAGTTGGTTCGTTGAGTAAGCTACTCAACCTACTCAATTTGCGTGATCGCCATGAACGACCTTCGCGCCGAGCGCCTTCAGGTCATGCTCTCGCCGGAAGAGTTGGCCGCCATTGACGATTTCCGGTTCAAGCACCGCATGCCGACGCGGGCGGCAGCAGTCCGCGAACTCCTGAAGTTCGGACTGGCCGCTGTGGGCGTCGATGCCGCTGCCGGCGTGAAGTCAAGCAGCTTCGGCGTATTCGGCCGCGGGCCTGAAGGACATACTCAGGGGGATCCGGAGAGCGGCGCCGAATGACGCACGGAAAGCCCCTCCAGAAGCAAACGACCCCGGCACGGTGGGTGCCAGGGCCGTCCTTTGAGATTGCTTCCGGCGCACCGGGGGCATGACTGCCGGAAGCAATCCGTCGACTCTTCCCGCGGAAATTCGTTCCTGGTGAGAGCTAGCCCGTGGCGTCGCTCGAGCCGTCCGGCATGGCGCCGGAACCCGGCGTCTTGATGTTGTCGTTCAGCTTGGGATCGCGCGTCGCTTCACGCGAGGGCGAGCCTTTCGGATCCGCCTTGTGCACGGATTGCGCACGTTCCTTGTCGCGGGGCTGCTCCTCCCCACGCTTGTCCTTGACGATGCCTTGGTCGGAATGGGCCATGATGCGCTCTCGCTTCTGCTGATGTGTCGGAGCGCTTACGCATTGCGGCGTCGAATGTTCCGCTGCCGCAATCAGCTGCGCACAGCATGGACGGCAGATGCGCTCTCGAGATGCACCTGTCGCACCGTCGTCACCGTCGCGAACGCGACGGAGACGCCAAAGGCGAGAATGAGGGAGAGAAGAGCCAGACGTGGAGCCATCGCCAAACCTCCTTCTGCAATTGGAAATCTCCGCGATCGACGTTCCCGGAGGATCCCAAATCAGTTGTGCGCCTTCCGTGAGCGGTCTCACATGCAGATTTTTGAAGACGAGCTCACCCGTTCCGCTTTGGAGCTGCATGGACGGGAACGGGCGAAATTTCGCCGTCGAGCCAGTCCTGCTCGTTGGCGAGTGCCGTCCAGGCGTCGGCCATGCGCGAATAGCGCTTATGGGCGGGCTGTCCGTCAGCGCGCTCGGCAAGCTGAAGACAATTGTCGGCGTTGTCTCTGAAGACGTCAGACTGTTTCATCTAGAGGACGTGGGGACGGAACTCTTGCGCCGCAACCCGCTTACCGGATCGTAATGGTCGGGGAACTTTCGCATGCGGTTCGTCATTGAAGATCGATGCGAGTTGTCGCCGCAATCATTCTGGCATTGATCAGCGCCTCGGCGCTTGCCGACAGCCTTGGCGAACGAAAGCCCGGCGCACGGGCGCCCTCCGCGATCGAGGTGATCAGCGGCGCCTACAATTTCAGCCGGTTTCAACAGGGGCTGCTCGAGAACACCGACCTCAAGGGCAACGCCGAGGTCAAGAACCTCGCCGCCCTGCGCGCCGAGGAAGCGGCTAAGCGCGACAAGCGACTGAAAGAGGTCCAGGAGGCGATCGGCGCGGAACTGCAGCTCGGCAGGGCAACATCCTCGAGCGCGAGCCTCGTCGAGCCCGAAATGTCGGATGGTCCGGCCTATGTCAGAAGCTTCTATGCCGCGCAGATTCCCGAGTATGAGTCGATCATCAGCCTGCTCGAACGCTATCTGACGGCGCCCGACAATGCAGCGCTCGCAGCGTTCGCGCGCGAACAACTGCCGCTGCTGCGCGCGCAGGTCAGGGACGCCGAGCGCACCATGGCGGACAAATAACTCTACTTGGCGTTCGGATGTTGCTGGCTCTGCGGCCGCACGGTGCGGTCGCTCTCCGGCATCTTGTCGCGACCCGCATCGCCGTTGTCGTCCTTGCCGCCGGACGAGGACGTGCCGCTTCCGCTTGGATTCGAGCGGGTGGCCGCTCCGGTGGTCGGCGTGTCCGCCTGCGGGTTGGCGGAGCTTGCGGCGGGGTCGCCCGTCACGGAGCCGCGCCCGCTTGGCGCACCGCCCTGCGCCAGAGCCGCCCCCGCGGCAAGCGCCGTGATGGCGATGGCGAAAATTGCTGCCTTCATGTCCGTTCTCCCTGTCTGCGCTGGCTAACCGTCGGGCTCGGCGCTCCGTTCCGAAGCAGGGCTGCGGACGTCGGACGCGTTGACGACCCGCCCCTGCGGCCTTTTTCCTTTCGAGGGGTATGGAACAAACCGGTCGGTCCGTTGTTAACTCGGTCGGGCTGAGCAAAGCGGGTTCCATTTCCTTGCGCCGTACGTTGGCGCTTGATTTCGAATTTGGCTGACGCTCTTATTTCGTCGAACGCGTCTTGCCTCAGATTCGGCCGACGCCTGCGGGGGAAACAGTATGAGCGACCTCGATTCCGGAACTGCATCACGCTCCGGTCGTCGCGTCCCAAAGCCAAAAATCAACGGTACGTCCGAGTCAGATTCCCGAGCGGAACTGCTGCTCGCCCTCCAAGCGATGCGCAGCGGTGACTTTTCGGTGCGCATGAGCGGCGACTATCTCGGTATCGACGGCAAGATCGCCGACACTTTTAACGAAATTATCGCCGCGAACCAGCGCATGGCACAGCAGCTCGAGCTGGTGGGCCAGGTGGTGGGACGCGAAGGCAAGACCCGCCAGCGCGTGAAATTCGGCCTCGCCTCGGGCTCCTGGGCCGACATGGAAGGTTCGGTCAACACGCTGATCGACGACTTGTTGTGGCCGACGCGCGAGGTGACACGCGCGGTTGCCGCTGTCGCCCAGGGCGACCTGCTGCAGACCGTCAAGCTCGACGTCGACGGCCGTCCGCTCCGCGGCGAGTTCTTGCAGTCGGCGACGATCGTCAACACCATGATCAAGCAGCTCGGCGTGTTCACCTCGGAGGTGACGCGCGTGGCGCGCGAGGTCGGCACCGAAGGCAAGCTCGGCGGCCAGGCCCAGGTGCCGGAGGTGACCGGCGTCTGGAAGGACCTCACCGAGAGCGTCAACTCGATGGCGAACAACCTGACCAACCAGGTTCGCAACATCGCCGAGGTGACGATCGCGGTCGCCAACGGCGACCTCTCCAAGAAGATCACGGTCGACGTCCGCGGCGAGATCCTCCAGCTCAAGGAAGCCATCAATACGATGGTGGACCAGCTGCGCTCCTTCGCCTCCGAAGTGACGCGCGTGGCGCGCGAGGTCGGCACCGACGGCAAGCTCGGCGGCCAGGCCATCGTGCCCGGCGTCGCCGGCACCTGGAAGGACCTGACCGACTCCGTCAACGCGATGTGCGGCAACCTGACCGCACAGGTCCGCAACATCGCCAACGTCACCACCGCCGTGGCGCGCGGCGACCTCTCGCGCAAGATCACCGTGGACGTGCGCGGCGAGATCCTGGAGCTGAAGGACACCATCAACACCATGGTGGACCAGCTCAACTCGTTCGCCTCGGAGGTCACGCGCGTCGCGCGCGAGGTGGGCACCGAGGGCAAGCTCGGCGGTCAGGCCCAGGTGCCCGGCGTGGCCGGCACCTGGAAGGACCTCACCGACAACGTCAACTTCATGGCCTCCAACCTGACCGCGCAGGTCCGCAACATCGCCGACGTCGCGACCGCCATCGCGAGCGGCGACTTGTCGAAGAAGATCACGGTGAACGTCTCGGGCGAGATCCTTCAGCTGAAGGAAACGCTCAACACCATGGTCGACCAGCTCAACGCCTTCGCCGGCGAAGTCACGCGCGTCGCCCGCGAGGTCGGCACCGAGGGCCGGCTCGGCGGCCAGGCCAACGTGCTCGGCGTCGCCGGCACCTGGAAGGACCTCACCGAGAGCGTCAACTCGATGGCCTCGAACCTGACCGCGCAGGTCCGCAACATCGCCGAGGTGACCACCGCGGTCGCCGGCGGCGATCTCTCGAAGAAGATCACCGTGGACGTGCGCGGCGAGATCCTCGAGCTGAAGGACACCATCAACACGATGGTGGACCAGCTCAACGCCTTCGCCGGCGAAGTCACGCGCGTGGCGCGCGAGGTCGGCACCGAAGGCAAGCTCGGCGGTCAGGCGGTGGTGCGCGGCGTCGGCGGCACGTGGAAGGACCTCACCGACAGCGTCAACTCGATGGCCTCGAACCTCACGGGCCAGGTCCGCAACATCGCCGAGGTCGCAACCGCGGTGGCGAAGGGCGACTTGTCCAAGAAGATCACGGTGAACGTCTCGGGCGAAATCCTTCAGCTGAAGGAAACGCTCAACACCATGGTCGACCAGCTCAACGCCTTCGCCGGCGAAGTCACGCGCGTGGCGCGCGAGGTCGGCACCGACGGCAAGCTCGGCGGCCAGGCCGACGTGCCCGGCGTCGCCGGCACCTGGAAGGACCTGACCGACTCCGTGAACTCGATGGCGGGTAACCTCACCGCGCAGGTCCGCAACATCGCGGAAGTTGCCACCGCCATCGCCGGCGGCGACCTGTCGCGCAAGATCACCGTGGACGTGCGCGGCGAGATCCTTCAGCTCAAGGACACGCTGAACACCATGGTCGACCAGCTCAACCGCTTCGCGGGCGAGGTGACGCGCGTGGCGCGCGAGGTCGGCACCGAAGGCCGCCTCGGCGGTCAGGCCAACGTGCCCGGCGTCGCCGGCACCTGGAAGGATCTCACCGACAGCGTCAACTCGATGGCGGGTAACCTCACCGCCCAGGTCCGCAACATCGCCGAGGTGACGACCGCGGTCGCGCGCGGCGACCTCTCGCGCAAGATCACCGTCGACGTGAAGGGCGAAATCCTCGAGCTGAAGAACACCATCAACACCATGGTGGACCAGCTCAACGGCTTTGCCGGCGAAGTCACGCGCGTGGCGCGCGAGGTCGGCACCGAAGGCAAGCTCGGCGGCCAGGCCGAGGTGCCCGGCGTCGCCGGCACCTGGAAGGACCTCACCGACAACGTGAACTTCATGGCCTCCAACCTGACGGCGCAGGTCCGCAACATCGCCGAGGTCGCAACCGCGATCGCCGGCGGCGACCTGTCGAAGAAGATCACGGTGGACGTACGCGGCGAGATCCTTCTCCTGAAGGACACGCTGAACACCATGGTCGAGCAGCTCCGCTCCTTCGCCGCCGAGGTCACGCGCGTGGCGCGCGAGGTCGGCACCGAGGGCCGGCTCGGCGGTCAGGCCGTGGTGCCCGGCGTCGGCGGCACTTGGAAGGATCTCACGGACAACGTCAACCTCTTGGCTGCGAACCTCACCACCCAGGTCCGCAACATCGCCGAAGTCACCACGGCGGTCGCGCGCGGCGACCTCTCGCGCAAGATCACCGTCGACGTGAAGGGCGAAATCCTGGAGCTGAAGAACACCATCAACACCATGGTGGACCAGCTCAACGCCTTCGCCGGCGAAGTGACGCGCGTCGCGCGCGAGGTGGGCACGGAAGGAAAGCTGGGCGGCCAGGCGCAAGTGCCCGGCGTCGCCGGCACCTGGAAGGATCTCACCGACACCGTCAACTTCATGGCGGCGAACCTGACCGAGCAGGTGCGCGGCATCGTCAAGGTGGTGACCGCGGTCGCCAACGGCGATCTGAAGCAGAACCTCACGGTGAAGTCGAAGGGCGAGGTCGCGGCGCTCGCCGACACCATCAACAACATGACCGAGACGCTCGCGACCTTCGCCGATCAGGTGACGTCGGTGGCGCGCGAGGTCGGCGTCGAAGGCCGGCTCGGCGGCCAGGCCAACGTGCCCGGCGCTGCCGGCACCTGGAAGGATCTCACCGGCAACGTCAACCTGCTCGCGGCCAACCTGACCTCGCAGGTGCGCGCGATCGCGGAAGTCGCAACTGCGGTGACCAAGGGCGACCTGACGCGGTCGATCCAGGTCGACGCCCGCGGCGAAGTGGCGGAGCTGAAGGACAACATCAACACGATGATCACCAACCTCCGTCTCACGACGGACGTGAATACCGAGCAGGACTGGCTCAAGACCAACCTCGCCAAGTTCACCAACATGCTCCAGGGACAGCGCGATCTCACCACGGTCGGCCGATTGCTGCTCACCGAATTGTCGCCGCTGGTGAACGCCCATACGGGCGTGATCTACCAGGTCGAGAACGAGAACGATCCCCAGCTCCTGCTGCTCGCCTCCTACGCCAGCGACGGCGTCTACCCCTATCAGCCGGTGCTGCAGTTCGGCGAAGGCCTGATCGGCCAATGCGCCTTCGACAAGCGGCCGCGCGTCGTCTCCGACATTCCCTCGGACGTGGTGCCGATCAACTCGGCGCTGTTCCGCGTCGCCCCGAAGAACCTCGTCGTGCTCCCGGTCCTGTTCGAAGGCCAGGTCAAGGCCGTGATCGAGCTCGCCTCGCTGGTCTCCTTCACGACCTCGCAGATGACGTTCCTGGAGCAGCTCACCGACTCCATCGGCATCGTGCTCAATTCGATCGAGGCCACGATGCAGACCGAAGGCCTGCTCAAGCAGTCGCAGCAGCTCGCCGGCGAGCTGCAGACCCAGCAGCGCGAATTGCAGCAGACCAACGACCAGCTCGAGCAGAAGGCGCAGCAGCTCGCCGAGCGCAACGTCGAGGTCGAACGCAAGAACCAGGAAATCGAGCAGGCCCGCCGCGCGCTCGAGGAGAAGGCGACCGAGCTCGCGCTGACGTCGAAGTACAAGTCCGAATTCCTCGCCAATATGAGCCACGAGCTGCGTACGCCGCTGAACTCGATCCTGATCCTCGGACAGCAGCTCAGCGACAATCCCGATGGCAACCTCTCGGCCAAGCAGGTCGAGTTCGCCCGCACCATCCATGGTGCCGGCACCGACCTGCTCAACCTCATCAGCGACATTCTCGATCTCTCCAAGATCGAGTCCGGCACCGTGACGGTCGACGCCGAGGAAATCCTGACCGCGAACCTGCTCGAGACCGTCGGCCGGCCGTTCCGGCACGAGGCGGACAACCGCAACCTGTCGTTCAAGATCGACGTCGATCCGAACCTGCCGCGCAGCATCGTGACCGACTCCAAGCGGCTGCAACAGGTTCTGAAGAATCTGCTCTCCAACGCCTTCAAGTTCACCGCCGACGGCGAAGTGCGCCTGAAAGTCGCCGGCGCAATCGGCGGCTGGGGGTCGGATCATCCGGTGCTGAACTCGGCGCCGGCCGTGATCGCCTTCGAAGTGTCCGACACCGGCATCGGCATTCCCCTGGAGAAGCAGAAGCTGATCTTCGAGGCGTTCCAGCAGGCCGATGCCGGCACCAGCCGCAAATATGGCGGCACCGGCCTCGGCCTTGCGATCAGCCGCGAGCTTGCCAGCCTGCTCGGCGGCGAGATCCACCTGCGCAGCGCGCCGGGCAAGGGCTCGACCTTCACGCTCTATCTGCCCTTGAAATATTCCGGCCCGACCCTCGCGCCGCGGGCGCCGGCGTCACAGCAATACGGCCAGCCGCCGGCGCTGCAGCCTGCCGCGCCTGACCAGCAGCGCGTTATCGAGCAGCTGCCCGACGACCGCCTCAACCTCGAGCCCGGCGACACCATTCTCCTGATCGTCGAGGACGACCCGCATTATGCCCGCGTGCTGGTCGATCTGGCCCGCGACAAGGGCTTCAAGGTCCTGGTCGCCGCGCGCGGCGCCGAGGCCCTCGAGCTCGCCAAGCAATACCAGCCGACGGCCGTCTCGCTCGACGTGTTCCTGCCCGACATGCTCGGCTGGACCGTGCTGAGCCAGCTCAAGCACAATCCGCTCACCCGCCACATCCCGGTCCAGATCATCACGCTCGACGAGGACCGCCAGCATGCGCTGGCGCGCGGCGCCTTCTCCTTCGTCAACAAGCCGACGACGACCGAGGGCGTCTCGGCCGCGCTGACGCAGATCAAGGAATATGCGCGGCCGCGGCGCAAGCGGCTCTTGATCGTCGAGGACAACGAGGCCGAGCGGCTCTCGATCCGCGAGCTGCTGCACCACGACGACATCGAGATCCTGGCCACGGATACCGGGGCAGGCGCGCTCACGACGTTGCGCGAGCAACCCTGCGATTGCGTGGTGCTCGACCTCAGGCTGCCCGACATGAGCGGCTTCGAGGTGCTCGATCAGATCCGCAACGACGAGGCGCTGTCGAACATCCCCGTCGTGGTGTTCACCGGCCGCGAGCTCTCGGCCGAGGAGGATGCGGAACTCCACACTATGGCACGCAGCATCGTGGTCAAGGGCGTGGAATCGCCCGAGCGCCTGCTCGACGAGACCGCGTTGTTCCTGCACCGCGTGATCACGGAGTTGCCGCTCGAGAAGCAGCGCATGCTGGAGAAGCTGAACAGTTCCGACGAGGACCTGATCGGCAAGACCGCCCTGCTCGTCGACGACGATGCCCGCAATATCTTCGCGCTCTCGAGCGTGCTGGAACGACGCGGCATGAAGGTGCTGACGGCCACGACCGGCAGCGAGGCGGTGACCTTGGTCGAATCCAATCCGGAGATCGCGATCGTGCTGATGGACATCATGATGCCGCAGATGGATGGCTACCAGACCATCGGCGTGATCCGCGAGAACCCGGCCTTCGCCCGTCTGCCGATCATCGCGTTGACCGCCAAGGCGATGAAGGGCGACCGGGAGAAATGCCTCGAAGCCGGCGCGTCCGACTACCTCGCCAAACCGGTCAACACCGACCAATTGCTGCTTGCGATCCGCATGTGGCTGCATCGCTGAGTTGGACATGCGTATGGACCAGGAAAAGGTCAACATCCTGCTCGTCGACGACCAGCCGGCCAAGCTGCTCGCCTATGAGGTGATCCTGAAGGATCTCGGCGAGAACCTCGTCATCGCCTCCTCGGGCCGCGAGGCGTTGGAGGTGCTGCTCAAGACCGAGATCGCGGTGATCCTGGTCGACGTCTGCATGCCCGAGCTCGACGGCTTCGAGCTCGCCGCGATGATCCGCGAGCATCCGCGTTTCCAGAAGACCGCCATGATCTTCATCTCGGCGATCCAGGTCAGCGACATCGACCGGCTGCGCGGCTACGAGATGGGCGCGGTCGATTACGTGCCGGTTCCGGTCGTGCCGGAGGTACTGCGCGCCAAGATCAAGGTGTTTGCCGAGCTCTACCGCAAGACGCGCGAGCTCGAACGGCTGAACCACGAGCTCGAGGATCGCGTCCGCGCCCGCACCGCGGAACTGGAGGCTTCCACCGCGAAGCTGCGCGAGAGCGAGCAGCGGCGCAGCATGGCGATCGCGGCAGGCAAGATGGGGTCCTGGGACTGGGACTGGATCAGCGGCGATTGGATGTGGGACGAGGGGCAATACAATATCTTCGGCGTCAGCCCCGACAATTTCGAGATCAATCCGGCCAACGTTCAGGCCCTGCTGCACCCCGACGACGTCGACCAGTTGCGCAAGGCGATCGCCGAGTTCAACAAGGGCACACGCGCCTATGAGACGGAGTTCCGCATCATCCGGCCCGACGGCGAGGTGCGCTGGTGCGTCGGCACGGCGGCCGCAACCACGGACGAGAGCGGGCGCGTGGTGCGCGTCAGCGGCGTGACCGTCGACATCACCGAGCGCAAGCGCGCCGAGGAGCGGCAGAACCTGCTGGCGCGGGAAGTCGATCATCGCGCGAAGAACGCGCTGGCGCTGGCGCAGTCGATCGTGCGCCTCACCCGGGCCGACGAGGTCAAGGCCTATGTCAACGCCGTCGAGGGGCGCATCAATGCGCTGGCGCGCGTGCACACCATCCTGTCGCTGTCGAGCTGGCAAGGCGCCGAGCTCTCCAGGCTGATCGACGAGGAGCTTGCGCCCTACTCGCTGGGCGACCAGATCAAATTGGCAGGGCCCGAAGTTCAGTTGCTGCCGGCGACGGCCCAGACGCTGGCGCTCGCACTGCACGAGCTCTTCACTAACTCGGCAAAGTACGGCGCGCTATCCACGCGAGCGGGGCGGCTCGCGATCGATTGGCAGGTCGACGAGGAGCTGCTCACGCTGAGCTGGGAGGAATCCGGCGGTCCCCTGGTCAAGACCCCGAAATCGCGCGGCTTCGGCACGCGAAGCCTGCTTGCGAGCATCGAGTCCCAGCTTGGCGGACAGGCGCAGTTCGATTGGCGCGCCGAGGGCCTGCTGTGCCGTCTTGAGGTGCCGTTGACACGCAAGACCGCGGCGGCTGCACCAAGCAAGTTCGACACCGCCGGCGCTGCCGAATTGCAACGCGCATCCGGTTAACCTGACGCTGCGCTGGTCATGCTCTGCGCCGTGCGCGGTTCGCGCGCGACGCGCCCCTCGAGCCAGGCTTCCGTTCGGGCGAGATCGCGCAGCGCCCTCGCGTAGCGGCGGGCCGCGCTCCGCTCCGCGCCAAGCGGAAGCTTGCGCGCCTTGCGCAGGATGTCCGCGGCCGCGTTGCGATAGGCCAGCGAGCGGTAAAGAAAGACGACCTTACCCATATCGATGTTCCCGTTTTGCTGGCGCCCATCTTGGCAAGCCCGGCATGAACGCCGGATGAAACGGGCGGTAACAATTCCTTCAGCGGAACGGAACCCGGCGATCACATGCGCGTTGGCGTGGCAGTTCGGGATGCCGTCCCATGCGCACCAAGAAGTCGTCTGAGCTGATCTCTGCCAGCGGCCTTATCAAGCTGATGACGCATGCAATGATGGGCGCAGCGCTCGGCCTCATTTTCAGCCTCACGCTCGTCCTGTCCAATCCAGCCGTCGCCAACCTGCTGAACAATGGCGGAAGCCAGGCCGCGATGGTCTTCGCCCTCACCTTGGTGACGACCTTCGCGATCGGCGCGACGCTCACCGGCGCCGTGTTCATCCTGGCCGAGGACAAGCAAACTTGAAGCGTGGAAGATACTTCGCCGGGAACTCCCTGCCGCGACGCGCGGTTTGTGCCTGCGTCAATTTAACTCAGGGAGTTTCCCCGCATGAAGACGACCAAGCTCGCTCTCGCCGTAATATTGGCAACCGGCCTTGCCGCCGCGCCGTTTGCCGCCCAGGCCAAATCGCACAAGACTAAGCATGGATCCTCGATGTCGTCGGCACAGACCACCGGCGCCAACACCAAGTCCTCCAAGGGCGCTGATCCGTCCGGCCAAGGCGGCGCCGGTCCCGGCTCTGATCAGGGCGGCACCATGACCAACAAGGGCGGCATGACCGACACCAAATAGGCGCTCCCTGGAATCATGAAGGGCTCCGCATTGCGGAGCCCTTTGTCTTCTATCTTTGGTTCGGCACTCGGCCTTCAGTATACGGCGCCAAGGATCTCAGCGGCGCTCGGCTGCGCGCGCGGAGTTGCCGCCTGTCTTCACGGCACGAAGCCGCACCCGGTCGCGGACGTTCGGCAGTACGTCGCTGCCGCCGGCAGCCTTCCATTCGGCGATCAAGAGATTGATCTTCCGGCGCAAGTCCATCTGCGCCAGGGCTCTCTCCGTGCAGTCGTGATCGCGCTTGACGAGGTCGCGCACCGACGCCTCGACGTCGGCCATCTCAAGCCTCAAGGCTCTGATTTTACGTCGAATTTCATTAATTCTGTTGTCCATGCCTTGTTAGAACAAAATAAGAACATATAGTCAAGTCACGATTTCAGGACGGAGACGCCAGATGCAGGTTCAAGGTAAATACGACGCCAGATTTTTCCTGGGCGAGCAGATGACGCGGGCGCAGGGTCTCAAGCTGAAGCGGCTCAGCGAAGAGGCCTACCAGCCCGGCCAATATGCGCGGGATCTGTCCTTCAGCGAGGCCGCCCGGCGCATCCAGGTGCTGGAAGCGGAGATCGAGCTGGCAAACTCCTTCTAGAGCATCGCATCGCGCTTTAGGCATGCGCCGTTCCACGCTCCCGGAACCATGGCTGTGCAGAATGGTTCTCCCCGCCGAGGGAGAATATGCATGGCACGCAAGGCAAAAAAGCGCCGCTACTCACGCAGCTCGGGAAGCGATGTCGCCACCGAGATGCGGCGTTACAAGAAGGGCACCGCGAAGAGCGGCCGTGGCGGGCGCGGCGGCCGCGTCAAGAACCGCAAGCAGGCCATCGCGATCGGACTGTCGAAGGCACGCAAGAAGGGCAAGAAGGTCCCGAAGAAGGCTTCGAAGCGCAAGAGCGCCAAGAAGACGTCCAAGAAAGCATCCAAGAAAACGTCCGCGACGTCGTCCAAGAAATCGTCGAACAAGAAATCATCGAAGCGCAAATCCAAGCGGTCGCGCTGACCCGCCTCAGATCATGCTCCCCGGCATGAAGCAGCGGATCGAAATCCCGAACGCAGTCTTGACCGGCCACACCATCGTGCGGCCGGCCCGGTTGGGCTCGGTGATGACGGCCTCATCCGGCACATCGATCCACTGTCCGTCGATGCGGACACGGTAGCGCCCGTTGTGCGACTCCCAGTCGAGATCGGCAAGGGCGAAACCGTCCGCGTCCGAGCAGCACGGACCGAGATGGCTGCGCAAACTGTCGAACCATGGCTTCAGAGGAGAATTCGCGTAGCGGCCGTCGTCGCGCCCGAGCGCGTTTCCCCCCGAGAGCACCAATGGCGCCACGAGCAGCGCACCCCTGAGCGAGAGCTTCAATCGATCCATGTCGGCACCGATCACTTGTGAACCACCGGCGAGTTCCACAAAGCGCCGGGAGGCTCGAAGTTCCACGCTTGCAACCCCTCTCAGCGGCGACGTTGGCGCAGAGCACCGAGGCGCCCTGCGAGTGTGATCAGCGAACACGGCTTTTTCGGACGCACCAGGTCATCATCCCTGCCGTTAACGAGAATGTGACCGGCCTGGTGCGGACGTGACGTGTGTGCAAAAGGCGGCCCGAAGGCCGCCTTCCTGGATTGGTAAGGGTCGAGTTGACGTTATGCGAGTGGCACCGCAACGAAGCGGGTGGCCTCCGCGCTTCTGACCTGAAGCAGCACGCTGCGCTTGCCCGACGATTTGGCCTGCGCCAGCTCGGAGCGCACCTCGCCGACATTGCTGACAGCCTTGCCGCCGACATTGAGGATGACGTCGCCGGTCCGGATGCCGCGTTGCGCGGCCGGGCCTTGCGGATCAACCTCGGTGACGACGACGCCGTTCTGGCCTGCGCCCTGAACGTCACCGGCGGGCGCCAGGCTGAGGCCGAGGCGCGGCGTGCCGGCACCCGGCTGTCCGCTGCCCTCGTCGGCATTGCCACTGCCATTGCCCTTGGCCTGCCGCTCGTTCGGCAACTCGCCGAGCGCCAGCGTCACCGTCTTGCTGTCGCCCTTGCGGAAGACATCGAGCTTCACGGACGTGCCCGGCGTCAAGCCGGCGATGGTGCGGGCGAGGTCGCGAGAGTCCTTGATCGTGGTGCCGTTGACGGCGGTGATGACATCGCCCGCCTGGATGCCGGCCTTCGCCGCCGGGCTGCCATCCTGCGGATTGTCGACGATCGCGCCGCGCGCCTCCTTGAGCCCGAGGCTGTCGGCGATATCCGACGTCACCGGCTGCACCTGCACGCCGAGCCAGCCCCGGGTGACCGCGCCCTTGTCCTTCAATTGCGCGACGACGAGCTTGGCGGTCGAAGCCGGGATATCGAAGCCGATGCCGACCGAGCCGCCCGAGGGCGAGAAGATCGCAGTGTTCACGCCGATCACGTTGCCGTTCATGTCGAAGGCCGGGCCGCCGGAATTACCCTTGTTGATCGGCGCGTCGATCTGGATGAAGTCGTCATAGGGACCGTTGCCGATGTCGCGGCCGCTGGCCGAGACGATGCCGGCGGTCACGGTGCCGCCAAGACCGAAGGGATTGCCGACCGCGACCACCCAGTCGCCAATGCGCGGCTTCTGGTCGGAGAACTTGACGAACGGAAAGTCCTTCTTGCCGTCGACCTTGATCAGCGCGAGATCTGTCTTCGGATCGGTGCCGACCACTTTCGCGGTGTAGGTCGTGCCGTCGTCCATCGTCACCTGCACGGACTCGGCGCGATCGACGACGTGATTGTTGGTCACGGCATAGCCGTCGGCGGAGATGAAAAAGCCGGAGCCTTCGCCCGTGATCATCTGGTGGCGCTGGCGCGGCATGCCGTTCGCGCCGCCCGGAAAGCGGAAACCGAACTGTCGCGAGAACTGGTCGAACGGCGTGTCCTCGTCCGAATCCATCCGGTTCTGCTGCAGCATCGCGCTCTTGTCGTTGTCCTGATCGATTTTGACCCGCACCGAGATCACAGCGGGTTTGACCCTGCTAACGAGATCGCCGAAGCCGGGCGGCGTCGCGGCGGCTTCGGCCGCCTGAGCCGGCGCAATCAAGGAGTTGATGCCGTACGGCGAGGCGCCTGGCGCAACTGCCAGGGCGGCCACGCCCAGCGCGGCCACGGTGCCGAGCAGCGCGAGCCGCCGCGGCCGCAAGATCTTGCGAGACGTGGTGATGTCGGAATTGACGCGATCGTTCATGTCGAAATGTCCATGTTGAGCAGGTGTCGCCTTGCCCGCAACATGGTCGCTGCCACCTTACGGCGTCCCGTCCGTCCGATTAAATCTCGGCAAAGAATGGATGAGCGGTCGCAGCAGGCAATCCGGACGTTTGATACAGCTCAACGCGCCGCCTTCGCGCAGTGAAAAACTGCGACCATCGGATGATGCTCAGCGGAGGCGCGCCATGTACAAAGACATTCTCGTCCACATTCCCACCGAACGTCCCATGCGTCCCGCGATCGAGGGCTCGGTCTCGCTCGCGGCGAAGCTCAACGCGCATCTCGACGCGGTCGCGGTCGGCTATGTCGCCACCAGTACGGCTTACGTCATGGAAGGCGGCGCGGCGGTGGCGGCCGTGTTCGAGCTGGAGCGCGAGCGCGCCGTGGAGCGGGCCGAGGCGGCGCTCGCGGTATTCAAGAGCGAGGCGGCGAACGCCGGCATCTCCTATACCTGCCACGCACTCGGCGCGATCCCGGCAGATGCCGCCGGCTCGCTCGGCGAGATGGCACGGCTGCACGACCTCAGCGTCGTGCTCCAGCCCGATCCGGCGCAAGGCTCGTTCGACAACGACATGCCGAGCGAGATCCTGTTCCGCGCGGGCGGCCCGGTGCTGTTCCTGCCCTACACCTTCCGGGGAGCCTTCAAGGCGAAGCGGATCGGCATCTGCTGGGACGGCAGTCGCGTTGCCGCCCGCGCTATGCGCGACGCAGCTCCGTTCCTGGCGCGCGCCGAAGAGATCGTGATCATCACCGTCAACGAGACCGACGACGTCTGCGGCGAAGCTTCAGCGAGCGGCTTGGCCAGACATCTCGGCCGGCGCGGATTGTCCACCCGCACGGTCAGCCTGACCGCCTCGCGCGCCGACATTCAGCCGATCATTCTGTCGCTGGCGGCCGACGAGAGTCTCGATCTTCTGGTGATGGGCGGCTACGGCCATTCGCGGTTGCAGGAACGCTTTCTCGGGGGCGTCACCCGCGCCATGCTGGAAGCCATGACGGTCCCGACGCTGATGTCGCATTGACGCGCCGGCCTGGCGCCGTCACGCCGCGACGGGAGCTTCCCATGTCGTGGGCGCGGCGGCGTCCTTGTCGCGGTGCACATTGCACGCGTCGAAGTGCGCCTTGAGCTCGATTTCGGCGAGATGTTCGAAATGTTCGGCCTGGCCGAGAAGTTCCCAGTTCTGGAGCGGCCGGTAGGCCGCCTGCTGACGGCAGAGGGACGCCAGCGCCCGGTAGCGACGTACGTTCTCCATGAGACCCTCCCTCGCGTTCACCGGCTTATTGCCCTGATTTGCGTCAGGCCGATGGCGTTTATGCAAAACATTTGCTGCGCGCCAACGCGCCTGAACCAAGTTTATTTTCGAGAAGCGCCGGTAAGGATTTTAGTTCCAAACGTCCGCTCGGAACTCTGTGCCCAATGCTAGGCGTAGAGGCGGCGCTCCACGGCGAGGCCCACCAGGTCGAGATAGCGCTCGATCAAGTCGGGACGGCCGACGAGATAGCCTTGCATCTCCTCGCAGGCCTCGCGGGCCAAGAAGGCACGTTGGGCTTCCGTCTCCACCCCCTCGGCAATGACCGGGATCTTCAGCGCGTGCGCCAGGCTCAGGACGGCGCGGACAATCTCGGCCGATTGCGGCGTCGCCTCCAGGTTGGAGATGAAACTGCGGCCGATCTTGATCTTGTCGAACGGGAACGACTGCAGATAGGACAGCGAGGAATAGCCGGTACCGAAATCGTCCATGGCGATGCGGATGCCGAGCGCCTTCAGCCGCCGCAGCAGGTTGAGCGCGCGGGTGAAATCGCCGATCAGCACGCCCTCGGTGATCTCGACCTCGAGCCGCGTCGGCGTCAATCCCGTCTCCAACAGGATCTGATGGATCGAGCGCTCGAGATCGCCCGCCTGAAACTGGACCGGCGACAGATTGACCGCGACCTGCAACGGCCGCGGCCAGGATGCCGCCTCACGGCACGCCTCGCGCAGCACCCATTCACCGATCTCGACGATCAGCCTGTTCTCCTCGGCGAGCGGAATGAACTGGTCCGGCGGCACGAAGCCCCTCGTCGGGTGATTCCATCGCAGCAGCGCCTCGAAGCCGATGACCTCGCCATCCACCCGCGCCTGCGGCTGGAAATAGACGAGGAGCTGGTTCTGCTCCAGCGCCTGCCGCAGGTCGTGCTGCAACAGCCTGCGATCGCGCAGCTCCTGGTCCATCTCGGATTCGAAGCAGCGGACCCGGCTCCTGCCCTCGCGCTTGGCGCGGTAGAGAGCCGAGTCGGCATTGGCGAGCAGCGTCGCCGCGTTCACGCCATCGTCGGGATAGAACGCGATGCCGACGCTGAGGCCCACGTGGGAGAGATAGTCGTCGACCTCGAGTTCCTTGCCGATCGTCTCGACCAGGCGTTCGGCCAGCGCCAGAACGTCCTCACGGCTGGCGTTGTCGGGCATCAGGATCATGAACTCGTCGCCGCCGATGCGGGCGACGAAGGCGCCTTCGGCTTCCGCGGCAAGCCGGTCGGCGGCCGCCCGCATCAGCATGTCGCCGACGGGGTGACCGAACACGTCGTTGACCTCCTTGAAGCGGTCGAGATCGAGGCTCAGCACGGCGAAACTGGTCGACGCCTCCTGCGCCCGTTCCAGCCGTTCGTCGAGCGCGGCGTTGAAGGCGCTGCGGTTCGGCAGGTCCGTGAGCGCATCATGATGCGCAAGATGGCTGATCCGCTGCCGGGTGGTGACACGCTCCGTGACATCCTCGATCACGCCGACGAGATATTGCGGATCCCCGTTGCCATCCGTGATCAGCATCTTGCGTGAATTGACGACCCGGTCGCGGCCCTTGACGCCGACTTCGAGCAGATGCTCCTCCAGAACCATCGGCATGCCGCTGGCCGCGACGCGTCTATCCTGCTCGTTGACCACGCGGGCCACGTCAGCCGGGAAGATCTGCTCGGGCGTTCGGCCCAGCATCTGTTCGCGCGGCATGCCGTAATAGTCTTCTCCGGCGCGGTTGAGCAGGATGTAGCGCGAACTCTCCGCACATTTCGCGAAGACGGCGATCGGAATGTTTTCGATGATTGTGTCAAGGAACTCGCGGGTCCGCAGCAGATCCTGCTCGACCTCGTCGCGCGTTTGCGCGCGTACTTCGATCATCCGCTGACGCTCGCGATCACCGGCCTCGTAAGCCGCGCTGACGAACTTGCCCAGCTTGACGAGATCGACCTGTCCGGTGGCATCGGTGGCGCAGCGGAGCTGCTCGGCGAACAGGCGATGCATGCTCATGCCATCACTTTGCGCCGCGTGCGGGCTTCATGCCGCAGTTTCCGTCGTTACGCATCCGCGCTCTCATAGCGTCCCTAAACCACAGATTGAGACGCTTGGCATTGCGCGGTCGTTAATCGATTGTCCTTCTCCGGTGCGTTGGTTACCCCGGCCTGAATGAGCCGATCGATTTGGAAGGCATGCTCCGTAGAGATCCGGAGAAAGTGGCGCCTTGACACACCGGAGCCACGGCGATGGGCTGATCCGTAATCTACCGGATGAGCGCACTTTCTTCGGCCCGCTTCGCGGGCGCGGAACTATCTTGCAGCTTCGGAACCCGGCCGGTCTCCGCGGCGATGCGAATAGCCGCGATATTGGCGGCATATTCGCCAGCGCTCTTGCCGCGAAACACGGCGGAGCCCGCGACCAGCGTGTCGGCACCCGCTGCAGCCACGGCCGCGGCATTGTCGCACGTGACACCGCCGTCGACCTCGAGCCGGATCGGCCGCCCGCCGATCATGGTCCTGATCCGCCTGATCTTGTCGATCTGCGATGCGATGAAGGATTGGCCGCCAAAGCCCGGATTGACCGTCATCACCAGCACGAGATCGATACGATCGAGCACATACTCGATCACCGCTTCCGGGGTCGACGGACAAAGGCTGACGCCAGCCTTGCTGCCGAGCGAGCGGATCGCCTGGAGCGAGCGGTCGAGATGCGCCCCCGCTTCGGCGTGCACCGTGATGATGTCCGCTCCGGCCTTTGCGAACGCCTCGAGATAGGGATCTGTCGGCGCGATCATCAAATGCACGTCGAACGGCTTCTTCGAATAGGGACGGATCGCCTTGATGACCTCGGCACCGAAACTGATGTTCGGCACGAAGTGCCCGTCCATGACGTCGCAATGAATCCAGTCGGCCCCAGCGGCGTCGATCGCGGCGACCTCCTCGCCGAGACGCGCGAAATCCGCGGCGAGGATCGAGGGAGCGATCATGATCTCCTTCGTCATGGCACTGCACTCCGCGCATCCGCACCGCCGCTGAAGACTCGGCTCGCCAAGACGTCCATGGCATCGATGGTTTCGAGGTCGGCGACATCGAGCATGCGATCGAGATCGGACACCAGCCGATCGGCCTGCCGCAGGCGGATGCGGTCGACGGCGTTGCGGATCGAGCGCGCATTGGAGAAGAACGGCTGGGTCCGGCGCAGCGCGATGTATTTCTCGAACGCCTCGCGCGCCGCAGCCGAGAAGCGGTAGCCGCGCTCCTTCAGCATCAGCTCGGCGATAACGAGCAGCTCGGCCTCTGCATAGTCAGGGAATTCGATGTGGTGGGCGATCCGCGACCGGAAGCCGGGATTGGAGGCGAAGAATTTCGTCATCCGCTCGCCATAGCCGGCGAGGATCACGACGAGGTCCTCGCGCTGGTTCTCCATCACCTGGAGCAGGATCTCGATCGATTCCTGACCATAGTCGCGCTCGTTGTCGGGACGATGCAGGTAATAGGCCTCGTCGATGAACAGCACGCCGCCCATCGCTTTTTTCAGGATCTCCTTGGTCTTCGGCGCAGTGTGGCCGATATACTGGCCGACGAGATCGTCGCGCGTCACCGAGATCACCTGCCCGCGCCGCACGAAGCCGAGCCCGTGCAGGATCCTGGCCATGCGCAGCGCGACGGTGGTCTTGCCTGTTCCAGGATTGCCGGTGAACGACATGTGCAGCGTCGGCGGCGCGGAGGCGAGGCCGGCACGCTGCCGGATGCGCTCGATCAGCAGCAGCGAGGCGATCTGGCGCACGCGGTTCTTGACCGGCTTGAGTCCGATCAGCTCCTGATCGAGCTGTTGAAGCGTCTCGGTGATTCCGGCGGCTTCAGCCTCCTTGCGGAGATCGAAATGGGTCTCGCTGTGTTCGGTCGTGGTTGCGTGGGGGACATCGAGCATGGCTACCCTCGAAGAAAAGAGCTTCGCCGCGAGCGAGGCGGCGAAGCAGTGGTCCGCCAGGATGCGGAGCAGGGAGAGCTCCGCGCGGAAGCGGATGACTCAAGCTGGCGCGTGCGCAACCGGCTTGCGCACGGTGGTGTAGCGGACCGCACGGCCGCCGACCTCCTGCCGCACCAGCTCGAACTCCGTCTCTTGCTTCGGCCGGTTGACGAGGAAGGAGATCCGCACCGACTCCCAGCCGTGGCTGGCATCGAAGCCGCTGATGCGGATATAGCGGTCGCCGTAGACCCTGCGGCACTCGGCGAGCTCCATCATCACGCCGGCGGCGTCCTGGAGATCGAACATCGGCAGGCCCCACATCTCCCAATAGGTGTTTCGGGGATGCGGATCGTCGGTGAACTCGATGTTCACCGCCCAGCCATTGGCGAGGCAATACTGCACCTGGCTGGTGATCTGCTCGTCGGTCAGATCCGGCAGGTACGAGAAGCAGCCCTGGGTGATCTTCATCTCAAATCTCCTCAGACGGTTTCCAGCGCGGTCGGCACGAAGTCCGGCGTGTCGGTGGATTGATAGTTGAAAGTGACATCCTTCCAGACCTCGAGCGCGGCCTTCAGCGGCGTGCAGGTCTGGGCCGCCTTGGCCAAAATCTCCGGGCCCTCGTGGACATAGTCGCGGCCCTCGTTGCGGGCGAGGATCATCGCTTCCAGCGCCACGCGGTTGGCGGTCGCGCCGGCCGCAATGCCCATGGGATGACCGATCGTGCCGCCGCCGAACTGCAGCACGACGTCCTCGCCTAACAGGTCGAGCAGCTGGTGCATCTGCCCGGCATGGATGCCGCCGGAGGCTACCGGCATCATCTTGTTGAGGCTCGCCCAGGACTGGTCGAAGAACAGGCCATGCTCGAGCTTGGTCGGGTTGAAGTCTTCGCGGCAGACATCGTAGTAGCCGCGTGTGGTGTTGGGATCGCCTTCGAGCTTGCCGACCACAGTACCGGCGTGGATGTGGTCTACGCCGGCGAGCCGCATCCACTTCGCGATGACGCGGAACGACACGCCATGGCTCTTCTGCCGCGTATAGGTGGAGTGGCCGGCGCGATGCAGATGCAGGATCATGTCGTTGCGCCGCGCCCATTTGGCCATGGACTGGATCGCAGTGTAACCGATCACGAGGTCGATCATCACGATCACCGAGCCGAGCTCCTTTGCGAACTCGGCGCGCTCGTACATGTCCTCCATGGTGGCCGCGGTGACGTTCAGGTAGGTGCCCTTCACCTCGCCGGAAGCGGCCTGCGCGCGGTTCACCGCCTCCATGCAATAGAGGAGTCGATCGCGCCAATGCATGAAGGGCTGCGAGTTGATGTTCTCGTCGTCCTTGGTGAAGTCGAGCCCGCCCTTCAGCGCCTCATAGACCACACGGCCGTAATTGCGGCCGGACAGACCGAGCTTCGGCTTCACCGTCGCGCCGAGCAGCGGCCGGCCGAACTTGTCGAGCCGCTCGCGCTCCACCACGATGCCGGTCGCCGGTCCCTGGAACGTCTTCACATAGGCGACGGGAAAGCGCATGTCCTCGAGTCGCAGCGCCTTCAGCGGCTTGAAGCCGAACACGTTGCCGATGATCGAGGCCGAGAGGTTGGCGATCGAGCCCGGCTCGAACAGGTCGAGATCGTAGGCGATGTAGGCGAAATACGAGCCTGGCGAGCCCGGAACGGGATCGACGCGGTAGCACTTGGCGCGATACTTCTCGGCCGCCGTCAAGCGATCGGTCCACACCACCGTCCAGGTCGCGGTCGAGGATTCGCCGGCAACCGCGGCGGAGGCCTCAATCGGGTCGACGCCTTCCTGCGGCGTGACGCGGAACAGCGCGATGACGTCGGTGTCCTTCGGCGTGTAGTCGGGCTCCCAATAGCCCATGCGCTTGTATTCCATCACGCCGGAGCGATAGCGCTCTTTGCCGCGGACCGTGCCTGCATGTGCGTTCATGTCTCTCTCCTGCTCTTTTCTCTGCTCTTTCTGATTGGCTAAGCGGCAACCGGCTCGCGGGCGTCGATGCGCGGATCGAGCTCGCCGGCGCGATAGCGCCGCGCCATCTCGCTCATTGGAATGACCTTGATCTTGCTGGCGTGGCCTGCGGTACCGAACTGCTCGAACCGCTCGCGGCACAATTCGCGCATTGCGTCCATCGCCGGCTTCAGGAACTTGCGCGGATCGAATTCGGAGCGCGCTTCCGCCGCCACCTTCCGGAACACCGCGGTCATCGCCAGCCGGCAATCGGTGTCGATATTGACCTTGCGCACGCCGCTTCGGATGCCGCGAACGATCTCCTCGACCGGCACGCCCCAGGTCTGCGGCATCTCGCCGCCGAACTGGTTGAACATGTCCTGGAGCGGCTGCGGCACCGAGGACGAGCCGTGCATGACCAGATGCGTGTTCGGCAGCCGGCGGTGGATCTCCTCGACCACCCGCATCGCCAGGATATCGCCGTCCGGCTTGCGGCTGAACTTGTAGGCGCCGTGCGAGGTGCCCATCGCGATCGCGAGCGCATCGACCTTGGTTGCACGGACGAAGTCGACGGCCTGGTCCGGATCGGTCAAGAGCTGATCGTGGCCGACCTTGCCCTCGACGCCGTGACCATCCTCCTGCTCGCCGCCACCGTGCTCGAGCGAACCGAGCACGCCGAGCTCGCCTTCGACGGACGCGCCGACCCAATGAGCGAGATCGACGACGCGGCGCGTGATCGCGACGTTATAGCCATAGTCGGCCGCCGTCTTGGCGTCGGCTTTGAGCGAGCCATCCATCATGACGGAGGTGAAGCCATGGGCGATGGCCGAGGCGCAGGTCGCTTCGTCATTGCCGTGGTCCTGGTGCATGCAGAGCGGAATGTCGGGATAGGTCCGCTCCAGCGCGTCGATCATGTGCGAAAGCATGAGATCGCCGGCATAGCTGCGCGCGCCGCGCGAGGCCTGGATGATGACCGGCGCATCGACCGCGGCCGCCGCCTGCATGATCGCGATGCCCTGCTCCATGTTGTTGATGTTGAACGCCGGCACGGCGTAGCCGTGGCTGGCAGCGTGATCGAGCAATTGGCGAAGGGTGATACGGGCCAAGATTCGTCCTCCTTATTGGCTCTTGCGGGCCATCGCCCGGCGAGCCGCTTCCGCAATGCTTTGCGGTGTGATGCCGAATTCACGGTACAACACCGGGGCGGGGGCCGAGGCGCCGAAGCCGCGCATGCCGACGAATTCGCCGTCAGCGCCGATCCAGCGATGCCAGTCGCCGGCGACAGCTGCCTCGATGCCGACGCGCGGCGCGGTGCCGAGCACCGAGGCGCGGTAATCCTCCGGCTGCTCCTCGAACAGTGCGAAACACGGAGCCGAGACCACGGCGGCGCGAACGTGCTCGGTCGCGAGCAGGCGTGCGGCTTCCAGCGCGATCGAGACTTCCGAGCCGGTTGCGATGAGCGTCACGTCGCGGCCGCCATCCGGCGAGACGACGAGATAGGCACCATTGGCGACGCGGTTTCTGCCGCGCCCATCGCTGCGGAAGGTCGGTAACACCTGCCGCGACAGGCACAGCACTGAGGGGCGATGCTCTGCCGCGAGCGCGCAATCCCAGGCCTCCAGCGTCTCCACGGCATCGGCGGGGCGGAACACCAGCAGGTTCGGAATCACGCGGAGCGCGGCCAGATGCTCGACCGGCTGATGCGTCGGACCATCCTCGCCAAGACCGATGGAGTCGTGCGTCATCACGTGGATGACGCGCAGCCGCATCAAGGCCGCAAGTCGGATCGCCGGCCGGCTGTAGTCGGAGAACGCCAGAAACGTGCCGCCATAGGGAATGAAGCCGCCATGCAGCGCCAGGCCATTCATCGCTGCGGCCATGCCGTGCTCGCGGATGCCATAGTGGATGTAGTCGCCGGCGAACGCACCGCTCTTGACCGGCGCCTGCGCCTTGGCATGCGTCAGGTTCGAATGGGTGAGGTCCGCGGAGCCGCCGACCAGGCCGGGAATTGTTCCTGCGATTCCCCCGAGCACCTGTTGCGAGGCCTGCCGCGTCGCCAGCTTCGGCCGCTCGGATGCAAAGTGCTCACGCAATTTCGCCGCGGCCAGCGCATAGGCGGCGGGCAGAGCCGCGACTTTGCCCTCGACGAACAGGTCGCGCTGCTCCGGCGTCGCACCTTCGTAACGATCGAGCCAAGCGAGGCGGTCGACCTGCCCGCGCTGCCCGATCATCCGCCAAGCCTTGAGCACCGGGATCGGCACCACGAAAGGCTGATAGTCCCAACCCAGCGTCCGCCGCGCCGCTGCCGTCTGCTCGGTGCCGAGCGGCGCGCCATGCACTTTCTCGGTGCCCTGTCTATCAGGCGCGCCATAGCCGATGATTGTGCGACAGGCGATCAGTGACGGCTTCGCGGTCTCCCGCTCCTCCGCTATCGCCTGCGCCACCGCTTCGGGATCATGTCCGTCGACGCGGCGCACCGACCAGCCGGAGGCAGCGAAGCGCGCGAGCTGGTCGTCCGATGTCGCCAGCGAGGTCGGACCGTCGATGGAGATGCCGTTGTCGTCGAAAAGCACGATCAGCCGGCCGAGCCCGAGATGACCGGCCAGCGAGATCGCCTCATGGCTGAGGCCTTCCATCAGGCAGCCATCGCCCGCGATAACATAGGTGAAGTGATCGACGAGCCCATCGCCATGCCGCGCATTCGCCATCCGCTCGGCGAGCGCCATGCCGACCGCGGTCGCAATGCCCTGGCCGAGCGGTCCCGTCGTGGTCTCGACACCAGCCGTGTGGCCATATTCGGGGTGGCCCGGCGTCTTCGAGCCCCACTGGCGAAAGGCCTTGATGTCGTCGAGGCTGATATCGCCGCCGGTGAGATGCAGCAGCGCATAGAGCAGCATCGAGCCGTGCCCCGCCGACAGCACGAAGCGGTCGCGGTCCGGCCAGTTCGGATGCGCCGAGTCGAACCTCAGGAAGCGCGAGAACAGCACAGTCGCGACGTCGGCCATGCCCATGGGCAGCCCGGGATGGCCTGACTGCGCTGCCTCGATGGCGTCGACCGCGAGGAAGCGGACGGCATTGGCGAGATCGTTGTGCGTGACCGCATTGAGGTCGGCTTCGGCATGGACGGAGATGTTCATCGGAGTCTCTCCCTGTTCACTTCAGGCTGCGCTTGCGCTCGATCAGCTGCATGATCAGCGGCGTCAGGATCAGCTGCATGGCCAGGTCCAGCTTCGCGCCGGGGCAGACGATCGAGTTGGCGCGCGACATCCAGCTCTGCGGCAGCATCGAGAGCAGATAGGGGAAGTCGATACCGCGCGGATTCTTGAAGCGGATCACCACCATCGATTCGTCCGGCGTCGGGATCCAGCGCGCGATGAATGGATTGGAGGTGTCCACGGTCGGGACGCGCTGGAAGTTGATGTCGGTCTCGGTGAATTGCGGGCAGATGTAGTGGATGTAGTCGGGCATCCGCCGCAGGATGGTGTCGGTGACCGCCTCGGTCGAATAGCCGCGTGCGCTGCGGTCGCGGTGCAGCTTCTGGATCCATTCGAGGTTGATGACGGGCACGACGCCGATCTTGAGGTCGGCATAGCGCGCGACGTTCACCTTATCGGTGACTACGGCGCCGTGCAGGCCCTCGTAGAACAGAAGGTCCGAATCCTCCGGCAGCTGCTTCCAGTCGGTGAAGGTGCCTGGTGCCGCACCATGCAGCGCCGATTCCTCGGCGTCGTGGACGTAGTGCCGCGTCACCGCGGTGCCGGTCTCGCCGTAGTCGCGGAAGGCGCGTTCCAGCTCCTCGAACAAATTGGTCTCGGGGCTGAAATGGCTGAAGTGCTTGTTGCCGCGCTCGGCCTCCTTCGCCATCTGCGCACGCATCTCGGCACGGTCGTAGCGGTGGAAGGCGTCGCCCTCGATGTAGACGGCGTTGACCTTCTCGCGGAAAAAGATCTGCTCGAAGGTCTTCTTGACGGAGGTGGTGCCGGCGCCGGAGGAGCCGGTGATGGAGATGATCGGATGCTTCCTGGACATCGGACGCCTCGCTCAGAGCCGGAAGAATCCGCGCCGCGCGAACAGCGGCGCCGAGACGCTGGCAACCAGCAGCGGATCGCAATGCAGCTCCTCGACGCGCCGCACCTCGTTGCTCGAGCCCATGATCAGCGGCACGCGCTGGTGCAGGCTCTGCGCCGATAGATCGAGGATGCGCTCGCGCCCGGTCGAGGCCGAGCCGCCGGCCTGCTCGATGATCATCGCCATCGGGTGTGCTTCGTAGGTCAGGCGTAGGCGGCCGTCGCCGTAGCCGGGCCGCGCATCGGAAGGGTAGAGAAACACGCCGCCACGGGTGAGGATGCGATAGGCCTCCGCGACCAGCGACCCGATCCAGCGCATGTTGAAATCGTGGTTGGCGGGCCCGTCGACGCCGGCGAGGCATTCGTCGATGAAGGCGCGCACCGGCGGATCCCAATGCCGGCGGTTCGAGGCGTTGATCGCGAACTCCTCGCAGGCTTCGGCGATCTGCACGCCGCTGCGCGCGAAGCGGAAGCAGCCCGCCTTGCGATCGAGCGTGAAGATGTCGACGCCGTCGCCGAGCGTCAGCACCAGCGAGGTCTGCGGGCCGTAGGTGACGAAGCCCGCCGCGAGCTGCGCCGAGCCGCGCTGCTGAAAGGCGAGTGAGAGATCATCGGGGGCCGGCAGGATCGAGAAGATCGTGCCGACGGTCATGTTGATGTCGATGTTGGAGGAGCCGTCGAGCGGATCGATCGCGATGCAGATTCGCCCCTGACGATCGACGATCTGGGCCTCACGCATCTCCTCCGACGCCAGCGCCGCGATCGGCAGCCGGCCGAGGCAGCGGCGCAGGATCGCGTCCGCCTGGACGTCGAGGTCGCGTTGGAGATCGCCGTCGCTGTTGCGCCCGGTGGTCAGGCCCGAGGCGTCGGCGAGATCGCCGCTGGCGATGAGATCGGCAATCTCGATCGCCGCGGCCGCGATGGCATCGACCGCGGCTGCCACGGCCAACGCATGCGGCGCGGTCTCAGAATACCGTTGAAGGTGGTCGTCCAGCCTGAGTTGCCCGGTCATCTGCGTCCATCCCCTTGCCGGTGCCGCACCCATTCCCTCCTGGTGGAGGCAGGTCACGGTCAGTGCCGGCATTCAGGAGATTGACAGGAGCGGCTTAATAAGGAAAATTTCTATTGATAATGAGCCTCAAAGAATTTTCTTATAATGGCCCCGGCCATGCAGCGGCCCAGCTCCGGCATCTGACGATCCGGCAGCTGCGCTCGCTTGCGGCGCTCTCGGCCAAAGGCAGCGTGACGGCGGCGTCGAGCCATCTCGGGCTGACCCAGCCGGCCGTGACCCAGCAGCTGCGGCAGCTGCAGGACCTGGCCGGCCTGCCCCTGGTGCAGCGAACCGGCGACGGCATGCTGCTGACGGAAGCCGGCAGGGAGGTGCTGGCGCTGGCCGAACGGGTCGAAGCCGCGATCACCGATTGCCAGGGCGCGCTCGACCTGCTCGCGGGGCGGACCGGCGGCACCGTGCATCTCGGCGCGGTCTCGACCGCGAAATATTTCGTGCCGCACGCGATCGCGGCGTTCTCCAAGCGCTACCCCAAGATCGAGATCAAGCTGACCATCGGCAATCGCGAGGAGATCCGCGAGGCCATGCACGGCTACGACCTCGACTTCGCGGTAATGGGTCGGCCACCGGCCGACGTCACCGTCGACGTCCGCCAGCTCGGGCGCAACCCGCACATCATCGTCGCGCGCAAGGGCCATTGGCTGGAGAAGGATTCCGGCCTCAGCCTGACCGATCTCGTGCACGAGACCTTCCTCACCCGCGAGCCCGGCTCGGGCACGCGGACGCTGATGGAGGGCATGTTCCAGAAATCGGATCTCGAGCCGATCATCGGCATGGAGATGAGCAGCAACGAGACCATCAAGCAGGCGGTCATCGCCGGGCTCGGCATCGCCTTCATCTCGGCTCACACCGTGGCGCATGAGCTCGCCGAGGGCCGGCTCGTCGTGCTCGACGTCGCGGGCCTGCCGATCGTGCGGCAATGGTACGTGATCCGCCGCAGCGACAAGGTGCTGCTGCCGCCCGCGCAGGCGATGTTCGATTTCCTCGGCTCGGAAGGCTCGAATTATCTGCCTGATTTGCCCGAGCTAGGCGGACGATAGCCGGCCTTCGCTCAGCTCATCAGCTTCATGGCGAGCGTCGCCGCCAGCACCACGATGATCTGGAGCAGGCGCTCCGTCGTGAAGATGCGGTTGAAGGTGGTCATCGCGTGCCCCGGCCGAGGTGAAGAAGAATCTCTCGGCCGTTGCTAGCACAGAAGGATGCGGAGACAACTCCGTAGTTGCCCGTGGCGGTCGCGCCTTCGGCGAGCCGGTTCAGGGCGCGCCGATGGCCGGCGATCAGGCCGCGAGCGGGGCGGTGTGGTCCGTTCGCGAGGCGAAATAGGCTTCCAGCTCCGACAGCGCCCGCGCCTCCCACTCGCTCGCCTGCTCCAGCAGCGACCAGCTCTGGCCCGGGCGGAACGCTGCGGTCTGGCGATAGAGCGATGCGATGCCGCGGTAGCGGCGCACGTTCTCCAGGATGGCGTGACCGTTCATGTCCGAAAACTCCCTCGTCATTCCCGCGGGAGAAACTGCGGCCAAATCTTTTTCGAAAAGTTAGCGGCGCGCGGCAAGTTCGCGGATGGTTGCCGGACTGTTGCTCGGGCGCAACGCGCGCGGCGCGATCTATTGCGGATTCGTTGCCGCGCTCTCGCCCGAAGGCTTCAGCCCGCCGCTTCTGACGATTGTCATCGTCGCGCGGCAGAGATCGGCAAGGCCGATCAGGAGGACGGCAAGAAGACAGAACAGGTTGATGGAATCGGCATGCGCGCTGGTCAGCGCATTGAGCTCGAAGAACGGCGGGATGAACGCCCACCACACCAGCGGCACGGTGAGCAGCGCGGCGAATGCCGCCGCCGGTGCACCCGCCATCAGCGCAAGCACGAACAGGCCGGGCAGAAACGCTGCGAAATAGAACTTTGCGCCGAGCAGGACGCAGATGCCCTGAACCACGGCCGAAACCGCGACGACGGCGAGCCCGAGCAGAAACGCCCCCCACGACCATGGCCGTACCCGCCGTGCGCCAAACAGCCCCGCACGTTTCATCAGCATCCCCCTGCCGCCCGTTAACCAGGTGCGTTGCGACGAAAGTACTACAACCGCAACCAATCCGCGAGATGGAAATTGCGTCATCGCGAGGTCGGTCGCACCGTTCGGGCGACGGCCGCTACTCGGTCAGCGCGTAGAGCAACCCCGCGACGGGCAAAGCAAGGCCAATGGCCGATGCGAGCGTCCAGCCTCCCTGTGCGAACGCCCATGCTCCGACCGCCGAGCCGACCGCGCCGGCGGCGAAGAACGTCGCCATGTAGAGACCATTGAGGCGACTGCGGTGCTCGTGCCCGAGCGCGAAGATGGCGCGGAAGCCCAGCACCACATTGCCCTGGACGCCGATATCGATCGCAATCGCGGCCACCACCAGACAGGCGAGGTTCAGCATCGAGCCGGACGCGCCGATGGAGGTCACCAGGAAGCCGGCGGCCGTGAGCAGCATCGCGACCAGCGTCGCGATGCTGCTATGGCCGCGGTCCGCGAGGCGCCCGGCGATCGGTGCTGCGAACACGCCGGCGACGCCGGCCAGCGCGAACAGCGCGATGCCGCGCTGGGAGAAGCCGAACTCGCCGGCGAGCTGGAGTGGCGCCACCGTCCAGAACAGGGTGAAGGCGCCGAACAGGCTCGCCTGGTACAGCGCGCGGCGCCGCAGCAGCGGCGTGGCCCGCACCAGGTCCGGCATCGACAGCAGCAATTGGCCGTAATGCATCCGCGTGACCGGCTTGCGCTTCGGCAGCGTCATCCAGAGCACGGCTGCGAGCACGATCATCAGCGCGGCGGAGGCGAAGAACACTGCGTGCCACGACAGCAAGGCGGTGACGAAGCTCGACACCGGACGCGCCAGCATGATGCCGAGCATCAGGCCGGTCGAGACGTTGCCGACGACGCGGCCGCGGATGGCTTCGGGCGCCAGATGCGCTGCATAGGGGATGATGATCTGCACCGCGACCGAGCCGAGGCCGATGAACAGTGCGGCGAGCAGGAACGGCAGCGCATGGGTTGCGAACGCCGCGGCGAGCAGCGCCGCGGCGCCGAGCATGATCACCGAGCAGATCAGCGCGCGGTTCTCGACGAGATCGCCGAGCGGCACGATCAGCAGCAGCCCGGTGCAGTAGCCGATCTGCGTCATCGTCACGATCAGCCCGCTAGCTGCATGCGACAGGCCGAGCGCGGCGCTGATTGGGGCGATCAGCGGCTGCGCATAATAGATGTTGGCGGCGACCATGCCACAAGCCGCGGCAAGCACGAAGGTCAGGCGCTGCGACACCGCATCCGGCCCCGGCGCGGTCTCGATCGTGGCATTCATCGTCATTCGCATGGTCTCCAGGTAAGGCGCAGGGAATGGCCGTTAGGTAAGGTATAGGGAATGGTCATTCCCTATTCTGACAAAAAATTCAGGCGAGCAGCTTCATTGCGGCGCCGACGAGACGCTCTGCGTCGAGCGGCAGACGCGCCTTGCCGACGACGCGCATTCCCTGCGTGATGCAGAGCATCAGCCGCGCGGTGTCGTCGGCTACGACATGGCGGGGGATCGAGCCATCGGCCTGTCCGGCGCGTATGAGGCCGGCGATGAAGCTCTCGTTGCTCGCGAGCTGTGTGCTGACGCGGGCACCCACGACCGGATCGAGCGCGGACAGTTCGACCGCGCTGCCGACCACGAGGCAGCCGCGCCGCCCCTCGCTGCCCCGGGAATGCTCGACATAGGACAGCAGCACGTTGCGGATTTGCTCGCGGCCGTTTGCACCACGCGCCGCCGCGCTGCGGGTATGCTGCTGGCGCAGGGCCGTGTAGCGCTCGAAGGCGGCGAGAAACACCGCATGCTTGTCGCGAAACGCCTTGTAGATGCTTCCCGTCGCGAGCCGCATCGCCGCAGTGAGGTCCCCGATCGAGGTGGCATGATAGCCGCGCTCACGAAACACGCGCACGGCGCGGTCGAGCGCGGTGTCCATGTCGAATTCCCGGGGACGGCCGGGCAGACGGGCGGCAGGTCGGGAGCGGCGGGCGGTCTTTTGCATTGCGGGATAATAGGGAATGAACGTTTCCGAATAAACACACGTGGTCGTGAAGAGGATCAATGACGAAGGAGAGAGCGTCACCCCCTCCGCGGCACCGGCGTCCCATCCGCCATGATCGTCACGCCCTTCCGCTCGACGATCATGCCGTAGGCGCGCGGCTGGCGGTGCACGTCGAAATTGAAGGTGGTGCGCTTGTAGGAACTGCAGAGATCGAGATCGCAGCGCGCCAGCGCGATCTCGTCGCCCTTTGTCGTGCAGGCCGCAATGATCTCGCCCGAGGGCGCGATGATGCAGCTGCCTCCGATGTGGTCGACGCCCTCCTCCACACCGGCCTTGGCGACCCCGACCACGAATGTGCCGTTCTGATAGGCGCCGGCCTGCATCACCAGATGATTGTGGAACAGCGAGAGATCGTCATGCTCCGGCGCGGGCGGATTGTGCACGGGCGTGTTGTAGCCGATCAGCACCATCTCGACGCCCTGCAGGCCCATCACGCGATAGGTCTCGCTCCAGCGGCGGTCGTTGCAGATCGCCATGCCGATCACGCCGCCGAAGGCACCGACCACGCCGAAGCCGCTGCCGGGCTCGAAATAGCGCTTCTCCAGATGCTGGAATTCGCGCCACGGTTCGTGCTCGGCATGGCCGGGCAGATGCACCTTGCGATATTTCAGGACGATCGCGCCGCTCTTGTCGACGAGGATGGACGTGTTGTAGCGCCTGACAATCCCGACCTCGAGCGTCAGTTCGGCATAGCCGAGGCAGAAGCCGATGCCGAGCTGGCGGGCGAGATCGAACAGCGCCTGTGTCTCGGCACCCGGCATCTCGCGCTCGAAGAAGCTGTCGATCTCGGCCTGGTCCTCGAAGTACCAGCGCGGAAAGAACGTGGTCAGCGCCAGCTCGGGATAGACGATCAGGTCGCAGCCGCAGGCCCGCGCCTCGCGCATCAACGCCATCAGTCGCGCCACCACCGCGGACCTCGACTCGCTCCTCGCGATCGGTCCGAGCTGGCCGGCTGCAATGGTCACAGTTCTCGTCACGCGTCGTTCCTCATCTTTTTCGAGTGCGCCCGGCCAGAGCCTATCACCCGCGCGCACAGGCCGCCTCGGCGCCCCGTACTGAGGGCACAATCAAATTCCGGGCCTGCGGGTATCATCGTGCGGCGCTGGGTGAGCACCAAACAGGAACTTCGTTGCCGATCTGCAACGGTTCCCCGCCGTCTGAAGCCGGACAAAACAAACTCCCATTCCGGCCATGAACCGCTCTCACAAGGCCGTGAGACTATCAGGGGAACGACGATGCGCGCACAACGCGTTTGGAAAGTGAATGGGGCCGCCAGCATCGGGCAGCTTCAATCGAGATTAGACGATCTGAACAAGCGTCTCGGTCAGCTCGAAAACCAGCATCCGGACAGCTGGAAGCTCGAGGAGCTGAGATCGAGCGCGCTCAGCCTGTCGCGGGAGATCGACGACATCCGCTGCGCCGAAGCGACGGCGGCCTTGAGCGAGCTGCTGCGGAAATAGTCGGCCTGCCGATTCGCGCCGGCGCAGGGAACCAAGCGCGGCGGCGGCCATTTCCATGCAAAGCATGGAGCAAGACCATGAGCAGGCAGCTGACGCGCGCCGATCTCGCGCGCGACGTGGCCGGGCCCACGCTGGTTCTGTGCACGGCGGCGGCCTTCACCATCGCGCGCCATTTCTCATTGTGAAGAATTTGACGCTGTGAGGGATTTTGCATGACGTCCGATCCCGAGGAGCAGGTCAGGCTGCAAGGCTACGGCGAGATGACGCTGCGCACCGCGGTCGAGACCTTGATGCTGCTCGCACCGCGTGAGCGGTCCGAGGCCGCGATCTATCGCGTCCGCGACGGCGTGCGCCTCGCGCAAAGCGAGGTCGCCGAGCTCGCATCACACTGGGGTATCCAGCCCGCGCCCAACGTGCGATCGCCGAGACTGGTGCCGGAGCAGCACTGGCAAGACGTCGTCCGCGGCATGGTGCGCGACGCCCCGCTGCCGTCGCTGCTGGTGGCCTTTCTGGTCGGTGTGCTGGTCGCTCGCAGATGATGCGCGCTCGCGATGACGCGCTCACGTCAATGGAAATCGCGGCGTTCCGTGAAACCCGAGGAAACCTTTTTTGCTCGCGAAAACGCGACCGTTCCGCGCGGAACGTCTCGCGGCAGGAGGGATTGGTCCCCCGTTAAGCCTCGAACATGGAGACAACCATGACACGTACGAAACTCGTGAGCGTCGCCGCAACTCTGGCCGCGATTTTGCCGCTCGCAACTGTAAGCCCCAGCCTCGCTGCGGGCCGCGGTCCCGGCCCGTGCACCCCACCGGCTGGAGAAGCAGTCGGCGCCGCCGGGCCCGCCATGAGCGGCGGCCAGTTGATGGCCGGCATCGGCCAATGCCAGCGCATCGGCAGTTGGCACCCTGCCAACACCTACGGTTATTGGGGCCCGGGATACGGCTATGACGGGCCTCGCTGGGGCGCATCAGCCTACGCACCCTACGAAGACTAGGCCCTTCACATCAGAAGATCACAGCGGCGCGGTCGATCACGGCCGCGCCGTTTGCGTTGGAGGGTGGCAAACATGAGGCGGCGCGGCCATCGAGACCTTGATTTGCAGCGGCCCGAAGCATGAAGAATAGTCTTAGCAACCGCCTGCCAGAGCAGGATCAATCACTTCTGTTCGCTTGCCCGCATCTGCTCGGCAAAAGGACGCAGGGCTTCGGACATGTCGTCGAGGCGTTTCTGCCACTCCGCGCCAGGCAGGAAGGCGATCACCGGCTCGTCGCCGGGCGAACCCGTCAGGTACTCTGGACTACGCAGGCCCTCGGCGATCCCGGCTTCCAGCTTCTTGACGATGTCGTCCGGAACGCCCTTGGGGACCGCGAAGCCGCGTTCCGCCGTCGTCATGACCGGAAAGCCCGCCTCCTCTGCCGTCGGAACGCCCGGCAGCGATGGAAAGCGCTTCTTCGACAGGATCGCGATGACACGAAGTGGCCCCTTGTTGGTGCCATGCAATTCGGGGATCTCGCTGAGGGTGACCATGCCGACGTCCAGATGCCCGCCCAGGAGATCGGTCCGCTGTGCGGCCGTTCCTCTGTAGGAGATCTCGTTGGGCTCGACTTTCGCGGCTGCCGCAAGCATGCGAATGGCCAGATGACCGTTCGTGCCGGCACCATTGTGACCGAAGGTCACCGAGCCCGGCTTGCTGCGCAGTGCGGCAACGACATCCGGCAGATTGCTGAATCTGCTATCGGCAGGCACCACCATGACATTCGGATCTTCGACGACGCGAGCGACCAGCCGGATTTCATCCGTGGTGTATTGGGTTTTGCGGGTCATCGGCAGGAAGTTGTAGCCTGGCACGTTGACGACACCGATCGAATAGCCCTCGGGCGCCGCGCGCGCGATCGACGCAAACGCGATCTCTCCGCCGGCGCCGGGCTTGTTCAGGACGACGAACTTCGCCTTGCCGCCCAGCACACGCTCGACAAAGGGAAGGAGCTTGCGCGCCATGACATCGGTGCCGCCGCCGGGCGCAAAGCCGACGACGACTTCGATCGGCTTGTCGTCGGGCCACGCGGCCCATGCCGACCCGCAGGCCGCGAAGCCAAAAGCCGTAGCGAGCGCGAGGATTTTATTGTTCATGATTTCCAGCCCTGTTTTTGTTATTGGCCGATCGCGCCTCAGGCGCGCGATCAGCTTGGGACTCATCTAGCCGTCGGGATGACTGGAGGGCAACCGGCGAGGCACCACGGCCCGGCGCTGATGATGGCGTTTTTTGTTGGGTGTGCTGATGGCGCGGCGGTAGGCCCCTAACCTAGCTCCGCAAGTCAGAACCGCCGGCGCTCGCTTCTGGCAAGCCATGCTACCGCGACAGGCCACCCTGCCCCGCCAAATCGGCCGTGGACCCAATCCCGAAATCGTTGCAAAAAGGCGTCCTGAGGCGCCGGCAGCCGGTCTGCCAAGACTCTGGAAAACGTCGACTTTTGGAAGAATGGTCGGAGTGGCAGGATTCGAACCTGCGACCCCTGCGTCCCGAACGCAGTGAATATCTTCTAAGTTATTGATTTTTATCGAGGTGGCAGCGGTTACCGTCCCGTTTTGTTCACGGTCGTTTCACCCAATTCGTTGCGATTTCGTTGCGGCGTTCTCTGGGGGAACGGGGCACAAGTGTGCGCGCTGGTTTGAACTTGGATCTGCTGATTTAGCCGCGTTTGTCAGAATCACCGCCCATCGATGCCACCGGAGGCGCCCGTGATCACGAAAATGCGAAATCCGGGACTGCTAAAGGGGAGAAGCCAACGAAAAGATCACTGAAGACGGTCCGTTCCGTGCGACTCAAACCGTCACATGTGTAGATCACGCGCTCTGGGGCCGGGTCGCGGGATCGTGGTCGAGTAGCTCGGCCATTTGGCTTTGCCCTCACAGATCCGGGCAGGCGGCTTTCCCGCACCCGGCTCTTCCCGAGGGTAACCCGCGTCATATCCGCGCCTGCGCCCATGTGCGAGTGATGCGTGGAGTTGGCAGGCGGAAGCGTGCCGTCAGGGTCTCGAACTCCGGCCAGCCCATGCGCCGACTTTTCTGGCTACGCCGTCTCAGACAACGCAGCCAGGTCCGACGCACTTCGCGGTAGAAGCCGTTGAGCGCTGGATAATTGTGCGGCCTGCCATAATAGCCATAGTGCCCGCGCAGAACGGCGGCGAACTACTCGTGCTGCGTGGCCAGTGGCGCGTGCATGAGCCGCCAGGTCTCCTGGCGCAACGCCGTCAGCTTGCGCGTCAGGCGTTTCCCTTCCGTCTTGTGCCTCACGATGAACCGGCCATCTCGGGTCCGCCCGCAGTAGTGGGTGAAGCCGAGGAAGGCGAAGGTCTCTGGCCGCCGCTCGCCCCGCCGCTGACGCGAGAGGGCCGCGAACCGGCCAAACTCGATCAGCCGCGTCTTGTCCTCATGGAGCGTCAGGCCGAAGCTGGCCAGCCGCGCCTTGAGGGCCAACAGCATTTCCCGCGCATCTGCCTTGTTCTCGAAGCCCATGACGAAGTCGTCCGCGTAGCGCACGATCACGATACGACCGCGTGCGCGGCGACGACGCCATTTCTGGGTCCAGAGATCGAGGATGTAGTGCAGGAAGATGTTGGCAAGGAGCGGGCTGATGCCCGCCCCTTGTGGCGTGCCCCTGTCCGTCTCTTGCTTCTCGCCGCTCTCAAGAACGCCGGCTCGCAGCCACAGCCCGATGAGCTGCAAGATGCGAGGATCGGCGATCCTGTGCGCCAGCATCCGCAACAGCCACTCGTGGTCGACCGAGTCGAAGGAAGCGGCCACAGACTGCCCATCGCCAAGATATTCCGGCTTCGGTAACGATCACGCGCACGCGTCACGCTTTCGAAGGTCGGACGCTGGCCGTCATCAGTACCATCAGGCGGCGCGGCATCCACTTTCTCCTCACGGTTCTGCCGGATGGCAGTCGGTCGTTGATTCCGGCGAGCTGGACCGATTGGAAGGTGGAGCCGCTTGGAGGCACGCCGCCAATCGATGCCGATGACGCTGTCCACGATCTCGGCAGGCTCGGTGATTTGCTCCACTTGCGCAAGCTGGTCGACGCTCTTTGCATCCGGGGTGCCGAGTCGGCGCCGTGCAAGGAGAGCCGCCATGCAATTGAACCTGGACTTGTTCGATCAGCCCGAGGTTCCACCAAGCGCGCCAGTCGCGTGGGACCAAATCGACGAAGCCGCCCGCATCGCGGCAATCGAGCTTCTGGCGCGCCTCATGTCACGCCTGCTTCAGAGCGGCCCGGCGACGGAGGCAAGCGATGAATGAGCACGTCAAGATTACGTCAATTCATCTCTCTCGACAGGCCGTCGTCTATCTGCGCCAATCCAGCGCCGCACAGGTCGAGCACAACCGCGAATCGACCGAGCGGCAATATGCACTTGTCGGCAAAGCGCGCGACCTCGGCTGGCCCGATGACCGCATCATCGTTATCGACGAGGATCTTGGCCTCTCCGGTTCGGGCACGGTGGCGCGTTCGGGCTTTGCCCGCCTCACCGCCGAAGTGGCGCTCGCGCGCGTCGGACTGGTGCTCGGTCTCGAAGTCTCGCGGCTCGCGCGTAATAACGCCGAATGGTACCGCCTGATTGATCTGGCCGGATTGACACGCTGATCGGCGATGCCGACGGCATTTATCATCCGGCCATGTTCAATGACCGTCTCTTGCTGGGGCTCAAAGGCACGATGAGCGAAGCCGAACTGCACGTGCTGCGGGCTCGCCTCAACGGTGGAATCCGCAACAAGGCGGCGCGCGGCGAACTGCGCCGCGGTCTGCCGGTCGGCTTCGTCTGGGGCGAGACTGATGGCGAGGTCCGCTTCCATCCCGATGAGGCTGTCGTTACCGCCATTCGCCATGTTTTTGCGCGCTTTGCCGAGATGGGATCGGCACGTCGCGTTTGGCTCTGGTTTCGGTCCGAGGGGCTCACGTTCCCGCTGCAGCTGCACGCCCGCGCCGAGATCCGCTGGGTCGAGGCCAGTTACACCGCCATCCACCAGGTCTTGACCAATCCCGTCTATGCCGGCGCCTATGTCTATGGCAAAACGCGCCATGAGACGATTCTCGATGGCACTGGCGCGCGCAAGCAGCGGATTCGATTCTTGCCGCGTTCCCAATGGCAGGTTCTCATCCCCGAGCATCATCCAGGCTTCATCGATTGGCAGACCTATGAAGCAAATCAGCAACGTCTCGCCGCGAACACGCGACCTCAGCCGCACAAGGGCGGCGGTGCCGTGAGAGAGGGTGGCGCCCTCCTGCAAGGTCTTGCCAGTTGCGGCCATTGCAGCCGCCGCCTGCACACCCACTATCGCGGACGCAATGCTTCGCCAGGCTATCACTGTGCTGGCAAAGTGCTGGTCGAGAACCGAGGCGTCTACTGCCTCAATATCGGCGGCGTTCAAATCGACCACGCCATCACCCAAGCGTTCATCGCCGCCTTAGAACCCGCAAAGCTGACCGCGACACTCACCGCCGCGGAACGGCTTGAGGCGGATCGCGAGGCGGGGCTCAAGCAATGGCGACTTGCCGCGGAACGCGCCAGCTACGAAGCCCGGCGTGCAGAACGGCGCTATCGCGCCGTCGATCCCGATAACCGTCTCGTCGCGCGCGGTCTCGAGCGAGAGTGGGAAGCGTGCCTGAAGGCGCTGGAGGCCGCCAAGGCCGATCTTGCGCGTCGTGAGGCTGCTCGCCCCCATACGATCAGCCAACAGGAGCGTGACCGCCTGCTCGCGCTCGGACCTGATCTCGTCTCCGTCTGGAACGCAAGCACGACGACGCCGCGCGACCGGAAAGAGTTGCTGCGGACGCTCCTCGACGAGGTCATCGTCAAAGTCGATCGCGAGGCCTTTGCCGCCCATTTGACGCTGCGCTGGAAGGGCGGCGCGCTGACCGAGATTGATCTCGGCCTGCCCCGATCGCGGCCAGCGACGATCCGCACCGACGAGGATACAGTTGCGCTCCTGCGACGACTGGCAGTGCATTATCCCGATGCCGTGATCGCCGGCATCCTCAACCGGCAGAGCCGCACAACGGCCTACGGCCACCGCTTCGACCGCAACCGCGTCGGTAATTTACGCCGGCACTGGAAGATCCCAGGCTTCCAAGATAAACCGCAAGCCGCCGGCGATCTTTTGACCATCAAGCAAGCCGCCGCCGCGCTTGGTGTCGCTCCCTCGACGATCCATCGTTTGCTCAACGACGGCATTATCGCCGGCGAGCAGCTCACGCCAGGCGCTCCCTGGCGCATTCGCCTGACCGATGAACTCAAGGCCCGCTTCAACGGTGAAACGTCCGACGACTTTCTGCCGATGCGCGAGGCTATGCGGGCGCTCGGGGTCTCGCGCCAAACCGTCTTGCAGCGAGTCAAGCGCGGCGAACTCGAAGCCGTGCACGTTGTGCGCGGGAAGCAAAAAGGACTCCCCATCAAGGTCTTAGCCCCGCAAGCCGGCCCTTTTCGACCAAACCGCATGAACCAGGGGGTATTATGAAGCCACGTCCAAGAAGCTGCGTATGTCGGCATCGAGCACCCAGTTCACGTGCTGGCTCATGATCGCCGTATGCAGAGCATCAAGCACCATGTGAGGATTCCGCCCCGGCCGGAAGCCATAGGAGAACCCGAGGAAGTCGGCCTCGTAGACGGCGCTCAGCACCTCGGCCACCGCGCTTTGGACAATCTTGTCCTCTAGCGCCGGCACGCCGAGAGGCCGCTTACCGCCATCGGCTTTGGGGATGTAGACGCGCCGCACCGGCTGTGGCCGGTAACGACCGGAGTGGACCCGTCCGCAGAGGTCGCGGAGGTTATCCGTCAGCCTCTCTTCGTACTTCGCCACCGTCACCTCATCGACCCCCGCGCTGGCCTGCCGCTTTTGTCGTCGAAACGCCCGAAGAAGAGCGTCTTCCTCGACATGGTGCAGCAGGGCCGTGAACCGGGTTTGGGCAGCTTGCTTGGCTGCCGCGTTCACCCGCTTGAGGTTCGGCGGCAAGGTAACCCGGCTCTGTGTCCGGACCCTGGCCTCCTCGCGCAGGCTCCCCTCGGGCTGGTCCCTTCCCTCCATGCGTCTCGTTACCTTCGACGACTTCACAGGTAGTATGGACCAGTCCGACTCCCGACCTCAGCTCGGACAACGGCTCTGGCAGTGCCTTGCCGCTGTCCCCCGCTGGAGATCAATCCAGCGGACCCGGTCGGGCCTCTCATGTTCCGATGATTGCCTTCCGTGCGTGATGCGGCCATCGACCCCGACGGAGCGGCATCGTCTCGCGTATCGACGATGCTCATGCAGCCTTCGTGCTTAGGGAACACACTCGGCCTCCGCGAACATCCACCTTTCGAGGCTCATTCCCGCACCCCGCACGACTCCTGTCTACACTTCGGACTCCAGCGTTGCCGCGACGCCCGCAAGACTCGGTCCCGGCTTGCCTGCTACGGCTTTGGCCGGATGGGACTTGCACCCACAAGCAATCATCAGCTTGGCATGACGTACTCCCTGAGCGTGGTGTAACTGGCGGTGGGATACCGCGTTCGCCGGCAAGAGCCGGACTAGTCAGCTGGCGATAGCCGGGAGGCTGACGGTTGGATCATTACTCAACGGCGCGATGGTTTCCAGCGTCATGTAGCGGGCCCGCTGAACCGCCCACTCGTCGTTCTGCTCGAGAAGGATCGCGCCGACCAGGCGAACGATGGCGTCTTCATTTGGGAAGATGCCAACCACCTCGGTCCGCCGCTTGATCTCGCCGTTGAGGCGCTCGATCGGATTGGTAACCGGTATGAGATGTCTCGGTGCCAACGTTCCCGCTGCGGTGTTCTACATCGTGGCGTATGGTGCGACCATCGGGACAGAGGCACCGGGAGCACGAAGTGCGGGCAGGCCGATGTTATTCGATGAGCCGAGAGCTCGAGTTAGTAGCTGGCCGCCTCTGCGACTCGCCCGGTTGCGCTGGGAGCGCGAATCCGTAGTTGTCGTGTCGCCCGCAGCTCCCGTCATTATGTCTGGCAGGAGGTGCGAATGCGACGGGTGATTGGCATCGACGTCCACCGAACTTTCGGCGAGGTGGTGTTTTGGGAGGACGGCAGGCTCCGACATGCGGGCCGCATCGATATGACGCGGACTGCGCTGGAGGGATTTGGCAAGACCCTGCTGGCCAGTGATGAGGTGGTGCTCGAAGCGACTGCCAACAGCATGGCGGTGTCGCGGGTTCTGGCGCCGTTCGTGGCACGGGTGATTATCGCCAATCCGCTGCAGGTGAAGGCGATCGCCCAGGCTCACGTTAAGACCGACAAGATCGATGCCGGCACGCTCGCCAGTCTGCAGGCGGCCGGGTACCTGCCGCAGATCTGGACGCCTGACGCGGAGACCGAACGCAAGCGTCGGCTGGTGGCGCGGCGCTACCAGGTCGTGCGGCATCGCACGCGGCTCAAGAACGAGGTGCATTCGATCCTGCACGCGCACCTAATCCCGAAGTGCCCGCATGCCGATCTTTTCAACGCCCGCGGCCGGGCGTGGTTGGCCGCCCAACAGCTGCCGCACGATGAGCGCGCGGCCATCGATCGGCATGTCCGTGAGCTTGACCGGCTGGCGGAAGACCTGGCTCTGCTCGACCGTGAGATCGCTCAGGACGCCATCGACGACCTCGCGGTCAACAGATTGATGACGATCACCGGCGTCAATCTGGCGGTCGCCGCCGGCATCGTGGCGGCGATCGGCGACATCAGCCGGTTCGACAGCCCGCAGAAGCTGGTGAGCTATTTCGGGCTGAACCCGCGGGTGCGGCAGTCGGGACTGGGAGCCGCCCATCACGGTCGCATCAGCAAGATCGGCCGCAGTCACGCGCGCGCCATGCTGGTCGAGGCCGCCTGGGCCGCGGCCAAGGCGCCCGGTCCACTGCATGCTTTTTTCGTGCGGATTCGCGCCCGGCGTGGCCATCAGGTCGCCGCGGTGGCCGTGGCTCGCAAGCTCACGGTGCTCTGCTGGCATTTGTTGACGAAGGGCGAAGATTAGCTGTGGGCGCGTCCGGCGCTGGTCGCCAACAAGACCCGCGCAATGCAACTTCAAGCTGGACATCCGCAACAGAAGGGCAGCCGGCTGCGGACCAGCCTATGCCTACAACATCAAGGCGCTGCGCGACCGTGAGATGTTGATTGCCGCCCAGGCGGAGCGAAACTACGAACAATTGGTGTCGCAATGGAAACCGCGGCGGCCAAAACCTGGCGCGCGGGCGCCTCAGCTCGGCAGGACAAAATAGGCAGTCCGGTGACGCTTTCAGCCGACGCGTCACGCTTCGCCACGAGGTCGCCCGCGCCGGACAACCATAACCGCCGCTGACGGCAGTGCCAGCCAGGAATGCAGTCCCGTTCCACGCCAGCATGCCGCCGTGCTCGGGCCGGTCAAGGCCAAGCCGTGCGGTGGCCGCAAACGCGGCCAGCCTTGACCGACCCTGCGCGCGGCGGCTGCGAGATCGGTGACCGGGACGGAAGAATGGCCCGCGCCGCGGCCGAACAAAAGAATGGACGCGATTTCCGCATAGTCATCGGGGCGATCATTTAAAAATCGCTTGTCCATCTCATCCGTCGAATGCAGCTTGGCACGGTGCTGAGGCGGGAAGCTCATATAGGCGAGCACGTCTGGCTCGGCCTCATCCATGAAGGCGGCGAGCTTTGGCAGTTTGGGACGGAGCTGGTCGGCGACCTTGCGCCACTGAGCCCTGGCCGCTTCGGCATCGTCCTGGGCAAAGGCGGTGGCGATGAAGGCGGAGACGACGCGTCTTCCGCTCTTGCCGGCATGGGCCAGGACGTTGCGCATGAAGTGGACGCGGGCGTCGTTGAACAAGTGGTTCACCGAATCCGCTCGATGCAGCGACCGGCCCATTCATGCCTTCACATCAACCCGGCACTCCGCGCGATGCCGACGGAGACGCGTCGAGGGAGGCGATCAAGCACAAAAGAAGCGCAACAAGAGCGGCTGCCAGCCGCTTGAGGTTGATGGCGGCGGCCGTCAGATAGGCCTGGATCTTCATGTTCGGTAGACCACGCCGTATGGCGCGCGCCAGCCCATGCCAGGTCTTGGCTTCGCCATGGAAGCCCTCTGAACGCCAGCGATGACGCTGATAGAGCCGTCGATCCTGCCAGCTCCATCGTTCGCGACGGCGCCGGGCGCGGAGCAGTGCCGGATAATCGTTCCCTACAACAACTGCCTTATTAACTCGCCCCTTCGATAGGCAATCACCCTTGAGCGGACACCGGGCACAATCCTTTGCCTTTGAGTAAAAGAAACGGCCGTGCTTGATGGGTCGCGCGGGCCGCAAGACACGTCCTCGCGGGCACTTCAGGATGTCGTGCTTGGCGTCGTACCGGAAGCGCCTGAGCGGTACGCGACTCTTGATCGGTTCAGCTTTAGCTGGGATCAGGGCATCGATGCCGCGCCGTTCGAGAGCACCGTATACTTTAGCGTAGGCATAGCCGGCATCGGCGGTGACCGTTTTGATGTCAATGCCTGTAATCGCTTCAACCTCGTCGACTTGCGGCTCGATCATCTCGCCTTCGTTCGTTTGTCCAGTTGTGACCGCGACGTCCAAAATGACTCCGACCTTGTCATCGACGGCCGTGTGCTGCTTGTAAGAGGGCTCCAGCCGCCGGTTGCGGGCATTCGTGGCCATCGTCGCATCGGGGTCGGTCGTGCAGACCTTCTTGTACTTGCCACTCTGTCGGCCCGTTTTCTCAGCCTCGCTTTCATCCTCGTTTTGATTTTCGCTCAGGACATCCACCACATGCTGCTCGGTGAGGCTGTCCCAACTCACATTGGCGCGGATCAGCGACGCATCGATGTGGACCACCTCCGCAGTGGCGATCTTGGCCTTCAGGCAGGCCTCGACCGTGCGCTTGAAGATCCTACGGAACCGCTCTTCGCCCCAGCGCTGGCGAATGCGCGTCAGGCTTGAATGGTGCGGTAGTTGCTCATGCAGGCCATAACCGACAAACCAGCGGATCGCGATGTTGACCTGAGCTTCACGCATCAGCTTGCGATCGTGCACGATGCCGCTGAGCAGACCGGCGAGCATCAGCCGTACCGCCGCTTCGGGATCGATGCCGGGCCGGCCGTCATTCGCGCAGTAACAGTCGGTGACCTCTTGCCTTAGCCAAGTCAGGTCGAGCACACGATCGACCCGCGCCAGCACGTGCTCGTCTGGGACGAGTTGTTTGAGCGAGCCGGTGATGAAGAGCTCAAGCTGATCCCGCTCCTTGCGCCCCAGCATCTCGTTTGCTCCGCCGATCGCGAATCGCCGACAAGAATGGAATCAGTCAATTCGGACTTTTTCAACGATCCCACGCGGCAGCGCTGCCAGGCGGTGTTGAGCACCTTGCTGACGGCGGCCTTGATGCCCTCATGCGCATCGGAGATCACGAGCTTGACGCCACGAAGCCCGCGCCGAGCGAGCTTGAGCAAGAACGCGGTCCAGAACGTCTCGGCCTCCGAGGGACCGATGTCCATGCCGAGAACTTCACGCCGGCCGTAGTCGTCCGTGAAGAGTGGCTAAGCGATTGAGCTAGAATCGCATTTGTCGTTGTGGACTGTTTTGCGTTTGCAGGGGTTTGATGCTTCGGGCGTCGGAACCTTGCAATTTCATTTTCAGGATTCGGTCGAATCGCCAACCATGATTCCGTCATCGCATCGGAGGTGGCGATGCGACCGAAGAAGCACAGGACGACGGGATCGGGCGATCTGTTCCGGGCCAGGCTGGACCAAATCATCAATATGAAGCACGAGCTGGTTCAGCTCGCCGGCAAGGTCGATTGGGACTGGATCGACGGCGAGATCGCGCCGCTCTACAGCGAGAATGGTCG
>NZ_JADYVY010000069.1:0-1698 GCF_020194215.1 Bradyrhizobium sp. BRP20 | reverse complement strand
GCCGTAGGACCTCCTAGCCTTGGTCAAGAGGTTTCATGCCTTAATGCAACAGAGTAGCGCAGTGCTCACCGCTGTCCAGGACGCTTCGCGCCGGCTACGCCGGTGCCGATGGCATCCTGGACAGCGGCTGCGCGCTGCGCTGCTGGGCTCGGCAGGTCGGGACGAAGGAATGGTCACAAGCGGCCGAACAAAGGAATAAGGCTTACTGGCTGCTGACAGCCTGAGCACTCCTGTGATTGGCGTCGTACAGCGTTCGGTTCTTGAGGGCCGCGCAGAGGGCCGAGAGCAGGCGATCGCCCACGCCTCGCAACGCGCGTGCACGGCCATGGCCGCGCTGCCGCAAGGCATCATAGCGGTGCCGAGCGGCCGGGTCGTGCTGGACGGCAACGCGTGACCAGTGATGGACAGCGGTCTGCAGCCGCTTGTTGCAGGCAAAGCGCCGGATCACGAAGCGTTGCTTGCCGCTTTGCCGTGTGACCGGGGCAGCCCCTGCCAGAGCACGCAAAGCGTGGTAATCTCGGGCGCGCAGCGGTTGTGCTGCCTCGGTGAGCAGTGTGGCGAGAACAATCCTGCCGATTCCCGGCCAGGAGCGAAGGATTGCCACGTCACGCTGCTCATAGCTCTGCCCCGATGAGTTCTCCTCGCCCTGTGCCGCCAGACTATCGCAAAGGCCGTCCAGGGCAGCGCCGGCTTGCTTGATCTGCTGATTGACCAGGCGCATGCGCGCGACAAGGCTGCGGATATGGACGCACGCCGCCTCCGTGGTACCTGGTGCGACGAACAAGGCCGTCTTGCGCAGGGTCTGCAGCACGGTGGCGGCGTCGACACGGCGGATACGATGCTCCTTGAGGATGCGCGCAATCGTCTTCTCCGATGCCTTGGCGGCCGCAGCGGGTGTCGGCACCTTCTGCCACAAGCTCAGGAACCAGTCGTCTGCGACATCATCGGTCAGCTCGGCCGCTTGCGGGTAATAACGCCACAACTGCTGACGCAGGCGGTTAGACAGACGCGTCCGTTCCTGCTGCAGCTCATCTAGCAGGCGCGACCATTCGCGCAACCTGATCACCGCCGGATCGTCGAGGGCAAGCTGCCGGAAGGCCTTGCGATCGGTACGCAAGGAATCCCCTAGGACAAGAGCGTCACGGCTGTCATCCTTGGCACCCGCGACCGTGAAGCGATCACGGAAGCGATCAAGCTGCTTGGGATTGATGGCAAAGACCAGGAACCCACACTCAAGCAGCATCTCCACCACAGGACCGTGCGGCATCTCGATCGCCACGGCGATCTGCGCCGGTGCAGCCTTCGTCTTCTCGAGCAGCCAGTCGCGCATCTCCACCAGATCGGCTCCGCCATGGGCGAACTCTCGCTCTCCCAGCCGCCTTCCTTCGGCATCGAGCAAGCAAACGCGATGAGTTTGCGTTGCCCAGTCGATCCCGACAAACCAATGCACATTCTCGACCATTTGATGGACCTCCTCGCTTCCAAAAGGCGGGCCAACTGCGATCCCAATCAATCCCTGTACCGGCGCTCGCGGCGCAAACCTCCTAGTGGATCTCGATCGCAGATGCTCCGCCAGGGCGCGGGTCCTACGTCGGTGCTCTAGGCACAGGTGGGCAAGGCGGCTCCCGGCGGATCGGCCCGGCCGACCAGCCTACACCAACTGACTGGCCTCCGAACGCCAGAAGGGTACAGGGTGGG
>NZ_JADYVY010000068.1:0-1788 GCF_020194215.1 Bradyrhizobium sp. BRP20 | reverse complement strand
GCCCCAAGCTCGTCGTCGCTTATATGATCTACACGATTCGACTGCTCAACGCTGATGTTGTTGTATCTTGAGATTATCCAACAACTTCGAGCCTTCACTGAACGATCTCGACCAAGATCGCTCTGCCAAGTCCAGATAGCTTTTCAGCAACTCGGAGGGCGTTTTGACCTCAGCAACGACTTTTAGAAAATTGGCGTGATCGTGCAAAGAGGAAGCAGTCAATCTCAAACCGTCTTTCAAAGCCGCCGCGAAGAAGTTTGTCGTTGCTTCGATCGACTTCTGCCAATCTGCAAACACGAATGAAGCGCGCGTGGCTGCCGTCGACTGCTTAGTGTGCTCGGCGGCGCCACCTGGCCCAGCAGCCGATGCCTGGGTCACTTGCGGCGCTTGCTGTGTACGGCGTTTCTCGTCTTCAGCTACGCTCGATGCCATTGAACGTCTCCTCTCTGAACTGTAACGTTGTGATTGGTTTCGCGGCTCAGCTCAATCACCTTCAGAGGGTAACACGATCTCCAATATGGGACACCTGCCACTTTTGGTAGCCCTGATCGCAAGGACCTGACTTAAGGACGACATTTGACGTGACCAATGCTGGAGGCGGATTGTTCAGTCTGCCAGATTCCCGGTAGGTGCTCCGATGGCTATATTTCGCGGAGAGTCTGAATCGGCATGTCGCAAAAGCCGTGTAGAGAGCGGCCAGTGGGTCTATGGCGTCGGCGAAGATGGTGTTCAGGCGTTCTGCGACTTTGGCATCGAAAACCTGATCGAGTTCGTCAGGTTCCACAAAGAAAACCCCAAGCTGCTCAGCGCTGGCACGGGAATGAACCAACCAGCCTGCGGCCTACACCGGCTACACCGGATCGGCGCACCGGCGGGTGCTTTCGCGTACAGCGGCGCATCCGACCATTGCGCCGTCCATGGGTCGGAGCCAAAAGGTAGTTCAAGCCGATCTTTCCGATGTGATAGTTGCTGGAGAGGCCCGTTGTGTTCGCCGGAAGAATTGCGAACGGCGGATTCTGCTCCGTCGGAGGAGTCGCGACACTCGGTCCGCCGAAATGCAGATAGTCATACTCAGCTTTCACCGACCATGCAGGCGTAAGCGCTTGCTCGACGCCCAGCCCGATGGTGGCGCCAAGGCGACCATAGTCGAAGTGGGCTTTCTCCTGTGGCGACCCGCCTTCGAAGTTGTTGACGACGTCGCCCCGGTTGTTTTGCCAAGCGACGCCTCCCTTGAGATAGGCCGGCGTGTGGCCCAGCGCGCCAAACGCGTAACCGACGCGACCGGTCCCGGTGGCAAAGACGTTGGGACCTGCCTTGCAGTTTGCGCTCACAATAAAGCCGGAGGCGGCGAGGCAGGTATTTGTCCCGTCGGAGACAGCACCGCTGGCATCCAGTTCGACACCAAATACCCAACCGTTCTTCTGCCAATTGTAGCCGATCTGGCCACCGGCGAGGAACACTGGGGTATCGACGACATCGCCATAGATCGACGGACCGTAGGGATTGCTGAAGGAGGTGCGGCCGTAGCCGCCGCCGACGTGCCCGCCAATATAGCCGCCGGTGGCAGTTTCACTCCTGGCTCGAGGTCTGCCGCATTCGTTGCATCGGTTGCGACGAGCGCGATTGTCGTGGCTCCCAAAAGAAGAACTCCAGATCGCATCCAACACGTCCCTGTATTTTCTCGGTCCACGACCGAGCGCCCTTAAGTTATCGCGCAGCAAAACCGTCGGGGCGGACCAGACGCTAACACCGACGCGCGCCGAGTCCGTCCCGAAGACCATCGCACTG
>NZ_JADYVY010000067.1:0-1794 GCF_020194215.1 Bradyrhizobium sp. BRP20 | reverse complement strand
ATTCCTCTTGATGCGCCTCTCTACCGTGGGAGCAGAGACCGTGGCAGCGCGTTTCTCGGCTGCCAAGCCATAAACCTTGTATTCAGCGTGGGGAGCGAGGTGTCCTCTCTACTACCGAAGGGATTAGTACCCGTAGCAAACCCTGCAATCGCCGTTGTGGGGGTCGCGAGCTATCCCTCAAGCACTGTGGGGCCGTACTTGGAGTGCTATTCAGGAATTCAAGTTCGTGATCCCGGCGGTGAGACCGGCTTTTACATTCCTTACATTTACGTGACAACGAATGATGCAGCGCTTGCCTCGGGACGAGAGGTTCTTGGTGCTCCAAAAAAGCTGGCGCACATTACTCTGATTAGAGAAGGTGGCCTAATTCAGGGTACGCTCGAGCGTCCAGCTGGCAAGCGCCTGCTGACTCTTACCGCTCAACCGGACCAGCGCATGAGCTCGAGTTCGCAACAGATGTTTTCTGCGCGGACGTATTTCTACTCGGTTCGGCATTTGCCCCCCATCAATGAGCGCGGGAAGGGCGCAGTAACGCAGCTCGTCAAATGGTGCACCGCGCGAACGTTGCGACGCGACGAGCTTGGCGATCAAGTTCAATTTACTGGACCCATCTCCCTAACTTACGACTCACCCTCGATTGTCGATCCCGTGCACAATATTGCACTTGGCGAACCCATGCTTGGCACATACGAGGAGTATGACGCCAAGCTCGAGGTCATTGATATCCTTTCGGAAACCGCAACTCCAGGCAAATAGTGATCGATAAGCTTTAGGAGTTCATCGGATCCTGAGTTCAGCCGCGGGCTCTCGGCGTGCCCATTGATGGGCCATTACAGCGACGCAAGCTAGGGTCCTAACGCACTGCATGAAACACGCAAGGGAGAAGGCTGCCGCGTGCGCCCGCCGCGGGGCGACTTCTCGGTGGCGACTCGACGGAGAACGTCCGCCTTTCATCGCCATCTAACGCCCGAGACCATCAACGCCGTCTACGCCGACGGCTATGAAAGAACCCGTTGGCTCTCCTATGCCAGCTATGCTGCGCTGGTGCCCCTCCACAGCTGCCGAGCAGCCGCGGGCACGTGCGTTGCGTCGTTCGGAACTAGCCGCTTGGTCAGTGCCATGCCAGCGGCGACCTGGTCCCCGCGCAGCGACGTGGCGACCAACGGGTGCCAGCCTCGAAGCGAAGAAGACTGCTCATGCGGCATAATCCGGCTTGCGGCATAATCAGCGAGCTCGCGGATGAAAAGCGGTGATCATCACTGCTGCAGACTGCGAATATGAACAACGTCGATCATTCGCATGATCACCACAACGCTTCAGCGTATCCCTAATGGCTGGCCCAGGACAGAAATCGAGGCGCTAATGCCAAGGAACCCACGCCGCCAGCGGCCTTTGGCTCGCGGCTTCCGAGTTCTTTCAAGGTGCGCCTGCAGCCACGGTGCGGACCGGCACATAAGCAATGCTGTCGCTGCTCCGATCGTGGCCTTATAATACAAATTGCGGGCACCAATGCCTGGACGGCCTTCCTGCTCTTACACCCGCGTCCGTTTTCAGCAAACGGCGACAATGAGCTGACCACCGGCCGCTCGAAAATGCTTTGCTCTACCGAAGGCGCATTGCCATCAGAACTGGCCGATCAGACGATCTTGGGAAAGTACTAGGCGACTGCCCCAAGCTCGTCGTCGCTTATATGATCTACACGATTCGACTGCTCAACGCTGATGTTGTTGTATCTTGAGATTATCCAACAACTTCGAGCCTTCACTGAACGATCTCGACCAAGATCGCTCTGCC
>NZ_JADYVY010000066.1:0-2021 GCF_020194215.1 Bradyrhizobium sp. BRP20 | reverse complement strand
GCCTTCGGCTGCACGGTGGTATGTGCGCCATGACGGCGCGAAGAAGGAGGTTGAGTATGTAGACCATCTTCCGAGCAGCCTTGCTGCGCAAGAGATGAGGGCAGGCCCCTCGGACTCGGATTGCAGGATCAGAGTCCAAACCGCCACAAGCTGCTTTAGCTCAATGGCTGAGGTGGTGAGCGTTGCTGGAAAAGGCGGGCAATCAGCCTGTCAGGTGAGCCACGGGAAGACGAACGCAAGTAAACCGCCGATGATGCATCGAAAGTACAGTTCAGATGTTGTCGAAACCAGGGGCGATACCACCTCCTGGGATCAAGCGCGACGAGAGCCTGTGTATTGGCCGGGCGGCAACCGGTGTAGAGGCGGCGCGATCCCGATGGCAGGCTCTTGCGCGGAACATGGGAACCTGCGTCGCGATGCCAAGGGAGACCCCAAAGGCGGCGGACCCGCCGAGGGCAGAGTACCAATGCGCGACGCAGGGGCGGACGGGTTCGTAATAGTGATGAGGCCCGGTAATACGGGCGGAGCGAAGGGACCCGATCTTCCAGCCAAAGTCACAAGCCAACCGGAAACGGGAGGAGCCGATGACTGAGGCAAAGTCGTATCAGATCCCCAAACATCTCGTTTGGGAAGCTTGGAAACAGGTGAAAGCGAACCGCGGGTCAGCGGGTGTGGACGGGGTCTCCATCGAGGAATTCGAAAAGGACTTGAAGAGAACCTCTACAAGATCTGGAATCGAATGTCGTCGGGGACATACTTTCCGCCTCCCGTCCGTCTCGTGGAAATTCCCAAGGCTAATGGAGGGAAGCGTCCGTTAGGAATACCCTCTATAGCTGACCGCGTGGCTCAGACGGTTGCAAAGATGGTTATGGAGCCGACGATGGAACGAATATTCCATCCGGACTCCTACGGCTATGGGCCCGGCCGTTCGGCGCTTGACGCAGTGGGGACAGCGCGAAAGCGTTGCTGGAAATTCGACTGGGTTATCGACCTTGATATCAAGTCGTTCTTCGACTCGATTCCTTGGCACCTGATCGAAAAGGCCGTCGCCCACCACACGGAACTGAGTTGGATTCGTCTCTACGGTAAAGCGGTGGCTGCAAGCTCCCGTGGAGAAAGAAGACGGAATCCCTGTGGAGAGAACACGCGGAACCCCTCAGGGTTCGGTGGTTTCACCGCTGCTCGCAAATTTGGTTCTGCACTATGCATTCGATCACTGGATGCAGCGGACCTTCCCTTGTTTGTGTTTCGAAAGATACGCTGACGAGGCGATAGTCCATTGCAGAACTGAAAGCGAGGCTCGAACCGTGATGGAGGCGATCCGAAAACGTCTTGCGGAATGCGGTCTGGAGCTCCATCCGGAGAAAACCCGGATCGTCTACTGCAAGGATAATAAACGGAGAGAGGAATGCGAACACATCTCGTTCGACTTCCTTGGCTACACCTTCCAGCCGCGCAGCGCTCGCGATCGAAAGGGCGAGAAGTTCCTCAACTTCCTCCCGGCAATCAGCAACAAGGCTGCCAAAGGAATCCGACAAACCATTCGCTCATGGCGACTGGGTTCGACGCGAAACCACTGGAGTCTTGAAGAACTCGCCAAGCTGATTGATCCTGTCGTGCAAGGATGGCTGAACTATTACGGACGGTTTTACCGGACGGAATGTGTCAACGTCCTTCGTCACGTAAACGACGCGCTCGCCCGCTGGACGAGGCGGAAATACAAGCGGTTGAAAGGCCGGAAAGTCGCCTCAGTATATTGGTTGGGACGGCTCGCACAGCGCGATCCGAACCTACTCTATTTGTGGCGAGTCGGCATTCGACCTGCGGCTGGAAGATAGAAGCCGGATGAATCGAGAGGTTCACGTCCGGTTTCGTGAGAGCCTCGGGGTGCAATTCCCCGGGGGCTACTCGACCGACCGTGACCCGCTTGAGGTCCTGGCTGCGCAACGCGCCGGCCTCGTGTGCCACCCGCAAGCTCTCGGCCAGCAACAGCTCCAGCTTGTCGCCGAGCCGCTTGCGCC
>NZ_JADYVY010000065.1:0-2031 GCF_020194215.1 Bradyrhizobium sp. BRP20 | reverse complement strand
GGGCGCCGTCACGCTGAGGAGCTCCACGGGTGCTGATCTGTCCGTGACCGGACGCGCCGACCTGCTCAAGGCGCTCGGTGTGTCCTCGTCGGTCGGCGGCGGCAATGCCACCGTCAACGTCAACCGCACGACCAGCGCAGCCTCGCTGGGTGCGACGATCACCGACGGTTCGACGCTGAACGTCAACGGCAAGGTCATCACCTTCAAGAACGCGCCGACCCCGGGCTCGGCCGGTGCTCCGGCCGTTGCCACCGGCTCCGGCGCGAGCGGTGCGGTCGTCACCGACGGCAACGGCAACTCGACCGTCTATCTGCAGGCCGGCACGGTTGCCGACGTGCTGAACGCGATCGACCTTGCCACCGGCGTGCAGACCGCGACCATCGCGGCCAACGGCACCGCGACGTTTGCGGCCGCCTCGGGCCAGTCGAAATCGTCGATCAACTCGTCAGGCCAGCTCAAGATCTCGACCGGCGTCAACGCCGATCTGTCGATCACCGGCACGGGCAATGCGCTGAACGCACTCGGCTTCGCCGGCAACACCGGCACGTCGTCCGCCTTCAACGCGGCTCGTACCTCCGGCATCGGCGGCATCAGCGGCAAGACCTTGACCTTCACCTCCTTCAACGGCGGCACCGCGGTTGACGTCACCTTCGGCGACGGCACCAACGGCACGGTCAAGACGCTCGATCAGCTCAACACCAAGCTGCAGGCCAACAACCTGTCGGCGACGATCGACGCCAACGGCCTGCTGACGATTTCGACCACCAACGACTACGCGTCCTCGACCATCGGTTCGAGCGCCGCAGGTGGCTCGATCGGCGGCACGCTGACCACGTCGCTGACGTTCTCGACCGCCTCCGCTCCGGTGGCCGACACTGTCGCCCAGACAGCGCGTGCCAATCTGGTCTCTCAGTACAACAACATCCTGAACCAGATCGACACGACTGCGCAGGACTCCTCGTTCAATGGTGTGAACCTCCTGAACGGCGACCAGCTGAAGCTCGTATTCGACGAGACCGGCAAGTCGAACCTGAGCATCACGGGCGTGACCTACAACTCGAAGGGTCTGGGCCTCGCGGCGCTGACCAACGGCGTCGACTTCATCGACAACTCCGCCACCAACAAGGTGTTGTCGAACCTCAACGCTGCCTCGAGCACGCTGCGGTCGGAAGCCTCGAGCCTGGGCTCGAACCTCTCGGTGGTGCAGGTGCGTCAGGACTTCAACAAGAGCCTGATCAACGTGCTCCAGACCGGTTCGTCGAACCTGACCCTGGCCGACACCAACACCGAAGCGGCCAACAGCCAGGCGCTGTCGACCCGCCAGTCGATCGCGGTCTCCGCGCTGTCGCTGGCCAACCAGTCGCAGCAGAGCGTGCTGCAGCTGCTCCGCTAACAAGCGGACAACATCGCTAGCCAAGGCATCGCGGCGGGGCTTCGGCCCCGCCGCTTTTCGTTCAATGCGAGCTTTCGATGGCGATGCCGTGAGGTGAAGCTGATGCAATTGAATGCAGCCAATTGCTCACTCTGAGTTATGGTTGACAAGTGGCAAACGCCTCGCCGTTGCCCGAAAAACCGTCATCCTATCATGGCGATACTCGCGACCTCGTTTCGGCTTCGATTGCCCATATGGTGAATCCACGCAAGGACTGCCGCAACACGCTTCATTCTTTGTTAGCCCCAAACGTTCACCGTCCCGCCCATCGATTAATCCTAATCGAAGTTTGTTGCGTTGCGTACCAGAAGGGTAACAGCTTATGTCCGGTATCGTTCTCTCCGCATCGGTTCGTCAGAACCTGCTCTCTCTCCAGTCCACTGCCGATCTTCTCGCCACCACCCAGAGCCGTCTGTCGACCGGCAAGAGCGTCAACTCGGCCCTGGACAATCCCACCAACTTCTTCACCGCCCAGTCGCTCGACAACCGCGCCAGCGACATCAACAACCTGCTCGATGGCATCGCCAACGGCGTGCAGGTGCTGCAGGCCGCCAACACCGGCATCACCTCGCTGCAGAAGCTGATCGACTCTGCCAAGT
>NZ_JADYVY010000064.1:0-2158 GCF_020194215.1 Bradyrhizobium sp. BRP20 | reverse complement strand
GGCAGAGCGATCTTGGTCGAGATCGTTCAGTGAAGGCTCGAAGTTGTTGGATAATCTCAAGATACAACAACATCAGCGTTGAGCAGTCGAATCGTGTAGATCATATAAGCGACGACGAGCTTGGGGCGGTCGCCTAATTTGAGCTGCTCATATCGAGTGAGACCATGGTTCAGGGATGGCCCGTGAAGAGCTTAGCGCGTCCAACCGATCGAAAGTCAGTAAGGGGCAAGAAGCCATCTTCTAAAGTAGTAGGTAGTCCGCGCCTCAGGCAGATCCCGCCAGGGACGGTCCGCACGATCCACAACACGCCCTCGACGAACATCCGCTGTCACGGCCCGTCGAGCCGCGCTGGTCTGGCCGAGGATGATCAAGCTGGAGATGCGATCCCATTGCCCATCGTTCAGAACGACCAATCCATGACACCGAAGGCTTCCTCCTAAAGGAAAGCCTTAAAACACTGTGCAACTGATTTGAGAAACCCAAGAGTCCGCACGACCTAGAGCGCGACCGGCGAGGCGATGAGTTGGGCGTCGTAATCGACAGTTCGCCGCTCGCTGCTCGCGCCGACGAAGCAGGCGATCGTTCCCCCGTGTGGGCATCAACTTCGCCGAGAGCAAGGCAGATGCAGGCGCGTGTAGTCATCCCCACCTGACGGTTTCGCTTGACTTCTCCCCGCAAGCAATTGGCGCTTGGTGCGATTGTCGCAACTCGCATGGACACGTCGGTGCCTAAGTTGCTTTCACGTCAATCTTCTTGGGCGGCTTCTGAGCTTCCGCATTTTTCGGCAAAGTCACCCTAAGGACGCCGTTCTTGACGGAGGCCTCAATCTTGCTGGCCTCCACACATTCCGGTAAACCGAAGTAGCGCGCGAAGGAGCCGTAACTGCGCTCGGAGAGGTAGTAGTCCTTGTGCTTCTCTTCCTTGTGTTCTTTTTTCTCGCCTTTAATGGTCAGTCCGCCATTGATAACCTGAACCTCTATGTCCTTTTCATCGAGTCCAGGCAGTTCGGCTGTAATCTCGTAAGCCTTGTCGCTTTCACTAAGATCCACTGCGGGGCTTGCGGCGACCTTCTTGGCAACCGACCTTCCAAGACTAGCGTGCGGGGGGAACGAGCGGCGCCAGAAATCGCCGCCAAACAAGTCTTCGAACAAGCGATCCACCTCGTTGCGCAATGCCTCGAGTGGGCGCCATGCTTCAGGAAAAAACGCGGGCTCACTAGCCTTCCTGGTGACGGGTACTCTCGTCTCATTCGTCATGATCTAACTCCATGTTTGAGATCATTCTGGAAGGCGCAATCTCTGACTGCGCTGAGCGGACCAGGTCGTCATAGACCGTAATAGCAACCAATGTGCCAACTCGCCTCCTGATTGAGCGCTCATGTGTGAGAGAACATGTTTGAGGCGATGGCTACGGGCGACCGGTTGAAAGTTTGGAAGATTGAGCAGGACCCATCTGAAATAATAGGTGGTCCCGGGGAATGCTCCCTAGGCATGCGAGGTGGCTGTCTAACAAAGGCGACCCACAGCGTCCGATCTCTGACAAGCTTGGTTCTCAATCGGACAAACGCTATGCAGCAGAAGAGGAAAGACGGAAGTTGCTTGGCCATCCTTCGTCTCGGCAGCAACGAGATGCCTGGCATCGACTTTGCACCGAGAGATCTGGGAACGTCGTGGAAAGTCACCCTGCTCGCAAAACGTCCTCTTGAGGTTACGCTTCCTTGGTCACACTTTGACCTCGCTTGCGAGCAGTTTGCCGGATGAAAGACGCCATCGATAGGCAATCCGGCACCACAGCGCAATTTAGTATCACGGGGCGGCATCGACTCTAGAACAGAGGAGGTTAGGCCATGTCTGACTCGTTCCAGCGCTCCAACCTGGCCCAGTCAATGGAAGCGCAACGTGCAGAAGTCGAGCACGCGCTCACCCGCAGCCCATTCAGAATCTACGCTGATCGCATGGGCCAACAGGGCGCGAAGACCATCAACATTCTACAAGTTGCCTGGATACTGCGGGTCAAGCGCGGCTGCGAAACGGTCTTTACACGCCTACCCGAGCTCTTGGCAAGCGGCGAACGTCTAGCCAAAGATCTGAGGAACCTGCGTGACGATGGACGGCTTGGCGTTTCTTGGCGTGAATACATCCGCGACGCGGGCGAGCGC
>NZ_JADYVY010000063.1:0-2645 GCF_020194215.1 Bradyrhizobium sp. BRP20 | reverse complement strand
TATAGCGCGACAATCTGGGTGGGAAGCGCACGACAATCAGGATGGCGAGTCGGTGTCGCGGCGAGGTGATGATTGCCGCGTTAATTGTCGCGCGCAAGAGTTTTTTGAACTCTGATTGTCGCGGAGCGTCAATCAGAGACGGTTTTGGGTGTCGCATGTGACGGCGGGCGTCCAGGTCCGCGTTTTCGTTCGAGCGCGGTCCGCCTGCGATAGCTTTCGACGTTCATCTCGACGATGGTAGCGTGGTGGACAAGCCGATCGATGGCGGCGAGGGTCATAGCGGGGTCCGGGAAGACCCTGTTCCATTCGCCGAATGGCTGATTGGCTGTGATCAGCATCGAGCGTCGCTCGTAGCGTGCGCTGATGAGTTCGAACAGCACGCTGGTCTCGGCCTGGTCCTTGGTGACGTAGGCCAGGTCATCGAGGATCAGGAGATCGAAGCGATCAAGGCGGTTGATGGCGGCCTCGAGGTTGAGCTCGCGCCGCGCCACCTGGAGCTTTTGCACGAGATCGGTGGTTCTGGTGAAGAGAACGCGCCATCCGTTCTCGATCAGAGCGAGGCCGAGAGCACTTGCGAGATGGCTCTTTCCGCCACCGGGCGGGCCAAACAGCAGCAAATTGGCGCCCTTGCCCAGCCAGCCGTCGCCGGCGGCGAGCGCGGTGACCTGCGCCTTGGAGACCATCGGCACGGCCTCGAAGTCGAAGTTGTCGAAAGTCTTTCCGGCTGGCAGCCGTGCATCAACGAGGTGGCGCTCGATGCGACGGCGGCTGCGTTCAGCGATCTCGTGCTCGGCAATGGGGAGGAAGCGGGCCGCCGGCCAGCCTTCCTTGTCGGACTGCTCAGCAAATTGCGGCCACAGCACCTTGATGGCGGGCAGCCGCAGCTCGTTGAGCAACAGATTGAGGCGCGCGGTGTCGACGGTGTTGGCCGTGTTCATGCGGCACCTCCGATCTCGGCGGTGCCGATAAGGCACTCATAGGCGGCCAGTGGCGCGAGATGCACCACGACCTGCGGCACACGGGCAGGATCGGGCGCGAAGTGCGTGCGCAGCTGTCCGAGATCGGGCAATTGGCCGGCGTCCAGGTCAGCGGCGAGCTGACCGGCGAGTTCGGCCTCGCAGCCGCGCTCGTGCGCCAGCGCAAGCAGATCGACCATGAGCCGGCAGGCTTTCTTGTCCGGCAGCCGTTCGCGCAAACGATCGAAGGTCTTCCGATAGGCATCGCGCGGGAACAGCCGATCACGGTAGACGAGATTGAGCAGCGCCATCGGCTTGCGCCGCAAGGAATGGATCACGTGCCGATAATCGACGACCTGGTCGTGCTTGCCGTTGGGATGCGGCCGCCCACGCTGCAGGGTGACGAGATGGGTGCCGCCGACGAACACGTCGAGACGATCATCGTAAAGGCGCACCCGCAGCTGGTGGCCGATCAGGCGTGACGGCACGGTGTAGAACACCTTGCGCAAGGTGAAGCCGTCGCTTGACGTCACGCGGACAATCACCTCCTCGTAGTCCGAGGTGCGGCGATCTGGCAATGCCTGCAGGGTAGCGCGCTCGTGGTCGATGCGCTTGGCGTTGCGGGCATTGCGGCGGCTGACGATCTCGTCGATGAAGCCGCGGTAGGCGGCGAGATCATCGAAGTCGGCAGTGCCGCGCAACAGCAGCGCATCGGCGATCGTCCGCTTGAGATGGCCATGCGAGCTCTCGATCGCCCCATTCTCATGGGCGATGCCGCGATTGTTGCGGGAAGGCCGCATGCCGTAATGGGCGCAGAGGTCCTCGTACCGCCGGGTCAGATCGTCCTGAGCATTCCGGTCCAGATTGCAGAAGGCGGCCGACAGACTGTCGGTCCGATGCTCCCGCGGCGCGCCGCCGAGCGACCACAGAGCATTCTGCAGCCCTTCGGCCAAGGCGACGAAGCTCTCGCCACCGAGCACGACATGCGCGTGCTCAAAGCCGGAATAGGCCAGCCGGAAGTGATAGAGGCGATGATCGAGCGGCACGCCCGCAATGGTGACCCCGAGCTCGCCCATGTCGGTGAAGTCGGACAGGCCGACCTGACCCACTTCGTGGGTCTGACGGAAGATGACTTCCTGCTCCTCGCCGTGGATTGCCCGCCAGGCGCGGATCCGGCGCTCCAGCGTGCGGCGGATTCCAGCCCCGAGCTCAGGGTGGCGGCGCAACATCTCCTCGAAGATCGCGACAGCCCGCACGCCGGGGGCCGCCTTCAACATCGGTACGACCTCGGTCTCAAAAACACCGGCCAACGGGTCCGGTCGGCGCCGGCCGCGGGCTCCCTTCTTCTGCGATGGGAGCCTTCGATCCTTCTCGAAGCGATACGCGGTCGAGGTACTGAACGACGCCTTGGCGGCGGCCACTGGCGGGGTATCGGTCTGACGGTACTTCATGTAGAGCCTCATCTGGTGATCGGTAATGTATCGGCCTGGCAAGCGAGTGATTCCTCTTGGCGGAAGAACCACTTGCACAACCAGCCGGCCGCGATCACCAGTCGGCGCGGTCCCCTGTGGATCGCGCCGACGCCGGGCTCGTAACTCCGGTCGGGCTACGCCCTCCCTGCGTCACGAGCCCGGCGAAGCTCTCTCATCCTGATTGACGCTCCACTGTCACCCTGATTGCCGCGCGGCA
>NZ_JADYVY010000062.1:0-2764 GCF_020194215.1 Bradyrhizobium sp. BRP20 | reverse complement strand
ACGTCACAAAAACTGCCCTCAATGTGGCTCTGCATTGGTCCACCTCGAGTGGCATGAACGCATCGGTGCGCGGGGGGTCCAAGATCTCTGGCGCTGCTGGAACTGCAGGAATGAATTCATGACCGTTTGCACTTCTGACGATACGGATCCTCCTGCCGCTGAGATCACGAAGCTCTTCTTTACCAGCCTGTTAGTCTGATCATGACGCCTGACCCGCTAACACTTGCATCCGAGCGGACTTGGCAATCCAAAGCAGGGCGGAGGGTCGCCTAGGCGAAAACGATTGGACCGTAGCTGCTCAGTAATACGCTGCGCGACCCTCCCGTCATAAATGCAGTTGGAATGTCCTTATGAGGCTCGTACGTGCAATCGTCGGCTTGGCCCTGTCGGCAGTGGGATTGTACGTTATTATCGGTGAGCACTTCGCTGGAACATCGGCGGACGCTACACTCAATGCTCGGCTCTACATCGTTCGCGCCCCAATCGAAGGAAAGGTAACGCTTGCCGTAAAGAGCATCGGCGCGCGCATTAGTCCCGGCGAGCTCATAGCAGAAATCAACGACCAACGCTTCGATACCGCGAGGCTTCTTGAGCTTGATCGCGATCGCACGAACCAGCAGATCGAGCTCAACCGTCTCGTTGGCCAGCGAGAGGCCTTGTCCGCATCCAGGTCTCGCTTCGATGTTCAATCAACTGATTACCAGCGCGGAAGGGTTCGGCAGATTGAGGCTCGAATTGCCGAAACGAAAGCAGCTCAAGACGCTGCGGCCACACGCCTTCGTCAAGCGGACGCAGAATGCAAGCGAGCAAACGAACTGAGCACGCGTGGTGTACAGACGGCGGCGAATTTGGATCGCGCTCGTGCAACTTACGACGTCGCGCAGCAAGAACTGGAGAGTGCGCAGCAGCGAGTGAAATATTTGGAGACGGAACTTACGTCCGCTCGCGAGGGCGTCTTCATCGGGGAGTCCTATAACGACGCTCCCTCCTCGGCCCAACGTATCCGAGAGCTCGAGCAGCGGTTGGCCGAGCTAAATGTCGACAAGGAGCAGGTGAAAGCACGTATTGTACAGCTCGACCGGCAAGTCGATGCCGAGCGTCTTCGTGTCAATAATCTGAGCTTCGCTACCCTTAATGCCAGCGTCGTTGGTCTGGTCTGGGACATACTAATAGACGATGGCCAATACGCGCGGCGCGGCCAGGATCTCGTCAAGATCGTAGACTGCAGTACCCAGATTGTCACCGCGGGCGTCAGCGAATCTCTCTACGACGGTCTCTCGGTGGGAACGGCCGCGCAATTTCGGTTGTTTCGAGATGATCGTATTTTCAATGGAACCATAACCCGCCTTGGCGGATCCGGTGCGGCCTCGCTCTACACCAATTTTGCTGTGGGTCCAAGTGCGCAACATCTCCAGCGCTTTGATGTCACAGTGACAGTTCCAGACCTTGCAGGAGAGGCAGATCTCGGCTGCGCGATTGGACGTACTGGACGCGTCATCTTCACAGCTGGCCCAATCGCACAATTCCGTCGCTTTATAACGCGGTACGGACTCTGATGATTCTGCTGTCGCCACTCGTTGCTGCCTTCGCAGGCGCCGCCTTCATAATTGGGCTCTGCCTTACCGTCTTTCCGTTTCTCAATCCGATGAAGTGGTATTGGCGCGCTCTGCTCCTGGGGACGGCTGCCGTACTGTCTTGGCGTTATATGGCTTGGCGCTTCACCGAAACGCTGGCGCCCCTCGACTGGACTGCGGACGCGCTGTTCAGTTGGGCATTCGCCATCCTCGAAGCTCTGACGATGCTTTCCTCTACCATCGCGTTTTTCATACTGTCGCGGGTGAAAGAGCGGTCGGCAGAAGCAGACCGGTACTCCGAATGGTGGCTGCCTGGAGAAGCGCCGCGTGTGGACGTCTTTATCACGACTTACAACGAGCCGTCGGAAGTGCTCGAGCGCACGATCATTGGCGCGGCGCAAATCCGCTATCCACGGCTTCGGATTTTTATCCTCGACGACGGCGCCAGGAATTGGGTGCGGCAACTTTGCGAGCTGCACGAAATCGGATATCTCGCACGCTCGGATAAGGAGCACGCTAAAGCGGGAAACGTTAACCATGCACTTCGCGCGTGCGCCCGCGATCCAGCCCCCCCGGTCTTTGTCGCTGTACTTGACGCAGATTTCGTTCCCCATGCGGACTTCATCGAGCGGACGCTAGCGTTGTTTCACGAGCCAAGCGTCGCACTCGTGCAAACCCCGCAGCACTTCTTCAATCCTGATCCGATCCAACATAACCTTGGAATAAGCACCGCATATCCGGATGAACAACGTCATTTCTTTGACAACGTCGAGCCAGCGCGGGACGCTTGGGGGATTGCCATCTGCTGTGGGACATCATCCGTAATGCGGGTACCGGCCGTCGAGCAGATTGGCTGGATTCCAACACAAAGCGTAACCGAGGACTTCCTACTCACCCTCAAGCTTGCGGAAAACGGCTGGCAAACTGTGTACCTTAACGAGCCATTGACTGAAGGTTTGGCTCCCGAAGGACTGAAAGAGTATATTACTCAGCGTGGACGGTGGTGCCTCGGCTTGATGCAAATTGTCCGCAACTCATACAGCCCCTTTGGCATGCGCAGCCTTGGTCTGATGCATCGAATCGGGATCCTCGATTCATTGCTCTACTGGCTCAGCACTTTTCCCTTCAGGCTTGCCAGCCTGATTTGCCCACTGTTGTACTGGTGGTTCGGCATCACCATCGTGAACGCG
>NZ_JADYVY010000061.1:0-2785 GCF_020194215.1 Bradyrhizobium sp. BRP20 | reverse complement strand
GAGAGCAGCAAATCGGGCTTTCAGCCGACCTTTCGTCCCGCTGCGCCAACTCACGGTTTTCCATTTGGCGCTCGCCAGCATGTGTTCTGCCGCAATCGATAAGATATCCGGCACGTGGTGCTTTCGTAAGCGCTCAGCCGTGTCCCTGTTGAGACTGGCTTGACGCCTTGCGGAATCGCCACGGCATGAGGTCTTCGATTCTACTATGGGGATGGCCGTCGATGATCGCCTCGAGTGTTTCGGCGATGTAGCTGGCCGGATTGACGTCGTTGAGTTTGCAGGTGGCGACGATCGATGCCAGCAAGGCCCAGTTTTCGGCCCCGATTTCATGTCCGGCGAAGAGAGCGTTTTTCCTGGTCAAGCAGATTGGCCGGATGGCGTTCTCGACCGGGTTAGTGTCAAGCTCGAGACGTCCGTCTTCGAGGAAGCGCGTCAGCCCCTGCCAATGATTGAGCGCATAGCGGATATCCTCGGCGAGGGTCGAACCGCTGGAGATCATCGAAAGCTGTTTCTCGAACCACAGCTTTAACGTGGCTATCATTGGCAGCGAGTGCTCCTTGCGCGCGGCCAACCGGATGTCCGGCGATGAGCCACGCACCATGGCTTCGATGGCGTAAAGCTGCGCGATGTGCCGAACAGCGGCCTCGGCGATCGGTGACTTGCTGTTGCGCACCAATTTGACGAAGCGCCGGCGCAAATGGCTCCAGCAATGCACGAGCGTCCAAGGCCCTTGTGGTCGAACGACTTCGTTCAACCGGTCATAGCCGTCATAGGCGTCGCATTGCAGGTAGCGTCCGCCAAAGCCGTCCAGGAACTGCTGCGCGAAGGCACCGCTGCGACCGGGGGCATACCTGAACAACACGATCGGTGGACTTGGGCCGCTGTGGCCGCGGTCGTCGGAGGCGACCGCCCAGAAGTAGCCTTTCTTCGTTTGGCCGCGCCCCGGATCCAGTACCGGCGCCTTGGTCTCATCCATGAACAACCGATCCGCCATAGCCAGGTGGTGGCGCATGTGGTCCGCGATGGGCTGAAGGTGGAAGCAGGCGCGGCCAGACCAGTTGCCCAGCGTCGCCCGATCGAGCCGGATCCCCTGGCGCGCATAGATCTCGGCCTGACGGTAAAATGGCGTATGGTCGCCAAATTTGGAGACGATCACGTGCGCGATGGCCGCTTCGGTCGGCAGCCCGCCGGGCACGACGTGCTCCGGTGCGTGCGCCTGCACGACGGGCCCCGAACAGCGACGACAGATGTATTTCGGCCGGCGCGTGACCAGCACGCGCCATTGCGCCGGGATCACGTCGAGGCGCTTGCTGACGTCCTCGCCGATCTTCGTCATGGCGCCGCAACCGCACGGGCAGAGCGTGCTTGCAGGCTCGATGATCCGTTCCACGCGTGGCAAATGGGCAGGCAAGCAGCCGCGATTGCGATGAGAACCTTGATCCGGCACGCTCCGCGATCGGCCCTTGATCACAGCCTCGGCTCTCTCCTGCGCCGCGTCCAGGATGCCTTGCGCGATCTCCACGTCTTCCAACGGTAAGTGATACTGATCTGGCCGCAGCTTCTCGGACTTCGCGCCGAACCTGTCGCGCCGCAATTCGCCGAGGATGACCTCCAGCCGACGCCGCGCTTCCTCCGACGCCGCCAGCGCCCCCTGATGCTCGCTCAAGGCCGCCTGCGTTTGCGCCAAAAGCGCTTTCAGTTGTTCGTTTTCGTCGCGCAGCGCCGCGATGCTCATGCGCTATTTCGAGCACATCGCCGCCGCGCGTGCCACGCTCAAAATAGCTGCCGAGTCATTCTGCCGCAGTTATCCAGCGACCTGCGGGCGCCGCGCTTCTTCCGGGCGGACCAACCTCCAATCCAGCCCCTCGAACAAGGCCGCGAACATCGCCGGCGATATCCGCATCACGCCGTCTGCGATCGTTGGCCAAACAAACTTGCAACCTTCGAGACGCTTGTGCACCAACACCAGGCCCGTTCGATCCCAGACCAAAATCTTGATCCGGTCCGCTCGTTTCGATCGGAACACGAAGGCTGCGCCGCTGAACGGGTCGAGACGAAGCATCTCCTGCACCTTCGCCGCAAGCCCATCGTGGCCACAGCGGAAGTCGATCGGCCGCGTCGCGATGTAAATCTTCAGATCAGCACCGGCCGCGATCATCGTGACGCTCGCACCGCACGGATCACCCGGGACAGCTGCTCACCATCAATGGCCGTATCCGTCCGCAGCACGACATCACCGATCACGATCTCAAGCTTGATCGCCGGAGCAGGAAGCTCCTCCAAAGCACGTTCCACGACCAGCGGAGCGAATGTCGGCGGGGATGCCTCGCACGGCGGCAACATGCCTCGCTGTCGAAATCGCCGTCGCCAATCGTAGATCTGCCAGCGCGTCGCTCCGTGCTTGCGCGCGACCTCGGATACCTGGGCGCCGGGCAACAGACTCTCGGCGACAATCCGAGCTCTCTCAGCTTCCGAACGCACGCGGCGCCCCGACGGTCCTTCAAGAACTTCCAACCGGCTAACCGACCCCGCCGATGGGCCGTCCAAATGGACGTCTTTTTTGCTGTCCAATCCCATCCAAAACCTCCGTCCAAAGCCGGAGGCTTTCTTCGCATAGCTATCCAGATCCCGAAGCAAGGGTTAAGGCTAAGCGCTTACGTGCTTTCGTGGTTTCCCGCGGACTTTGGTAATCGGCCAAATGAGCTTCACATCAACCGGATACACCTTGAGGTGCCGAGGGATGCCGACGGCCCAGGCCAATCCCCGTTCTGTTAGCCCTTGTCGA
>NZ_JADYVY010000060.1:0-3234 GCF_020194215.1 Bradyrhizobium sp. BRP20 | reverse complement strand
CCGTCGAGGCGGTGGACGCCGCCGGCGAGCTTGGCCATGCGGGGGTCGAGGTTGACGGGGTTTTCTTCCTTACCGTCCTCGGGCAGGCGCAGCACCTCGCCGATCTGGTCGATCAGGAGGCCATAGGATTCGCCGCGCAGGTCGACGCCGACCGCCATCGCGGTCTTGCCGTCCTCGTCCTTGGGCAGGCCGAGGCGCGAGCGCATGTCGACCACGGTGACGATGCGGCCGCGCAGGTTCAGCACGCCGGCGATCTCACGCGAGGCCAGCGGCACGCGGGTGACGCGCTCGGGCATGAACACGTCCTGGACGCGGGAGATCGGCAGGCCGAACAGCTGGCCACCGATCATCGCGGTGACGTACTCGACCATGGCGCCTTCGCTGGACTGGGTCTTCTTGCTCATTTCAGGGTCTCCTGGTCCATCCCGCTTAAGGTTTAAGCCGCGGCCGCCCGGCTCAGCTCGGAGGCGCCGGCGGCACCCGCGGTCTGCTCCTTCAGCGCCGCGATCAGGCCGGGACGGTCGAACTTGGCGACGTAATCGTGGAAGCCGGCCTGACGGCCGCGCTCGATCGCCGCCGGCGACACCAGCGCCGACAGGCCGATGATCGGCGTCGCAGCGAGGTTGTTGTCGGAGCGGACGACTTCCGCGAACTCGAACCCGTTCATATCGGGCATCTCGATGTCGGTCAGGATCACGTCGAAGCTTTGGGCGCGCAGTGCCGCGAGGCCCTCCTGCGCGGTCGGCGCGGTGCGGACGCGGTAGCCGGCGGCCTTCAGCACCGGCGCCAGCATGTTGCGGAAGAAGGCCGAGTCGTCGACCAGCAGCACCGACTGCGAATGCAGCGACGGCTTCATCTCCTTGCGGGTGAACCAGTCGGCGAACGCCATCGGCAGGAAGTGGCCGACGTCGATCACCTCGGTGGCCTGGCCCTTGATCACGGCCGAGCCGAGAACGCCGGAGGAGGAGCCGCCGACCTCGATGTTGAGGCGTTCCTCGACGATGTCGATGATCTCGTCGACGACGAGGCCCATGGAGCGGCCGTCGTCGGCGAACACCAGGATCGGCTGGGCGCCCTGGCTCGCAATGGTGACGCCTTCCATGGCCACCAGCGGCATCAGCTGCTCGCGGTACTGCACCATGTAGCGGCCGTTCGAGAACTCGATCTTGTCGGCCGGCAGCTCTTCCAGGCGCGTGACGAGGCCGAGCGGAACCGCCTTGGGCTGCGACGAGCCGGCGCGGAACACCAGCAGCGAGGTGGTCTGCTCGCCACTTCCGATGTGATGGCCGGCCGCTTCGTCACCCATGCCATGGGCCGAGGAGCCGGCGGCGCCGAGCGCCTTGGCGATGCCGTTGGGATCGATGATCATGATGACCGCGCCATCGCCCAGAATGGTGTTGCCGGAGAACATGTCGATGTGACGCAGTTTTGTCGACATCGGCTTGACCACGATTTCTTCGGTGTGGAACACGCCATCGACGACGATGCCAAAGGTCTGGCTGCCGACTTGCGTCACCACGATGAAGCCGTTCTCGGGATCGCTGGCCGCGCCGTTGTCGATCTTCAGGAGCTTCTTCAGATGGATCAGCGGCAGCAGCTTGTTGCGCAGACGCAGCACCGCGGTGTCCTTGATGCGCTCGATGCGGTGCTCGGAGTTGGCGCGGGCGCGGACCAGCTCGACCACCGAGAGCTGCGGGATCGCAAAGCGGTCGCCGGCGGCTTCGACGATCAGCGCCGAGACGATGGCGAGCGTCAGCGGGATCTTGATGGTGACGGAGCTTCCTTCGCCGGCCACGCTCTTGATGTCGATGGTGCCGCCGATCTGGTCGATATTGGTGCGGACCACGTCCATGCCGACGCCGCGGCCCGAGACCGAGGTGATGGCAGCGGCAGTGGAGAAGCCCGGCGCGAAGATGAACTTGTGGATCTGGGCTTCGCTCATCTTCTCGAGCTCGGCCTCGGTGACGAGACCGGACGAGAGCGCCTTGGCCTTGATCTTCTCGGTGTTGAGGCCGCGGCCGTTGTCGGCGATGCAGATGATGATGTGGCCGCCCTCGTGATAGGCGGAGAGGCGAATGGTGCCCTGCTCGCCCTTGCCGCTGGCGAGGCGCTCGGCGGGGGTCTCGAGGCCATGATCGGCGGAGTTGCGCACCATGTGGGTGAGCGGGTCCTTGATCAGATCGAGCACCTGGCGGTCGAGCTCGGTGTCTGCGCCGTGCATCTCGAGCTCGATCTGCTTGCCGAGTTCGGATGAGAGGTCGCGGACAATGCGGGGCAGCTTCTGCCAGGCATTGCCGATCGGCTGCATGCGCGTCTTCATGACGCCTTCCTGCAGCTCGGCGGTGACGTTGGAGAGGCGCTGCAGCGGCACCTTGAACTCGGTGTCCTCGTTGCGGCGGGAGATCTCCAAGAGCTGGTTGCGGGTCAGGACCAGCTCGGAGACCATGGTCATCAGGTGCTCCAGCGTATCCACGTTGACGCGGATCGACTGGTTGGCGATGCGGTCGCCCTCGCCCGCCATCTCGTCGGCCATCGACTTCTTCGGCGCGGCCTTTTCCTTGGCGGGCTTTGCGGCTTCAGCAGCCGGCTCGGCCTTAACCTCAGCCTTGGCCACGGGCGCGGGCACCGGCGCTTCGATCGCGGTCTCGCGGAAGGCGCGCTCGAGCTCGTCGAGCGAAACCTCGCCCGGACGCAGCGGGCGCTCCAGGGTCTGATCGACCAGCGTGCCCATGGTCATCTCCTTGGCGGGGGCGGCTGCAGCGGCGGGCGCTGCCGGCACCAGCGGCGGCGCATCGGCAACGGGAGCCGCAGTGCCGGCTGTCGGCATCGGCTGCGCCGAGCCTGACATCGCCGCCATGCCCTGCTCGACCATCGCTTCCAACTTGTCGATGAGATCGCGGTCGTTCCCCTCCGGCTCGGCCTCGGTCGCCTCCAAGCCAGCCAAAATCTCCTTGATGCGGTCGATCGAGGACAGGATCACCGTCACCGCCTCGGCAGTCACAGGCATGCCGTCGCGGAATTTGCCCATCAGGGTCTCGCCGGCATGCGCCAGCGCTTCCAGCCGCGGCAGGCCGAGGAAGCCGCAGGTGCCCTTGATGGTGTGGACCAGGCGGAAGATGTTATCCAGGATCTTGGCGTTGTTCGGCTCCTGCTCGAACTTCACCAGCTGATTGTCCACGGTGTCCAGGCTCTCGCTGGTCTCCGTCAGAAACTCCCGCAACAGATCATCCATGA